>JANMYF010000239.1:0-11358 GCA_031381685.1 Acidimicrobiia bacterium
GACGAGACCAGGTGCGCTTTCACCCGTTCACCGGTCCAATCACGAACTTGAATTTCGCTCTGTGCGCTTACTTGATCGAGATAGAGCACCTCGCCACCGTCGAGCACCGAGAGCCCGGCCGATTCCCCGACGGCGTTGACGAGTTCGACGAGGTGAGGTCGGGCGACGTCGACGAGACGCCGGGTCGGCTGCGCGGTGCCGGCCAGCGTCTGCAGGTAGGCCCCCAACCGGTAGCCGCTGCCCGGCGCGCTCTGCTCCACCACGCCGAGATCGACGAGCGTCACGAGCAACCGGGAGACCGTGCTCTTCGGCAGGCCGACCCGCTCGGCGATGTCGGATACGCCGGCGGGTCCGGCGGCGAGGCAGGAGATGATGGCGAATGCTCGTTCGACGGACTGGACGGCAGTCACTCAACCACCGCGGACAGGAGCAGAGCGCGCTCGACAGACTGGACAGTGGTCATGCGGCGACCACGCCATCAACCATCAGGCCAGCCACGCCTTCCAGGTCGCCTCGTTTGCGGTGATCCACTCGGAGGCGACGTCAGCTACGGGCTTCTTGTCGATCTCGACGGTCGGGAGCATGCCGAGCTGATCCTCGGTCGAGAGCGAGAACTTCTTCAGGAAGGCCGCGACGGCAGCGTCCTTGGACTCGAGCTTGGCCGAGATCGCCTTGAAGAGAACATCCTCGGGGTAGTCGCAGGCGATCTTCGCCGGGTCGGCATAGCACTCCTTCGAATACGCCGGCAGGGCGATGTTCTTCAGGTTGTACTTGGCGACTGCGGCCGTCGGGGTCCACCAGTACATGACCACCGGCTCCTTCGCCGCCACCCGGCTGTCGAGCTCGGCGACCGTTGCTGCCTCGGAGCCGGAGAACTGCACCTGCAGCGGTAGGCCGAGGTTCTTCACGATCGCCTCGTCGTACTGGGAGTACGACGGATCGGTTCCGAGGAACCGTCCCTTGTCACCGGTCTCCGCGGTGGCAAACGCCTTGGCGACCTCCGGGTCCTTGAAGCCTTCCCAGGTCTTCAGCTGGGGAAACTTCTCCTCCACATAGTCAGGCACGAACCAACCGATCTTGCCCACCGCGCCGAGCGGCCCGGCATTGACGATCTGGCCGTCGTCGATGTACTTCTGCTCCTCGGGGACCACGCCGGAGGGCCAGATCTCCAAGGTCGCGTCGAGGTCACCGGCGGCGAGGCCGGCGAACTGGAGGTTCTCGTCGATCTTGACGACCTCGACCTTGTTGCCCAGGTTCTTCTCGATGAGCTGCTTGGCCACCTCGACGTTGATGGCCGACGCCGTCCAGGCGTTTTCGACAAGCTTGATCGTCGGCTTGTCCCCGGTCGGCGCGGCAGCCGCAGCGGTTTCACCGGCCACCGCGCTCTCGCCGGCAGCGGCAGCCTCGGTGTCCTTGGAATCGGACGAACAGCCGGCGAAAGCGACGGTGGCGGCGAGCGCGAGCGCAAGAAGCGTGGCACGAGAACGGGAGCGGCGCATGGGTGAACCTCCTAGGTGAAGCCTGAGCAGGCCAATTGCCAACGAGTGTTCCACACCAGAGCTCTTCTGGACGAGGACCGGTACCGGAGGAGGGCCATCCGACCACGGGCGCGACCCGCCGACCTGTGCGTAGGATCACGCCGGTGATGACCTCGTGATCGACGTTCGCGCGCTGTGGAAGGTGTTCGGGGCCGACACGGCCTCGGCCCTCCGACTGGCCGCGGAGGGTGCCGAGCGCTCGGCCATCCAGACCGCCACGGGCTGCACCGTCGGGGTGCGCGACGTCAGCTTCGCCGTGGCGAAGGGCGAGACGTTCGTCGTCATGGGGCTTTCTGGAAGCGGCAAGTCCACGCTCATCCGATGCCTCTCCGGCCTCCACGACATCACGAGCGGCGACGTCACGATCGACGGCCAGAGCCTCGTCGGGATCTCCGCCGACTCGCTTCGTTCCCTTCGCCGGTCGAAGATGGCCATGGTCTTCCAGAATTTCGGGCTCTTCCCCCATCGACGCGTGATCGACAACGTCGCCTACGGCCTCGAG
This sequence comes from Acidimicrobiia bacterium, assembly GCA_031381685.1. GTDB lineage: Bacteria > Actinomycetota > Acidimicrobiia > Acidimicrobiales > JANYDT01 > JANLQX01. The sequence goes on from JANMYF010000239.1 coordinate 2,041, forward strand.
ATCCAGGGCGTGGGGAAGGCCGAGCGCCGACGACGGGCCGGCGAGGTCGTCGAACTCGTCGGTCTCTCGGGATGGGCGTCGCACTTCCCCGACCAACTCTCCGGCGGCATGCAGCAACGCGTCGGACTCGCTCGCGCCCTGACGCTCGATCCGGAGATCCTGTTCTTCGACGAGCCGTTCTCGGCGCTCGACCCACTGATCCGTCGCGACATGCAGGACGAGCTGCTGCGCCTGCAACGTGAGCTCCGGCGCACCATCGTGTTCATCACCCACGACTTCGCCGAGGCGATCCGGTTGGGCGACCGGATCGCCGTCATGAAAGACGGAGTGCTGGAGCAGATCGGAACGCCTGAGGTCGTCGTGACCCACCCGGCCACTCCCTATGTGCACGCGTTCACCCGCGATGTTCCCAAGCTCAAGGTCATCCGCGCTCATACGATCATGCGGAGGGCCGACGGGTCGTCGCCAACTCGTTCCGTTTCCCCGGACACGCTGGCCGAGAACCTCATCCCCCTCTTCCTCGAGGATGCCGGCCCGGTCGGCGTGGTGGACGCCGCCGGATCGCTCCTCGGCATGCTCACGATCGACGACTTCCGACAACTGGTCGGCGACGACGCGCAAGTCCCGGTATGAGGACCACCGCCGTCACGCCGCAATGTCGGCCGGAACAGCCGTGACCGCCTCGGTCATCACGGCCACGGGTCGCACGCGGCGGGTGACCGTCACGAAGAAGACCGTCGCGTTATCCGCACTCGTCCTGCTGGTTGCGGCGCAGGTCGCTGTCGCGTCTTCCAGCGTCGGGCGCAAGTTCCCCGAACGGCTGAACTGGCAACTGCACGAACCTGTCGACCAGATGCAGCGCTGGGTTCGGAACAACCAGCTGAGCCACCCCTTGTTCACCTGGTTCTTCACCCCGATCTCCGACGCGCTGAAGTGGGCGCTGAACGGGTTGGCGAACAACCTGATCGGTCTCCCGTGGTTCACCATCCCTCTCGTTGCCATGGCCCTGCTGGTCTGGCGCGGCCGGTGGAGGACCGGGATCGTCGTCGGGATCGCGTCGTGCTACCCGGGCGTCGTCGGACTCTGGCCCCAGACCATGCAGACGATTTCGCTCGTCATCGTGTCCGTGGTGATCTCCCTGGCGATCGGGATCCCCCTCGGCGTGCTGTCGGCGCTCTCGCCGCTCGCCAACCGGATCCTGCGGCCGCTCCTCGACGCCATGCAGACAGTTCCGTCGACCGTGTACCTGATACCCGCAACGCTGTTCTTCGGCATTGGACCGGTTCCCGCCGCGGTCGCCACGGTGGTGTTCGCACTCCCGCCGGCGGTGCGGCTCACCGCGCTCGGCATCTCCCAGGTCCCGACCTCCACCGTCGAAGCCGGAGAGATGTTCGGCTCGACCCGCCGGCAGCTCCTCGCCAAGGTCCAGCTCCCGCAAGCGCTTCCCTCGATCGCCGCCGGCGTGAACCAGACGATCATGATGGCGCTCGGCATCGTGGTGATCGCCGCGCTCGTCGGCTCCGGCGGGCTCGGCCAGGAAGTGCTCGAGACACTCCAGATCCGGGCGGCCGGTCGCGGCATGGTCGTGGGGTTCGCCATCGTGTGCGTCGCCATCGTTCTCGACCGGGTCTCAGGAGCATTCGTCACCCAGCGCCGCGTGCAGGCACGGATCGACCGGCGTGTCGTCGCTGGTGCGGTCGCAGCGATCCTGACGGCGATCGTCGTCGGTCGGGTCGCCGGATGGAACACCTTCCCGGTTTCGTGGAGGTCGTCGTTCGCCGACTCCCTCGACACCGGTATCCGCTGGATACGTGACAACGGACGCTGGATCACCCGACCCGTCAACGACTTCATCGTCCGCGACGTGCTCATCCGTGCCCGCGATTTCCTCACCAACACGCTGGCCTGGCCCGTGTTGATCGGGGCGTCGGCCCTGCTCGGCTTCATCGCCCGGGGTTGGAAGCTCGCGCTCGGCATCGCCCTCGGCTTGTTCGCCGTCGGACTCACCGGCATGTGGACGCTGTCGATCGAGACCCTCGTACAGGTCGTCGTAGCGACCACGGTGAGCGCAGCGATCGCGCTGCCGATCGGCATCGCCCTCGGTCGACGGCCGCGGGCGGAGGCGTTCGTCGCTCCGGTGCTCGACGCGCTCCAGACGATCCCGTCGCTGATCTACACGATTCCGTTCGTCATGATCTTCACGATCTCGGTGGTCCCGGGCGGCATCATTGCGTCGTCGCTCTATGCCATTCCCGCCGGCATCCGTTTGTGTGCCCTTGGGATCAAGCACGTGCCGGCTGCGCCGATCGAGGCAGCAGAAAGCTTCGGCGCGTCGAAGCGGCAGGTCCTCTGGGGCGTGCAGCTACCCCTCGCGCTGCCCTCGATCGTCCTGGCCCTGAACCAGGTGATCATGATGGTGCTCTCGATGGTCGTCATCGCCGGCATGACCGGCTCGGGCGCGCTCGGTTTCGAGGCCGTACGCGCACTTACGAGATCGAACACCGGCCTCGGGTTCGAGGTCGGCCTCGCCATCGTCGTGATGGCCACCATCCTCGACCGACTCACCCAAGCCGCAGCCGAACGCCGCCGCTGACACTAGGAGAGAGGTTGCCCCCTCCGCTTGTCCGGCGCTGCGCCGCTCGCTCCGCTCGACTGCTCGCAACACCATCGGTCCGACAACTAGGAGAGAGGTTGCCCCCATATATGGGGGCTGAACACCTCCCAACGGCGCTGGGAGGTGTTCAGCCGCACATCAGGACGGGAACGCGCCCTGCATCTTCGCCGCCGAGAGTGTGTTCTCGAGCAGACAGGCGATCGTCATCGGCCCGGTTCCGCCCGGCATCGGCGTGATCGCCCCGGCCACGGCCTGCACGGCGTCGAAGTCCACGTCGCCGACGAGCCCGGCCTCGGTCCGCGAGATCCCCACGTCGACGACGGCGGCGCCCGGCTTCACGTGCGCCGCCGTGATCATGCGGGCCTGTCCGGCGCAGGCGACGATGATGTCGGCCGCCCGGCAGACGTCGATGAGATCACCGGCGGGAGTCCGGGAGTGGGCGAGCGTGACGGTGGTGTCGATGCCCTTTCGGCCGAGCAGCAGCACTTGCGGAAGGCCGGTGAGGGTGGATCGGCCGATCACGACGGCCCGCTTGCCCGAGGTGGCAACGCCATAGCGCTCGAGCAGCCGCATGACCCCGAGCGGCGTGCATCCGACGTGACCCGCCTGGCCACGGACGAGGCGGCCGAGGGATCGCTCGGTAAGTCCGTCGACGTCCTTGTCGGGCGGAATGAGGGACAGGACCTCGTCGGCATCGAGGCCGGCGGGGAGCGGGAACTGGCACAGGATGCCGTGCACCATCAGGTCGGCGGCAAGCGCGGCGATCACCGCGTTCACCTCCGCCTGGGTTGCGGTGGCCGGCAGATCGGTGTGCTTGGAGACGATCCCGGCCTCGCCCGCTTTCTTCTGCTTCGAGTTGATGTACGCCCGGCTCGGCTTGTCGTCGCCGACGAGCACGGTGGCGAGACACACGTGGGGCGAGCCCGCCGCCTCGATCTCTCGTCGTAAGCGCGCGATCGTTTCGTCGCGGAGGCGGATGCCGTCCATCAGAACGGCGCCACCGGGGGTACGGGCAAGATCATCAGGCATCGGGGGCAACCCTAGGAGGAGAAGGCGTTGGACGGAACGGCATCATCGGCACCATCATCAGCTCAGCCCGACGATCTCGCCGTTCTCGTCGAAGTCGATGATCGACGCCGCCGGATGCGTTCCGAGGCCGGGCATGGTGCGCATGTCGCCGCAGATCGGATAGATGAACCCGGCGCCCACCGAGGCGCGTACCTCCCGCACGTTGAGCGTGTGACCAGTCGGAGCACCCTTGAGCGACGCGTCGGCCGAGATCGACAGGTGGGTCTTGGCGATGCACACCGGAAGATGGCCGAAGCCGTTGCGCTCATAGTTGGCGAGCTGCTTGTTGGCCGCCGCACTGTAGGTGACGTTTCCCGCGCCGTAGATCTTGGTGGCCACCGTTTCGATCTTGGTCTTGAGCGATGCCTCGTCGGGATAGAGGAACGCGAAGGTCGACGGCTCGTCGCAGGCTTCGACGACGGCGCGGGCCAAGTCGGTGGCCCCTGCCCCGCCGTCGGAGAAGTGCGTGCACACCGCGACACGGGCGCCCGCAGCTTCGGCGATGCGCTTGATGGCTGCGTGCTCACTGGCGAAGTCGGTCGGGAAGGCGTTGATGGCGACGACCGGCGAGACGCCGTGGGCCTTCACGTTCTCGATCTGCTTGATCAGGTTGGCGGCACCGGCCTCGACATCGGCCGGGTTCTCGGCGAGCAACTCGGCCGGAAGGGCCTTGCCGGCGACGATCTTGAACTTGCCGCTGTGGGCCTTCAGGGCGCGCACCGTCGCCACGAGAACGGCGGCGTCGGGAACGAGGCCCGAGGTCCGGCACTTGATGTTGAAGAAGCGCTCGGCGCCCATGTCGGCCCCGAACCCGGCCTCGGTGATGAGGTATTCGCCGGCGTGGATGCCGATCATGTCGCCGACGATCGACGAGTTCCCGTGGGCGATGTTGCCGAACGGTCCCGCATGCACGATGACCGGGGTGTTCTCGAGTGTCTGGAGCAGGTTCGGCTTGAGGGCGTCGCGCATGATCACGGCCATCGAACCGGCCCCGTGGAGCTGTTCGGCCGTGACCGGCTCGCCGGCCTTGGTGTAGCCGACGACGATGCGACCGAGACGCGCTCTCATGTCCTTCTGCGACGTCGCGAGGGCGAAGATGGCCATGACCTCGGAAGCCGCGGTGATGTCGAAGCCACTTTGGCGGACGACGCCGTCCTCCGCGGTGCCCATGCCGATCACCAGGTTGCGCAGTGAACGGTCGTTCACGTCGAGCACCCGTCGCCACGTGATGTTGTTGAGGTCGAGACCGAGCTCATTGCCCTGGTGGAGATGGTTGTCGACCATTGCCGAGAGGAGGTTGTGGGCCGCGGTCACGGCGTGGAAGTCGCCGGTCAGGTGAAGGTTGAGGAGTTCCATAGGGATGACCTGGCTGTAACCGCCGCCCGCGGCGCCACCCTTGATGCCGAACGTCGGACCCATCGACGGCTGGCGGAGGCTGATCACGGCCTTCTTGCCGATGTGCTTCATCGCCTGCCCGAGGCCGACGGTGGTGGTGGTCTTGCCCTCGCCGAGCGGGGTCGGGGTGATGGCCGTGACAACGACATACTTGGCCTTCGGGCGATCCTTCAGCTCATCGATGGCCTCCAGCGAGATCTTGGCGAGCTCGCGGCCGTAGGGCTCGAGGAGATGTTCGCCGATGCCCATCTCGGCGGCGATGTCCGGCAAAGGCAGTGGCTTTCCGGCACGGGCGATCTCGAGATCAGACGGGAACGGCATGGGAGCTCCTCAGGGTTGGGCGGATCGTCGGATGGGGCAGTGTGTTGGCGGTCACATAGTTCCACATTGCGGGCCCGTCCCGCATGGTGGACTTTCGAAGCCTGATCAGTACACTGGCGATCATCGCACCGTCACCCCGGGAGAAGTCATGAGCACGACCGCGAAACGCCCGGCCCACCGGGGCATGAAGTCGTCCCCGCTTCCCCGGATCACCTCCCCGCTCGTCCGGGAGAACGGGATTCTTCGGCCGGCCACGTGGGACGAGGCACTGGACCGGGCCGCCCGCGGGTTCGCCGAGACCCGTACCGCCCACGGACGGAACGCGTTCGGACTGTTCTCCTGCTCGAAGTCGACGAACGAGATGAACTACATCGCCCAGAAGTTCACCCGGGCGGTGATCGGCACCAACAACATCGACTCCTGCAACCGCACTTGACACGCTCCTTCCGTGGTCGGTCTGGCCACCGTGTTCGGAGCAGGAGGCGGAACCTCGAGTTACGCCGAGATCGAGGCGACTGATGTCATCGTCCTCTGGGGGTCGAACGCGCGTGCCGCCCACCCGATCTTCTTCCAGCACGTCCTGAAGGGGATCCGCAACGGCGCCAAGCTGATCGTCGTCGATCCGCGCCGGACCGAGACCGCGCAGTGGGCCGACCTGTGGTGCGGGCTCAACGTCGGCACCGACATCGCGCTGTCGAACACCATCGCCCGCGAGATCATCCACGCCGGCCTCGCCAACCGGGCCTTCATCGAAGGCTCCACGAGCGACTACGAGGCCTACGCCGCCTCAGTCGAGCCGTGGACCCTGGCCCGCGGATCGGCCGTCACCGGCGTTCCCGCCGAGGCGATCCGCGACCTCGCCCACACCTACGCCCGGGCCGACCGCGCCCAGCTGTGCTGGACGCTCGGCATCACCGAGCACCACAACGGCGTCGACAACGTCCTCGCCCTGATCAACCTGGCACTCCTGGGCGGCCATGTCGGCCGATTCGGCGCCGGCCTCAACCCACTGCGCGGTCAGAACAACGTGCAGGGCGGCGGCGACATGGGGGCCATCCCGAACCGCATGCCCGGCTTTCAGGACCTCCTCGACGCCACCGTGCGGGCCAAGTACGACCACGCATGGTCACTCGCCGGCACCGGCAACGAGATCCAGGATCAGTACGGCTGGCACCTCACCGCCATGTTCGAGGCCATGGGCCGCGGCGAGCTGCGCTCGCTCTACGTCATCGGTGAGAACCCGGCGCAGTCCGAAGCCGACAAGGGACACGCCGTCAAACTGCTCGAAGGTCTGGACCACTTGGTCGTGCAGGACATCTTCCTGACCCGTACCGCGGAGCTGGCCGATGTCGTGCTTCCCGGTTCGGCCAGCTGGTGCGAGAGCGAAGGCACCGTGACCAACTCCGAACGCCGCGTGCAGCGCTGCCGTAAAGCCCTGAACCCACCGGGCGACGCGAAGGACGACATCGAGATCATCGTGGCGCTCGCCGCCAAGATGGGCCAGCACTGGTCCTACGGTTCGAACCCTCGTGAGATTGCCGAGAACGTCTGGGACGAGATGCGTGCGCTGTCGCCGATGCACCACGGCATGTCATATGCGCGCTTGGAAGAGCACGACGGCATCCAGTGGCCCTGCCCGAGCCACGACCGTATCGAACCGTCGTTCCTCCACGGACGCCTGTGGGCGGCCGACCCGGCCGAACGGGGCCGACTCGCCCCGTTCTCGGTCGTGATCGATGACCCGCCGGTCGACACGCTCTCCGAAGAGTTCCCACTGCGGCTCACCACCGGTCGCCGACTCGACTCCTACAACACCGGTGTGCAGTCCGGTGGCTTCGCGTCGCCGCTGCGCTTCGGTGAAACCATCGACGTGTCCCCCGAGGACGCTCGGGCCCTCGGCATCGTCGACGGCGAGATCGTCCTCGTGGCTTCGCGCCGCGGGGCGGTCGAAGCGCCCGTGCAGATCGACTCGTCCCTTCGCCCCGGTCTGGTGTTCATGACCTTCCATTTCCCCGAACAGGTCGACGTGAACATCCTCACCATCGAAGCCAACGACCCCAAGTCGGGCACGGCCGAGTTCAAGGCCAGCGCGGTCCGCATCGACAAGGTGTCCGACAGCGCCCTCGTAGCGGGCAGTTGAATGGACCTTCGGACTTCCAGCGACACGGCGACAGAGATCGAGGCGGCGGCCATCGAGTCCGTCCTCGGACCGGCGATCGACGGATGGCGAACCGCCGAGCGCACTGCGGCGGACTTCCATGTGGGCAGCGGCGGCCAGCAGCTCCGTGACCGCCGCCATGAACTCCTTGGCGTACTGCATGCGGTCAACGATCGGGTCGGGTGGATCTCTCCCGGCGCGGTGAACGAGATCAGCAACCGAACCGATGTGGCCCCGGCCGAAGTCTTCGCCGTGGCCAGCTTCTACGCCCTCTTCCCACTCACGGAGTCCGACCCACGCCAGGTCCATATGTGCGTCGACGCGGCATGTCGCGCCGCCGGATCCACCGAGGCCGAGGTGCCGCGAGGCGCGCATGCCTCTCCGTGTCTCGGCGCCTGCGAACGCGCACCGGTCGGGCTCGTCACCCTCGCCGGCTCGCCGGCCCGGCACGCGCTCATCGAGAACTGCACGCCCGACGTCGCGCAGTCCGTCCTCGAGGGCGCCTGGCCCGCTCCGGAAGCCCCCGTCGCAGCGGCACTTCCCCAGCCTGTCGCCGACCGCACTCTCCTGCGCCGCATCGGCGTGATCGATCCGCTCAGCCTCGACGCGTATCGGGCAAACGGCGGCTACGAGGCGCTGCGCTCCGCGTTTGCGATGGGTCCCGTCGCCGTCATCCGCGAAATCACCGACGCCAAGCTGCTCGGTCGCGGCGGTGCTGCGTTCCCGACGGGGCGCAAGTGGGACGCCGTGGCGCGCCAACCGGCGCGACCCCATCACCTCGTCTGCAACGCCGACGAGTCCGAGCCCGGCACGTTCAAAGACCGCGTGGTCATGGAAGGCGACCCGTTCGCGTTGATCGAGTCGATGACCATTGCGGCGTTCGCGGCCGGCTGCGAGCACGGTTGGATCTACCTCCGCGGCGAGTACCCGCGGGCAATGGCCACGCTCACGGCGGCGCTCGACATCGCGCGTTCACGCGGATACCTCGGCGCCAACATCCTCGGTTCGGGGTTCGACTTCGACATCGAGATCACCCGTGGAGCCGGTGCCTACATCTGTGGCGAGGAGACGGCGATCTTCAACTCGATCGAGGGCTACCGGGGCGAGCCGCGCAACAAGCCGCCGTTCCCCGTGGAGAAGGGTCTTTTCGACAAGCCGACCGTGGTCAACAACGTGGAGACGCTGATCAACGCGCTGCCGATCATGGTGGAGGGTGCATTGACGTACGTGTCGCGGGGCACCGAGGGTTCCGTCGGCCACAAGCTGTTCTGTCTCAGCGGCGCGGTCAGGAAGCCGGGTGTCTACGAAGTCGTCTATGGCGTCACGCTCCGCCAGCTCATCGATCTCGCGGGTGGCCCTCCGGACGGACGATCCGTCCAGGCGGTGCTGCTCGGTGGTGCCGCCGGTTCGTTCATCGGTCCGGCCGATCTCGACATCCCGCTGACCCTCGAAGCCACCCGGGCCATCGGCGCGTCGCTCGGCTCCGGCGTGGTGTGCGTGTTCGACGACACCGTCGATCTCGTCGATCAGGTGCGCAGGATAGCGGCCTTCTTCCGCAATGAATCGTGCGGTCAGTGCGTACCCTGCCGGGTCGGCACCGTCCGTCAGCAGGAATCGCTGACCCGTCTCACCATCGGCTCCCGACCGGACCGTACGCGCGCTGAGGAGTTGGCGTTGCTGAAGGACCTCGGCCAGGTCATGCGAGACGCGAGCATCTGCGGTCTCGGGCAGACCGCCCACAACGCCATCGATTCCGCCATCA
>JANMYF010000250.1:0-2023 GCA_031381685.1 Acidimicrobiia bacterium
ATCGTCACTGACGAAGAGATCCAGCCACTCGCCGACGAAGCCGAGGCCGGATACGACGTGTCGAAACTGAGACGTCGTCCGGGACGCCCTTCGCTCGGCACCGCCCCTGCCGATGTGTTCCCCGTTCGACTCGATCCCGAACTTCGCGCCGCGCTCGAGGAGCGGGCGGAGCGCGACGACACGACTGCCAGTGACGTGGTGCGTACGGCGCTGCGCGCCTATCTCCGAGTCGCCTGACCAACCGGATACTTGGTGCCTGGGTCGCCCCCGGAGCGACTGAGCGACCAACAACGGCCGGAGCACTCGGTCAGCGCGCGTCGGTTGGTGATTTGCGTGAGCCAAGGAGGCGGCGGAGAAGGTTCGGGTCGGCCGGCCAGGCGTCGAAGAGCACGTCGGGCGGGATCTGCCGTGCGGCGTAGCGGAAGGCCAACGCGACAACGACGATGTCGTCGAGGGGGCCGATGACCGGCAAGAACTCCGGGATGAGATCGATCGGCGAGATCACCCAGACCCCGGCGAACGCGATCGCCAGCTTCGCCCGGCGAGGAACCCGCGGGTCCTTGCGGAGCGTCTTGATCGTCGTGACGCAGGCCGGGAGGAAGCCGGCCAGGTCCTTCAAGATGCCCGGCGGAAGTCGCGCCGCGAGCACGATCATCAGAACCCATGACGCGGCGAGGCATCCGAGCGCGATGAGCAGGACGCGGATCACCGTGACGCGAGTCCGACGTCGGCGTTTCGTTCGGCCGTGATGAGGGGCCGCAACGGCGTACGTGCGAGCGCCGTCAGCAACGGCTCGATGATGCGCGCAGCGAGACGACCCAACACCACCGTCACCGTCGCACCGAGGAGCAGCCCGGCGACGACATCGCCCGGGTAGTGCGCACCGACGTAGACCCGGGCGAAGGCCATGGCGACCGCGGCCACGATGGCGATCAGCCCCAGGCGACGGCTCACCAGGAACAGGCCTCCCGCGACGGCACCGGCGATCGTGGCGTGGTCGCTTGGAAACGAGAAGTCGGCCGTCTTGGCGACGAGCAGATGCATCGACGGGATCACCGCGTACGGCCGCGCACGGTCGATAGCGGAGCCGATCGGCTGGTTGACCGCCAAGGCCAGCAAGGCCCCGGCACCAGCCCACACCGCCTTGCCGACACTGGCGATGGGTGTCGCCGAGGTGCGGCCCAGCCACCAGGCGACGAGGAGCAGCGCCGCGAACACGACGATCCCGTCCTTGGCATACATCCGGACGATGCCATGCGCCCAGCCGGTCCGGTCGGCGAAACGGTTGATCGCCTTGTAAAGGTTTCGGTCGAGTCTGCTCACCCTCGATGTCTACTCCCGAGTCCGCACCCCACCGGTCGTACCGATGCGCACCACCGACGCGGTTCCGGGTCCTCACCTCCTCCCACCAGCGCCGTCGCCACCCTTTCCGAGAAGCGATCACGGCGAGGGCTGTTGCCGCTACCAGACGGCGGAGCCCATCGATCGCGGAGCGGATCGCCGGGACGCCATTGATCTCGTCGACGTCAACCCGCGCATCCGATCCGACCCGTTCGACGGGATGCGCGGTGTTTCTTGCCGTTTCGGCGGTCCTGAGCGCGCGATTCGGGTTTCCAGACGGATTTTCCACGCATACGTTTTGTCTGTCGTACACGTGTTCTAGAGTTGACTCCATGAGCACCAGCGCCGAGGAACAGATCGGGGTCTTCAAACGCCTGTCGATCCCGCGCGTCTCCGCGTCTGACTGGGATGCCGGAACCGCCAAGGTTGGGTTACGTGAGCTCCGACGACTCCGCGGGGAACTCGCCTCCGCCGAAGCGGTATTGGTTGGCGTGATGAAAACCGAAACGGGACGCGACACCAAAGCCACCCTCACCCGCCGATTCGGCATGTCATCGGCCGAAGCCGCCAAAGCCGAAGCCGTCGCCGATGTCGTCACCCGCATCCCCGGCGCCGACGACGCCCTCGCCGACGGAACCGTCACCGGCGAACACCTCCGCAAACTCGCCCCCATCACCAACCC
>JANMYF010000251.1:0-6367 GCA_031381685.1 Acidimicrobiia bacterium
TCACACCCAACAACACCCACGTCGATGTCGTTCACGACATCTACGCGTCGCGTCCCGACCTTCACGTTCTCGTGGAGAAGCCGCTGTGCACCACCGTCGACGACTGCAAGTCGCTGGCGGAGGGAGCGAAGACCCACCGAGGCATCGTGTGGGTCGGGCTCGAGTACCGCTACATGCCGCCGGTGGCCCGGTTCCTCGCCGAGATCCGAAGTGGCGTGATCGGTGACCTTCGGATGCTCGCCATCCGCGAGCACCGGTTCCCCTTTCTCGTGAAAGTCGGGAACTGGAATCGGTTCAGCGCCAACACCGGCGGGACGCTGGTCGAGAAGTGCTGTCACTTCTTCGACCTCATGAACCTCGCCGTGGGAACTCGACCCGTGCGGGTCATGGCGAGCGGTGGGCAGGACCACAATCACCTCGACGAGGAGTACGACACTGCCGACGGCCGTAAGCGCGCGGACATCCTCGACAACGCCTACGTGATCGTCGAATTCGCCAACGGCGTGCGGACCATGCTCGACCTCTGCATGTTCGCCGAGGGCGGCCCGAACGAACAAGAGCTGGTCGGTACCGGCACACTCGGCAAGGTCGAGGCCTTCATCCCGAGCGGTGAGCTCCGCATCGGGCTCCGAGGTGGCGTCCCGCGTCCGAACGGGGAGTGGACGTCGAAAGAGATCCGGGTCATCGACGCCGGACACGACGAGCGCGTCGCCCACGTCGGTTTCCACCACGGTGCGAGCTACCTCGAGCACGTCGACTTCGCCGACGCGATCCGCAACGGAACTCCGTCCAAGGTGACCCTCGACGACGGCCTCTGGTCGGTGGCACTCGGCGCCGCCGCGCATCGTGCCATCGATGAGCGACGCCCGGTCGACCTCGCCGAGTTCGGCCTCGGTTCCTGAGCCCGGCGGGAGTTCGGGCGAGCGCGGCATCGTGGAACAGTGATGGTCGGCCGGTTCCCGGTGGTCCGCGGGCTCGCTTGTAGGGTCGCTGCATGCAACAGGAGCACAGGGACCTCAGGGGACTCGCGATGCCGGTGACGCGTCTCCGCAACGGGGGGGCGACGTGAATCGGTTGAAGGGTTCGAACCTGGCGAACCCGCTCGACGCCTTCGGGCCACGGTCGTGGTCTTCCCCTGGGATCGTGTCGATCGGGCGCATGCCGTCACGCACGGTCCGGGCCTCGTTTGATTCGGTCAGCGACGCCAGGCGCGGACGGACACCCTGGACGCGGTCCCTCGACGGCGCGTGGAAGTTCGCCTATCTGACCTCGCCGACCCTGGTCACAGGCACACATGTCGACCCTGAAACCCGTGACCACTCGTGGCCTTCGGTCACGGTCCCGGGCACCTGGCAGACCCAGGGCTACGGGAAACCGCACTACACCAACGTGCTGTACCCGTTTCCCGAGGAGCCCTGCGAGGTCCCGGAGACGGACAATCCGACCGGCGTGTACCGAACGTTGTTCTCCCTCGACCGGTCCTGGGAGGCTCGTCGGACGATCCTTCGCCTCGGAGGCGCCGACTCCATCCACCATGTGTTCGTGAACGGCATGCCGGTCGGTATGGGCAAGGACACCCGTCTCACGAGCGACTACGACATCACACCGTTCGTTCACGTCGGCCAGAACCATCTCGCGATCGTGGTCGTGAAGTGGTCCGACGCGACATGGCTCGAGGACCAGGACCAGTGGTGGCTCTCCGGAATCACACGGTCCGTCGAGCTGCTGTCGGTGCCCGTCGTCCACATCGAGCAACTGGAGGTCGACGCCGGCCTCGCGGCCGACCTCCGGACCGGCACGCTCACCGTTGCGGCCCACGTGCGGTTCACGTCGGCACCGGAGCGGGGCTGGACCGTCGAGACCGGTCTCGAACGACTCGACGGACGGGCGATCGCGATGACGATCACCGGCGGCGACGAATGGCCTCCGCCACGTCGCCAGAAGGCGATCGAGACCAAGAAGGTGAGCACGCAGCGCATGACGGTGCCGACCTTCGATCGGCGATCGTGGTTGCATCAGGCCGCCGACATGGACGATTTCGCCGGCCACCGGGTCCGCTTCACGGCGACGGTCGACGGAATCGAACCCTGGAACGCCGAGGTGCCTACCCGCTACGTGCTCTACGCCGCACTGCGAACGCCGACCGGTGAACTGGTCGAAGTTGTCCGACAGATCATCGGCTTCCGACGCGTCGAGATCATCGATCGTGAACTCTTGATCAACGGACGCGTGGTGGTCATCTGCGGTGTCAATCGCCACGACCACGACGATCGAACCGGCTGCGTCGTCTCGCCGGAGACCCATCGTCTCGACGTGCTCACGATGAAGCGTCACAACATCAACGCGGTTCGTACGTCGCACTATCCACCCGACCCCGAGTTCCTTGACCTCTGCGACGAGTTCGGGCTCTACGTGATCGATGAGGCCAACATCGAGACGCACGGCCGCTACCGCCAGCTCGTCCACCTTCCCGAGGTGCAGAGCGCGTGCCTCGAACGAGTCGCCCGGATGATTCGGCGCGACCGGAACCATGCGTGCGTCATCGGCTGGTCACTCGGGAACGAATCCGGCATCGGCCCGATCCATGCTGCGATGCACGCATGGGCGCGCACCGCAGATCCCACCCGGTTCGTCCAGTACGAGGGCGCTCATCGCTACGGGCTCACCGACGAGGACCCGTCGACGACCGACATCACGGCGCCGATGTATCCCACCATCGATGCCATCGTCGACTGGTCGACACGCGGCACCGACCGCCGCCCGCTGATCATGTGTGAGTTCTCCCACGCCATGGGGAACTCCAACGGCAGTCTGGCGGACTACTGGCGTGCCATCTCCACCCATCACGGACTGCAGGGCGGCTTCATCTGGGAATGGACGGACCACGGCATCGCCGCGTCCACGATCGACGGCCGTCCGTACTGGGCGTACGGCGGCCACTTCGGCGATGAGCCCAACGACGGTGCCTTCATCGCCGACGGTCTCGTCTGGCCCGACCGGGTGCCGCACCCAGGGCTCCTCGAAGCCAAAGCGGTGTTCGCCCCGATCCGCGTCGAGCCTGTCGACCCGGCGACCGGCCGGATCCGTATCGTGAACGACTTCGAAGTGCTCGATCTCTCCAACGTGCGGTTCACCTGGTCGACCTCGACCGGTGTCGAGGGCGAGCTCCGGCAGTTGCGGACACCGGCCGGGGAGTCGATCGACGTTCGTGTGCCGGTCGAGCTGCACGCCGGCCGCGACGACGCGTGGATCACGGTTCGCGCACAGCTTCGATCGGCGACACCGTGGGCGCCGACCGGCCACGAGGTCGCCGTCGGCCAGGTGGTGATTCCGGCAAAGGTTCGCGCCGGCGTGTCGGTGCACCATGGCGCATCGGCGAAGCCGGATGACGATGATCTGCAGGTCGAGATCACCGACGCCGGTGAGATGACGTCGATCGTGTGGCGTGGCCGAAACATGCTCGCCGCTCCGGTTCGTCCGTCGCTCTGGCGTTCCCGGATCGACAACGACGGAGTCGAGCCCGGCACCCTCGGCATTCCAGGAGTGCACACGCGGTGGCTCACCTGGCACCTGCGCGCCCCGCTACGGACCGTCCGTCCGTCGACGCGGGCCCGAAGGGGCGGCCGTGAGGTCATCACGACCGACTCGCTGATCGACGGCGTGCGCTTCCAGCAGCGATTCGAGGCGGCGGGTCGGGAGATCCGCGTGGTCTGCGTCGCCGACGTGCCCGAGACACGCGGCGACCTTCCCCGTCTGGGTCATCGGTTCGCGCTCCCGCCCGGTGCCGAGTGGATCTCGTGGCGAGGACGCGGACCCCACGAGTCCTATGCCGACCGGATCGCCAGTACGCCACTGGGCGACTGGAGCTCGACCATCGATGCGCAGTACGTGCCGTACATGCGTCCCCAGGACCACGGACACCACGCCGACACGACGACCTTCTGCGTCCATAGCGGCGACCAACCGCTGCTGGCCGTCCGCGCCGATCCCGGTCAGCGCTTCTCCTTCGCCGCGCGCCGCCACAGCGACGAAGATCTCGCGGCGGCCTCGATTCCACCGGAGCTGCCCCGCCGCACCGAAGCGTTCGTCCACATCGACCATCGCCTGCGCGGCGTGGGTACCGGCTCGTGCGGGCCCGACACGCTCGTACCGTATCGCATTGGTCCCGGGACCTATCGATGGGGATGGACGCTCACGCTCCTCGTGTGATCGTCGCCGTCTGTCGATAGATCACGGGGAGCGCAGACGAACTGAGGAAGGGACCCGCGATGCACGGACGATCGATCAGGGCAGCGATGACCGCCCTCGCCATGGTGGGGACGTTGGTCGGTGGTGACCTGGCCGAGGCGACCCAACGAACGACTGCGAAGAACACGACGTCGGCCGCGAAGATTGCCAAGGCGAGAACCAAGACAACCAGGACCAACGCGAAGGCGAAGGCATCGATCGCGCCGGCCGGCAGCGCGGGAGCGATCGGCTCGGCTTCGTCCTCCGGCGTCGGTCCGGTGATCGGGGGGTGCCCGGTCTTCCCTTCCGACAACCCATGGAACCTCGATATCTCGAACCAACCGTTGCACCCACGGTCGGCAGAGTGGGTCGCCGCGGTCAACAGCACGCGCACGACGCTGCACCCGGACACCGGTTCCCACCCGGACTACGGCATTCCGTATGTGGTCGTACCGTCGAGCCAACCACTCGTTCCGATCAGTTACACGGACTATGGCGACGAAAGCGACCCCGGTCCGTTCCCCATTCCCAGTGCCGCGCCTGTCGAGGCAGGAAGTGATCGGCACGTGCTCGTTGTGCAGAGCGGGACCTGTCGGCTCTACGAGCTCTTCAACGCCCGGCGCACCGACACCGCTTGGGAAGCGAGCTCGGGCGCCATGTTCGATCTCCGGTCGAACGCACTCCGGCCCGCGGGCTGGACCTCGGCGGACGCGGCCGGTCTTCCCATCCTGCCCGGACTGCTCCGCTACGACGAGGTCGCGTCCGGTGAGATTCGCCACGCCCTTCGGTTCACGGTGAACAAAACTCAGCGCGCATACAGTCCCCCGGCTCGCCACTTCGCCGGTATTCCCGACTCCCGTGTGCCGCCGATGGGTGCGCGATTCCGTCTGCGCGGGGATGTCGACCTCACCGGGTACCACGGGCATGCCCTCGTGGTTCTCCGGGCACTCCAGCGCTACGGGATGATCGTGGCCGACAACGGTTCGAGCTGGTTCATCACCGGTGCCGCCGACAAGCGGTGGAACGACGATGATCTCGGACAGCTCAAGACGGTTCCCGGCTCCTGGTTCGATGTTGTCGACACCGGACCGGTGGTGACGTCCGCTGCACCATAGGACGCTCGTTCCCGCGCGTTCCGCCAACACCCCGCCGGTCACCAACCGTTGACGGCGTCGATGACCTGACGGAGCCGACCGGGTTGGCGGCGGTTGAAGCGCATCGAGAGGCGCGCGAGGTCGAGGTGGTCTCGTTCGGAGCGTTCGATCGGCAACGGAGTGGCCCGCACGATCGCGCCATCGGTGGCGTAGGAACCGAACCGAGCGACGAGGTCGTCGAGTTGGGCATCGGATGGGGGGCGGTGCATCCGGAGGACGAGTTGCTCTCCGACCCAGCGGATCGAATGGTGGTTCGCATAGAATCCCATGAGCTCCTGGACCGCCTCGTCTACCGAGTTGGTCACCCGGTACAGCGCTCGGTCCGACGAGCCGACCCATCCCTGCTCGATCATCACGTCGATAAATCGATCGAGGGCATGCCAGAAGCCCTGCCCGAGGCCGAGCATCACGATCGGGACCGGTGTCGCCTTTCCGGTCTGCAACAGCGTGAGGAGCTCGAAGGTTTCGTCGAGCGTCCCGAAGCCACCGGGCATGCACACGAACGCGTCGCTCTCACGGATCAGCGCCAACTTCCGGGTGAAGAAGTACCGCATGTCGACGAGGCGGTCCGGAGCGAGCAGATCGGTCGCCTCGCTTTCGAAGGGAAGGCGAATCGCCGCGCCCAGCGCGTTCTCGCGACCTGCCCCCTCGAGCCCGGCCGCCATGATCCCGGGGCCGGCGCCCGTGACAACCATCCAGCCCTGGGCCGCCATCGCCGCGGCCAGCATCTTGGTCTGTTCGTAGAGGGGGGAGCCGACTTCGGTGCGGGCAGAGCCGAAGATCGTCACCTTGCGCACGCCCCGGTACGGGCCGAAGGTGAGGTAGGCGTCGCGCATCTCGGCCAACGCGGCGTTGGCGATCTTCAGATCGAGTCGATCAGCGCGGCCACCGGCTGAATCGAGCGCCATCCGTACGCCCGACACCAGGATCTCCCGCAGCTGATCGCGGTTGTCGAGGCGCCTGTCGTTGTCACGGACCCGTTCGCC
>JANMYF010000258.1:0-21455 GCA_031381685.1 Acidimicrobiia bacterium
GCGTCACTGAAGGCCAACGAGCGTGCTCGGGTGTCCTTGCCCGGTGGTGTTCCATCGTCGTTCCAGGCCTACGACCCTCACCCGGTGGTTGCGTCCCACGCCTACGCCGGCCACCTCGTCGACCTCGACGGCAACGACTACGTCGACTTCAACATGGGCTACGGCGCGCTGTTCAGCGGTCACAGCCACCCGATCCTGGCCCAGGCCCTGCACGAGCAGATCGCCCGGGGCACGCTGTTCGTCACGCCCTGCACCGACAATGCCGAGGTGGCCGAGCTCCTCCGCGACCGGTTCAAGCTGCCGATGTGGCGCTTCACCAACTCCGGCACCGAGGCCACCCACGACGCCATCCGCGCCGCTCGGGCCTTCACCGGACGTGACCGCATCGTCAAGGTCGAGGGTGGCTACCACGGCCACCACGACGAAGTGATGGTGTCGATGAAGCCGCCGCTCGACAAGGCCGGACCCGCCGATCGACCCACCCCTGTTGCCGCCACCAAGGGCTTGGCCAGGGGCGTGCTCCACGACGTCGGGGTCGTGCCCTACAACGACCCGGCTGCCTTGATCCGCGAACTCGCCCGGGGCGATGTGGCCTGTTTCATCGTGGAGCCGGCGATGGAGAACATCGGCATCTGCCTGCCCGACTCGGGGTACCTCGCCGCGGTCCGGGAGATCACGAAGCGCCACGGCACCCTGCTCATCTTCGACGAAGTGAAGACCGGGATCACGGCCGGCTACGGCGGCGCGAGCGGCCACTTCGGCGTCACCCCGGACCTGTTGTGCCTGGCCAAATCGATCGGCGGCGGGCTCCCCGTCGGCGCCTTCGGTGGCCGCGCCGAGATCATGGCCGGGATCACCGATGGCAGCGTGCTCCACCTCGGCACGTTCAACGGCAACCCGCTGGTGATGGCGGCCTGCAAGGCCGTTCTGCGTGACATCTGCACCAAGAAGGCGATCAACGCCACGATCGCCGCGAACAACGCCATGGTCGACCGGTTCGACGCGATCATCGCCGAGCACGACCTACCGGCCCACACCGTCCGCCTCGGCGCGAAAGGGTGCGTCACCTGGTCACGCGCGCCCGTTCGCAACTATCGCGACTACAAGGGCACCGATTTCGTGCTCGCCTACGCCCAGTGGGTCTGGGGGATCAACCGCGGTCTCCTGCTGCCCCCGGGCCTCGATGAGCAGTGGCTGGTCTCGATCCTGCACACCGACGCCGACCTGGCGCGCAACGTCGACGTGTTCGCGTCGTTCGCCGAAGCGCTGACCGCCTGACCCGGCTGGTTGAACTGGATCAACTGGGTCAACTGGGTCGGAATTCGTGCACTGGGTCGGGATTCGTGCACATACGCACGTTCGCTGACCCAGTGAACGTGAGCTGACCCAGGCGAAGCGCCGGTCGCCTGACGCGCTGGCTTCGCCTGGGTCAGCTGGCGTCGTTGGGTCGGGATTTGTGCACTGGGTCGGGATTTGTGCAGATCCGCGCGTTTCCCGACCCGGTGAGCGTGAGCTGACCCGGGGTGGGTTCGATTCCGAGCCACCGCCGGTAAGCTGGGCGACATGTCGGGTGTAACGCTTCGTGTCTTTGGTGATCCTGTCCTGCGACAGGTTGCTGACGAGGTCACGAACGTCGACGGCGCACTCGTCGAGCTGACCAAACAGATGGCCAAGACGATGTACGAGGCGCCCGGTCTCGGCATCGCCGCCCCCCAGGTCGGTGTCCGCAAGCGGCTCTTCGTCTACGACATGAACGAAGGCGCCGGCGCCCAGACCATCGTGAACCCCGTCATCCGGGAGTCGAGCGGCGAGTGGAGCTACGACGAGGGATGCCTGTCGGTCCCCGGCCTCTCGTGGGAGATCATCCGTCCCCGGGTCATCCATCTCACCGGCTACGACCTCGACGGCAACGAGGTCGACATCGAAGCCACCGATCTGCTCAGCCGTCTGTACCAGCACGAGCTCGATCACCTCAACGGTGTGCTGCTCCTGGACCATCTGGCCGACGAACAGCGCGCCGAGGGCATGAAGATCCTCCGGACCCGCATCCTCGAACACGGTTCGGCCCACGATCCGGACCGCGAGGTTCCGCGCATTGCCGCCGAGCCGGTCGCGAAGAAGCGCGGCCTGAGCCTTCCCGGCCTTCCCGGTCTCCGTTGACAGGTCGCGTCGACGCGCCCGGCGGCGCTCTCCCCTGCGTGGCGCAATGACGGTCCGCCGATGAAGCTCGTCTACCTCGGCTCACCGGAGGCTGCTGTTGCACCGCTGCGGGCACTGGTCGACGCCGGCCATGAGGTTCTGCTCGTCGTGTCCCAGCCCGACCGCCGTCGCGGTCGTGGATCCGCTCTGTCGCCGTCGCCGGTGAAGGCGGCCGCGCTCGAGCTCGGTTTGCGGACCACCGACAACGTCGATGACATCCTCGACGTCGTCGCCGCTGGTGCCGAGCTCGGGATCGTCGTTGCCTACGGGAAGTTGATCCGTCCGCATTTGCTACGTGCGCTTCCCTTCCTGAACATCCACTTCTCTCTCCTGCCTCGGTGGCGCGGCGCGGCACCGGTCGAGCGGGCGTTGCTTGCCGGCGACCCCGAAACCGGCATGTGCCTCATGGGGCTGGAGGAAGGGCTCGACACCGGTCCCGTCTTCCGTCGGGTGGTCACGCCGATCGATCCGGATGAGCCGGTGTCGGAGCTTCGCGACCGACTCGTCGCCATAGGGACGGAGGTGTTGGTCGACGCGCTTCGAGACGGTTTCGGGTCCCTCGGCTCGCCGGAGGCGCAGACCGGAGTGGCCACCCACGCAGCGAAGCTGGAGTCGGCGGAGTTCCGCATCGACTGGTCCCGGCCGACCGTTGACATGTACCGCCTCATCCGACTCGGCCTCGCCTGGACGACGTTCCGCGGCAAGCGCCTCAAGGTGCTGGCCGCTTCACCGGTGCCGCCCGGTTCTCCGCCTGAGGGTGCGCCCGAGAATGCCGTTCCCGGCTCGATCGTCGGACCCTGCGTGGCCGCCGGTGACGGCTGGCTCGAGCTCACGACCGTGCAACCCGAGGGAAAGAGCCCCATGGACATTGCCGCATGGCGCAACGGATTCCAGCCGGGATCCGACGAGGTGCTCGGCGTGACTGCGCCATGAGTCGGGCAACCGGGGCGCCGGGAAAGTCCGGCAAGCGGGCCGCCGCGTCGCCGCGCCCGACCGTCCCGACCAGACACGTTCCGACAGCCCGTTCGGTCGCGCTCGCCGCGCTGGCCGCCGTGGACGGAGGCGCCTTCGCCAACCTCACGCTCCCGCAACTGCTCGTGCGGGCCAAGCGCGAGGGCCTCTCCGACCGCGACGCAGCACTCGCGACCGAGCTCGTCTACGGCACCGTCCGCATGCAGCGCGAGCTCGACGCGGTGCTCGCCCCATACATCTCCCGAACGCCTGACGCCGAAGTCCGGCGAGTACTCCGTATGGGCGCATACCAAATTCGGCACCTTCGCGTTCCGGCCCATGCCGCAGTGTCGGAGACGGTCGAGATCGCCCCCGGTCGCGGCCAGGGTTTTGTCAACGCCGTCCTTCGTCAGCTGGTCGGCGCAAAGGCTGCCCCGACGTTCGCCAACCTCGGCGAGGAGCTCAGCTATCCCGATTGGATCATCGACGCCGCCATCAATGCGCTCGGTCGAGACGACGCCGTCGATGTGCTCGGCGCGATGAACGTTCCGGCGACCTCGCACGAGCGTGAAGACGGCTACGTGCAGGACCTCGCCTCGCAATCCGTTGGCAGCTTCGTCGGAGCGCAGCCGGGCGAGCGTGTTCTCGACCTCTGTGCCGCACCCGGTGGCAAGGCGACATCGATGGCCGGGCGCGGCGCCTATGTGGTCGCCGTGGAACTGCATGCGCACCGCGCCAAGCTCGTCGTGGAGAACGTCGAACGGCTCGGGCTCAGGGATCGGGTCGCCACGATCCGCGCTGACGGGCGGTTCCTTCCGTTTCCTCGCGCTTCGTTCGATCGCGTGCTCGTCGACGCGCCCTGCAGCGGACTCGGTTCGTTGCGGCGTCGACCCGACGCGCGGTGGCGGATCACACCGACCGACGTCGACGCCCTCGTGGTGTTGCAGCGCGAACTGCTCTTTGCCGCGGTCGATGCGGTCCGCCCGGGAGGAACCGTGGTGTTCAGCGCATGCACGTTCATGCGGAAGGAGACCGAGGGTCTCGACGCCTGGGCCGCCAAGCACCTCCCGGGTCTCGTGGCCCTCGAACCGCCGACGGAACCCGGCTGGCGTCCATGCGGCCGCGGCGCACTGCTCCTTCCCGGCGCCACCGACGGCATGTTCGTCGTCGCTTATCAGCGGCCGGCTGCGCCCTAGCGTTTGGCCGCGCGCTCGAATGTGTTCGGCCGGCCTGGTATCCCACGTGCTCGAGTGCGGCATCCCGGACCGCCGATTTTCCCCGGGCAGGATCGGGGGGATTTTCGGCCGATGTGGGATGCCCGAGTCGGCGATGTGGGATGTGGCCAACGGAGCGGGGAGCTCCGAGGCTTCAGCCGCTGGTGGCCCTCCACCAGAATGGAGGCATGAGCGCTGAGCACACCACCGGTCCGGCCACCCGTCTCGACATCGCCGGCGGGGTCGGCACGATCACCCTCGACCGGCCGGCCAACCGCAATGCGCTGTCGACGGAGCTGGTGGAGTCGCTCTCGGCGTCGCTCGGAGCAGCCATCGCCGACCCGGCCGTGCACGTCATCGTCCTCACCGGATCCGGCACGGTGTTCTGCGCCGGAGCCGATCTCAAGGAGCGCCGCACCGTGACGGCAGGCAGCGACGATGGTGGCGTCCCCACGTTCGTGCGGGTGTTCGAGCAGATCCTCGACGCCCCGAAGCCGGTCGTGGCCAAGCTCAACGGCAGCGCGCTCGCCGGCGGGCTGGGGCTGGCGTGCTCGTGCGATCTCGTCGTCGCTCCGACGACGGCGATGTTCGGCTTCACCGAGGTGCGGATCGGCGTCGCCCCGGCGATCATCAGCGTCGTGTGCCTGCCGAAGATGCGCCAGGCCGACGCCGCCGAGTTGTTCCTCACCGGCGAACGCATCACCGCCGCCGAAGCACTTCGGGTCGGTCTCGTGAATCGCGTCGTCGAGCCCGACGCGGTCGACGCGGCGACCGACGAACTCGTGGCCAAGCTCCGCCTGGGCGGCCCGCTCGCGCTCGCCGCCTCGAAACGGCTCTTGTCACCGACCGACCACGACACGCGTCGCGCCGCGTTCCGAGCAATGGCCAAGCTTTCCGGTGAGCTGTTCGCGTCGGACGAAGCAACCGAAGGTATGCGCGCATTCGGTGAGAAGCGCCCACCGTCTTGGGCCGCGCAATGACCTGAAGCAGCGCCGCGTCAGCAGCCAGCTCGTGGGATTTCGGAGTCCCGCCAGCTCTCAGAGCTGCTACCCAGACTCCGAATTCCGGGTCGTCAGCGGTGGAGCAGGTCCTGGAGGTCGGAGATCAACAGGCCCTCCATCGTCGGCGCGACGAGGTGGGCATGGCTGAGGTCCTGAGACAGCGTGACCGGGCCGGGAATAGCGATGACGCGCAGGCCGGCGTCGATCGCCGCCCTGGCGCCGTTCGCCGAGTCCTCGAACACGATGACCTCGTCGGGATGGAGGCCGGTCGCGGCGAGTGCCGCGATGTAGAGGTCCGGGTGGGGTTTGGCGCGTGGCGCGTCTTCGCGTGTGGTGTAGCCGCCGAGCCACGGACGAAGGCCGAGCCGCTCGGTGATCGGCACGACCCAGGTGCTCGGTGAGCTCGACACCACGCGGGTCACGAGCCCCTCGGTCCGCGCGATCCGGAGCATGTCCTCGACGCCGGCGTTCGGAAGCAGGCTGGAGACGAGTTCGATGTTGCGCCGTTCCGCTTCCTCCCACAGCGCGTCGTGATCGTGATCGATGCCGGTCTGCTCGGACAGCCACGGGCCCC
The DNA here is from genome assembly GCA_031381685.1 of Acidimicrobiia bacterium. Taxonomy (GTDB): domain Bacteria; phylum Actinomycetota; class Acidimicrobiia; order Acidimicrobiales; family JANYDT01; genus JANLQX01. The sequence goes on from JANMYF010000258.1 coordinate 5,940, forward strand.
AGAAGCCTCGCGGCTGCGACGTGCCGACGACGCTCAGCCATCGCTCGATCGGCAGGTTCGCCCCGTGATCACTGAAGATGGACGCCGCGGAGGCGAGCACCGCGCTCTCGGTATCGGTGACGAGGCCGTCGAAGTCGAAGAAGATCCCTCGGAGCTGCATCAGGTCAGGCGCGGACGTTCAGGAGCAGCTTGCCGACGACCTTGCGGTCGAGGATGCGGGCGTGCGCGACCCCGGCCTCCTCGAGCGGGAGCACCGCGTCGATGATCGTGCGAAGGTGCCCCGAGCGGACGGCCTCGAACAGCGCCTCGAACGCGTCATCCCTCGACGTTTCACGGAGCCCGGTGTAGCCCGAGAGGACAATTCCTTTGCGGTACAACGTGCGCATATCAAAGGTGACGGAAGTGCCGCCGGAGGTTCCATAGTTCACGTAGCGGCCCTCGGGGGCGAGCAGGTCGACAAGCGTCGGCACGAACGAACCCGCGACACCGTCGACGACGAGCGTCGGCGCCTCACCGGTCAGCGCCGCAGGGAGAGCTGACCCGTCGGCGGCGACGATGACCCGGTCCGCGCCGAGGTCGAACAACTCATCGGCCTTCGACGGGTTCGACGTCTGGGCGAGCACGCGGATGCCGCGGTGACGGGCCAACTGCACGACGATCGAACCGACACCGCCGGACGCCCCGGTGACGAGCACCGTGTCGGCGGTGGTCGCCCGACCCCTGGTGACGAGGCACCGGAACGCGGTCACCCCGGCGATGCCGAGGGACGCCACCTGCAGCTCATCGAGATCGTCAGGCACGACGGTGATCGCCGACGCCGGCACGGCGACCTTCTCGGCGTACGTGCCAGGGCGGGCGATGCCGATCCCCGAGCCGTTCACGATGACCCGCTTGCCGTTCACCGTGCCGAGGCCTTCGGCGCCCGGCGTGTGGGGGAGGGGTGTGAGCGCGGCGAAGTTGCCGGCGCAGCACCACACGTCGAGGGGGTTGATCGTTCCGTACAGCAGGTCGACGACGACTTCGTCGGCACCGGCGACCGGATCGGGCACGTCCTCAACGGCCAGTGGTCCGGAGAACGAGTGGAGGCGGATCGCACGCATACCTACGAGTTTGGCCGCTGGGCGACGTGGCCATCGCACTCTGGACATTTCGGCGCAAGTATTGGTCGGAGCAACGAAGCATGCTCCATCTCATCGTTCCTGTTGTGGATGAGAACGGCCTTGTGTTCGGTGTCTGCGCAATCATCGGCAGGTTGCCCATGCCAGTTGACCCCGTGAAGTTCCCCCATCACCACGCGTTTGAGACTGAATTCCATGGGTACATGGGGAGCCAACAACAAAGGAGAGATCATGTGGACCATCTTGCTCATCGTGTTTCTTGTGCTGATGCTTAGCGGCGGCGGATACGGCTATAGCCGTCGGGGCCGTCGCTGATCGTTACCAGTAATCCTCGCGCTTGACCTTCGACCCCGACCCCGACTTCGTGAAGCGCGGCCGGGCCGGGATCGAATCGAACTGCGTCAAGCGAGGGGACCGCTTCGCTCCCGCAGGTAGAAGAGACAGCGTGGACTCGACGGTTGTCTTCGAGATTCGACGTGAGCGCGAGCTTGCGGAAGATCAAGCGATGTGGGCCTCGACCGTCTTGGTTCCGAGGAACAGGCGATCGCCGATGGCACGATCCTTCAGTCCTGCGGCGACGAGCTCGCCGCCAAGAAGGTCGCTGCCAAGAGGGCCGTCGTCCGCAAGGCCACGAAGAAGACCATCAAGAAGACCACCAAGAAGCGCTAGCAACTCGGGGAAGCAGAACTCAGCTCACGACGGGTTCCTTCATGCTTCAGGCTTCTCCGTCGCCTCGCCTTGTCTTCGCCTCGGCTCTTCGGAACCGAATGTCAGGCCTTCAGTTCCCGGTCGAACATGGCCTTGACCCGCTCGTAGGACCTCGTCGCCGCGGCGTCGTGATACGCGCCGCCGTACACGCCGAAGCCGTGGTCGGCGCCGTCATGGATCTCCGCCTCGCCTTTTGCCAACGCGTTGGTCGCGTCGATAAGCGCAACGTTGGCCGACGCAGGTTGCATCATGTCGGCGGATCCGAAGGCGATGTAGAGCGACCCGGTGTAGGACGGAACCGCGAGATGTGGGGAGTCGGGGTCACCCGTGGTGCAGAACGACGGATGGAGGCCGGCGGCGGCCCGGAACAGGTCACCACGATCACGAATGGTGCAAAGCGATGAACGGGCCCCGATGCAGTAGCCGACGCAGCCCATGGCGCCGCCGCGTGCCGCAGGATCCGACGGCAGCCAGGCAAGAACGGCGCCGAGGTCCTCCGCCACGTCGGCCTCGGAGGTGCCGAGGACCAAGCCGAACATCTTCTTCATCTCGTCGTCGCTTCGGCTCGTCATCGTGTACCACGGCTCGGCGCGGTGGTACCGGTCCTGGGAGATGACGTAGTAGCCCCATTCGGCGATGCGGGCCATCGTCTTCTTCGCGCCGCCATCGAGCCCCGGTCCATGGTGGAAGAACACCACCACCGGGAACGGGCCATCACCGTCCGGCCGCTCCACATGGATACCCAGGGGACCGCTTGGTGAGCTGATTGTTTCCGTACGAGAGACCATCTCCGTACTCTTGTCCGTGCCTCGCGTCCCGGTCAACCAACGGGATCGTGGTGACTGGCCCGGCGGCGCGGGCGTCGGCGCGATGCTAAGGGGGTGATCGCCCCCTCCCGCCGTACGGAGCTCCTTGACCGGTTGCGCAATGACGTGGAGGAACTGCGGGCGAACGGTCTGTTCAAGGCCGAGCGGATCCTTGCCTCTCCGCAGCAGGCGACGGTGCGGGTCGGCGACGCCGCAGTCCTCAACCTCTGCGCGAACAACTACCTCGGTCTGGCCGACGACCCGCGCCTCGTGGAGGCGGCGAAGGCGGCCCTCGACCGCTGGGGGTTCGGCATGGCCAGCGTCCGCTTCATCTGCGGCACCCAGCAGGTGCACAAGGATCTCGAGCAGGCGCTGAGCGACTTCCTGGGAACCGAGGACACGATCCTCTACTCGTCGTGCTTCGACGCCAACGGCGGTCTGTTCGAAACCTTGCTCGGCCAGCGCGACGCCGTCGTCAGCGACGCCCTGAATCACGCGTCGATCATCGACGGCATCCGGCTCTGCGCGGCCCGGCGCTATCGCTACCCGAACAACGACATGGCGGCCCTGCGCGACCAGTTGCTCCAGGCCCGCGCCGACGGCGCCGAGCAGGTCCTCATCGTGACCGACGGCGTGTTCTCGATGGACGGGGTGCTCGCCGACTTGCCGGCGATCTGCGAGCTGGCCGACGAGTTCGACGCGCTGGTCATGGTCGACGACTCGCATGCGGTCGGCTTCGTCGGGCCGACCGGGCGCGGCACGCCGGAGCATCACGGCGTGAGCGACCGGGTCGACATCGTGACCGGCACGCTCGGCAAGGCCCTGGGCGGCGCGTCGGGCGGCTACACCTCGGGACGGCGCGAGATCGTGGCGTGGCTGCGCCAGCGTTCTCGGCCGTACCTGTTCTCGAACTCTCTCGCCCCGAGCATCACGGCAACTTCGATCGCCGTGCTGGATCTTCTGCGCGCTGACGATTCGCTGCGCACGCGCGTTCACGCCAACGCTGCGTGGTTCCGTGCGCAGATGTCGGCGTTGGGCTTCACGCTCGCCGGGGCCGGCCATGCGATCATCCCGGTGATGGTTGGCGACGCGACGCTCGCCACGGAGCTTGCGGCACGAATGCTCGACCGTGGGGTCTACGTCGTCGGTTTCAGCTACCCCGTGGTCCCCATGGGCCAGGCGCGTATCCGCACGCAGATGTCGGCCGCGCACACCAACGACGATCTCGGCCGTGCCGTGAACGCCTTTGCCGAGGTCGGACGCGAGCTCGGAGTGATCCGGTGAAGGCGCTGGTGAAGGCAGGTCCCGGCGTCGGTCTGGAGATGCGCGACGTGGAGGTTCCGCCTATCGGACCGAACGACGTGCTGATCAGGATCCGGTACACATCGTTGTGCGGGACCGATCTGCACATCTGGGACTGGGACGAGTGGGCGCAGCACACCATTCCCGTCCCGATGACGATCGGCCACGAATTCATGGGCGAGATCGCCGCCGTCGGTGACGAGGTCGTGGGTCTGCGTGTCGGCCAGCGGGTGTCGGGCGAGGGCCATGTGACCTGCGGGCACTGCCGCAACTGCCGCGCCGGTCGACGTCATCTGTGCCGTAACACGATCGGCATCGGAGTGAACCGCGACGGCGCGTTCGCCGAGTTCCTGTCGCTCCCGGCGGTCAACGTGTTCCCGCTGCCCGACACGGTGTCGGACGACATCGCGCCGATCCTCGACCCGCTCGGCAATGCCGTGCACACTGCGTTGTCGTTCGACCTCGTCGGGGAGGACGTGCTCATCACCGGGTGCGGCCCGATCGGCGTGATGGCTGCCGCGATTGCCCGACACGTCGGGGCCCGCCATGTCGTGGCGACAGACGTGAACGAGTACCGGCTGGATCTGGCGCGGAAGATGGGGGCGACACGGGCGGTCAACGTCGCCACCACCGCGTTGTCCGATGTCGAGCGAGAGCTCGGCATGACGGAGGGCTTCGACGTCGGCATGGAGATGAGCGGCACGGCCCTCGCCCTCCGACAGATGCTCGACGTCATGAACCACGGCGGGCGCGTCGCGCTGCTCGGAATCGCGAACCACGAGATTGCCATCGACTGGAACAAGGTGATCTTCAAGGGGCTGACGATCAAGGGCATCTACGGGCGCGAGATGTTCGAGACCTGGTACAAGATGGCCGCGCTGCTGGGCGGCGGCCTCGACGTGCGGCCGGTCATCACCCACCTGATCCCGGTCGCGCAGTACGCACGGGCGTTCGAGGTCGTCCATTCGGGTTTGTCCGGCAAGGTCGTGCTCGACTGGACCACCGACTGAGCTGTCGCCCGATCTCGCCGATCGTGGTGGAAGGCGTTTCGTACGTGGGCGTGTGGAACGATGTGCTTTGCGATCGGGTGCTGACGGTGTGAGGCGGTCGGAACGGTCACGTTCCTCCGCACCGCGAGCTGGCCAGTGCGGTCCGGTTGCTGCGACCCGAATTCTCCGAGACCGGCGGCGCGTCGCGCTCCGATGATCCTGGTTCGTGCCGATGAAGTGAGTCCCTCAGGACAATATCGGTCCGCCTGTGATGTACTGCAGTCGTGGATACCGCGGAGCTCGAGTGGATCGCGTGGACGAACCCGATCACCACAGCGTTCGGCCGGGAGGTCGCGGCCTCGGACCTGTCGGGCCGCACCGTGTCGTGTCATCAGCACATCACGCCTGGCACCATCGGCGTCGTCGGTCCGCTCGTCGTAGCGGGGGCCAGAGTGCGAATGGCGCCATGCAATCCGGATAGCACCGACGACCGCACCGCGACCCATCTGGCCTCGATGGGCGTTGAGATCCGTGGCCGCGCTGGCATGTCCGGCGTTGAATTTGCCGAGGCACTGGCGTGGCTGGTGAGCGAGCCAGCTGATGCGCTGTGCGACATGGGCGGCGAGTTGATCGTGGCAGCGGCAGCGAAGGGATACCGGCCTGCCGGTGCCCTCGAGGCCACCACGACCGGGTTGCACCGCTTGGCCGGCGTCGACATCCCGTTCCCAGTCTTGGACTGGAACGGGATCGCGTTGAAGGATCTCATTCACAATCGGCATCACGTCGGCGCGGAGACGTGGCCGGCGTTCACGGCGATCACCAACCTTTCGCTGTTCGGCCGCGAGATCGTGGTGGTCGGGTTCGGCCCTGTCGGTCAAGGCGTTGCGCAGCGCGCTCGGGAACTGGGTGCCAACGTCACGGTTGTCGACCGCGACCCGGTTCGGCTGGTCCAGGCGCAGCATCACGGCTGCCGCGTCGCCGACTTTGATGACGCCGTTCGGAGAGCGAGCGTGATTGTCACTGCCACCGGTTTCGATGGCGTGGTCGGAGCGGCACAGATCGAGCGCCTCGCCGACGGCGCGATCCTGATGAACGTCGGTCACAGCCATCGTGAGATCGACGTCGACTGGCTCAATCAGCATCCCCACTCCGAGCTGCGTCGACATCTCGAACGGTATGAGGTGAACGGCCGACGCGTGCATCTGCTCAACCGGGGCAGCCTCGTGAACCTCGCCGCCGGTCTGGGAAGCGGCGCTCCCCAGATGTTCGATCCCTTCTCCGCGATCATGCTGCTCGGTCTCGACGCGATCCTCCAGGGCCGTATCGCCGGCCTGTCCTACGGTGTGCAGCGGTACCCCACCGAACTCGAGACCCGAGTCGCCCGCGCGTTGATCGACAGCACCTCTGACTAGGTGGTGGATAGCCTGTCGCTACTGGGCGTGTGGAACAATGCGGGATGGGATCGGGCGCTGCCGGTGTGAGGCCGTCGGGGACCGTGACGTTTCTCTTCACCGATATCGAGGGTTCGACGCGTCGGTGGGAGGCGGATGCCGACGGGATGCGGGCGGCGTTGGCGGTGCACGACGACGTGCTCTGTTCGGCGATCGAGGGCAACGGCGGGTGGTTGTTCAAGCACACTGGTGATGGCGTGTGCGCGGCATTTGGGTCGGCGCGTGGGGCGGTTGATGCGGCGGTCGCGGCGCAGAGGTTGTTGGGGTTGCCGGTGCGTATGGGGCTTGCAACGGGTGAGGCCGAGCAGCGTGGGGAGGACTATTTCGGTCCGGCGTTGAATCGGGCGGCGCGGGTGATGGCCGTCGGTCACGGCGGGCAGGTGCTGTTGAGCATTTCCACGGCGAGCCTCGTGTCGGGCGTTGATCTTCTCGATCTGGGTGAGCATCGGCTTCGGGACCTGTCGGGGGTGGAGCATCTGTTCCAGGTGCGTGCCGAGGGGTTGCGGGTGGAGTTCCCTCGTTTGCGGACGGTGGACGCGGTGCCCGGGAATCTGCCTCGGCAGACGACGAGTTTCGTTGGCCGCGACCAGGAGATAAGCGAACTTATCGAACTGGTTCGGGCGCATCGCTTGGTGACCCTGACCGGGGTCGGCGGGGTCGGCAAGACCCGTCTCGCCGTACAGGTCGCCGCCGAGTTGGTGCCCGACTTCGGTGACGGGGTGTGGCTCGTCGAGCTGGCGCCGGTGGGTGACCCGGCGGCGGTGCCCGATGTGGTCGCGACTGCGTTGGGGGTCACTGTGCAGGCCGGGATGACGGTGACGGCGAGTGTCGCGCAGGCATTGGCGGGTCGACGGTTGTTGGTCGTGTTGGACAACTGTGAACACGTCCTGGATGCCGCGGCCGATCTGGTGGAAGCGGTGATGGCTCGTACGAACACGGTGACGGTGATTGCGACGTCGCGTGAAGGGTTGCGTGTTGGTGGAGAGTTTTTATGGCCGGTTCCGTCGCTTGATGTGAAGGCCGGGGCGACCTCGGCGGCGGTGGAGTTGTTTGTGGAGCGGGCGCGTGCGGTGAAACCCGGATTCAGGCTCGACAACGACACCGACAGCGCTGCCGTGACGGAGATCTGCACCCGACTCGATGGGATTGCGTTGGCTATTGAGTTGGCCGCAGCACGGATGGTGTCGATGAGTCCGACCGATGTCCGTGATCGTCTTGGTGACCGGTTCCGTCTCCTGTCAGGGGGGCGTCGCGGGTTGGAGCGGCATCAGACGTTGCGTCACGCGGTGCAGTGGTCCTACGAACTCCTCACCGACGATGAATGTGTTGTGTTGCGGCATGCGTCGGTGTTCGCTGACGGCTTCGACGTCGCCGCCATCACCGAACTGTGCGAGTCCTTCGATGAGTACGTGATGCTCGACCTGGTCGATTCGTTGGTCCGAAAATCACTCGTCACCGCGCAACAATCGCCGGGTGGCCGCGCCCGGTACGGGCTGTTGGAAACGATCCGTCAGTTCGCCGAAGACGAGTTGGCGGCCACCGGAACCGTCGGCGATGTCCGGGATCGTCACTCCCACTACTACGCCGAACAAGCCATCGCCTACTGGGACGTGTGGGACGGACCCGGCTACGACACTGCCTGCGACTGGGTCGAGGCGGAGTTCGACAATCTACGGGCCGGGTTCCGTTGGGCCACCGACCAGGCCGACCTGAAGACCGCAACCGCGATCGCTGCCCACACGACAATGCTCGCCGTCGGTCTGCAACAGTTCGAGCCGGTCGGGTGGGCCGAAGAACTCCTTCCCTCGGCGATCGCCGCAAAGGTGGCACAACTGCCGCGCCTCCACGTCGCCGCCGGCATCTGCATGTTCAAGGGACGGCCGGATGACGCGGTCGGGTACGCGCAGGCCGCATCGGTGTTGCAGAACGACCCGCGCTATCAACCCTTCGCCATCGAATGGGCCGCCTACAGGCAAGCTTTCGCCCAGTTTTACGCCGGGCGGCCTGACCGGCACGTAAAGATCTGCACCGCTCTGGCCACCCGAACCGGCCTCGCGCGGGTGATGGGTCTGTGCGGACTGGCAATGGGTCTCCCGAACGTCGGCCGGTCCGGTGAGGCAACGGCGATCGCTGAAGACGCCCTCAACGCGGCCCGTGCCCGCGCCAACCCGTACTGGATCGCTTTCGCGTACTTCGCGTACGGGTTTGCGTTCACCGAAACCGACCCGGCCCGAGCCCTCGACACCTTTCGTCTCGGACTCGCCTACACCCGACAACACCGACTCCCACGCTTCGAAGCACTCATCGCACGCGATGTCGCTGGGCTCGAAGCGGTTGACGGTGACCTCAACCAGGCCCTGAACCTGTTCACCGCCAGCCTCGACTCGTTCCACCAAGCCGGCGACACAACCGACCTGGCAGTCACGTTCGCCTACCTGGCCGTGTTCTACGACCGGATCAACCAGCCGGAGATCGCCGCCACCCTCTACGGCACCACCGCCACCCACCACCCCGTCGTTCTGCGGTTCAGCGCCGTTGTGGCGGCGGTCGATCACGTCCGAGACAACCTCGGCACCGACTCGTTCGACCGTTGCGTCGCTACCGGAGCCGCCATGGACACCGCTGAAGCCGTCCGTTACGCCCGCACCCACATCGAGGCGGCCGGATCCGAACTGGCGGTGCCGTCGTAACGGCCCAGCGGCCACCGCGAACTCACCCCGGGGAGCGTCCGCTGAACCGCTGGCAGGCGGGAGCAGCGCGGACCTTCGGTCGATCAGTCGATCTGAATCAGTCGATCGGTCGGCGCAGCGACCAGCCGAGCACGAACGGCATGCCGACGAAGGCGGCGCGGCTTGCTTCCGGGGCGACGATTGCGACCACGCCGTTCCCGGCCGGTCCGTCGTCCGGGCCGAGGACGAACTCGTCGCAATCGTCGACGATCAAGCCCGCAGCCCGGAACGCCCGGAGGTAGGCGGAGATCTGGTGGACGTGGTTCCGGACGAACGGCGTCGATCCGTCCGCCTCGAAGAAGAAGGCCTGGCCGTCGAGCAGTGCCATGACGGGGTGGGCGTCGGTGATCACGATGCGCCCTCCCGGCCGGACGAGCCGGGCGAAGGTGGCGACGGGTTCGTCGAGGGACGCGAAATGGGTCAGGGCAAGCGAACAGACGATGAGGTCGAACGAGGCGTCGGGAAGGTCGCCGTCGTGGTCGCCGAGCAGGTTGGCGCACAGGAACGACGCCGACGGAACGGCCGTCTTGGCCCGCGCAAGCATGTCCGCCGACTGGTCGAGACCGGTCGCCGACGCCGCCTGTTCCGCGAGCCAGCGCAGATGACGGCCGGTGCCGGTGCAGGCGTCGAGCACGTCACCCCAGGGCGGAGGACCGACGAGCCGACGCATCACGGCACCCTCGACGTCGATCAGGTTGTTCCCCGGATCGTCATAGCTCGACGCCCACCGGGCGTACCCATCGACCACGTCGAGCTCTCGGACATCCACCGCGAGCCGTTCGATGTCATCGTCGGTTCCGTCGTCGAGCGCCCGCAGCGACGCTCGTATGCCGTCGAGCCGCGCGTGGACGTCGGCGTCGTCACCGCTCAAGAACGCCCGGAAGATGGCCAGCCCTTCCGTGGCGATCCGGACCTCACCCACTCGGAGACGTCTCGGCACATCAGCACCGTAGCGGCGAGATACCGGGGGAGGTGGACCATTTCCCTGTCCGTGCGGTCACGGTTCCGGGTTGGTTTCTGGCGGACTCAGATTCTGTGTATCTCACCACAAAATAGGAGAAATTCACAGAAAATGCCCCTGTTTCCGTGTATTCTTCGCCGGTGACTTCACCTGCTCTTCTTCGACGCCTCGTCGACTCCCGACAGCAGTTCGAGTCGCTCCGGCCCGGAAAGAGCGAACTGCTTCGGCTACTCGACGAGTCTGAGGTTTCCGAAGCCGTGTACAACTCGAACGCGATCGAGAACTCGACGCTCACCCTGGAGGAGACTGAACGGATCCTCCTCGCCGTGGAAGTCTCGCGGCACATGGACCTGCGAGAGGTTCACGAGGCCCAAAATCTCGCACGTGTGACCGAGTACATCCGGAACAATCACGTCGCTCCCCTTGATCCTAAGGGCATCCGGCTGCTTCACCAGATGCTTCTCAGCAACATCAGCGAGGAGATCGCCGGTCGCTTCCGACGAAGCGGCGAGTACGTCCGCGTTGGCACGCATGTGGCGCCGGCCCCGGAACAGGTGGAAGAGCTGCTCGGTTCGATGCTCGTTGTGTTCGCGTCCGCTATCGACGACCCGGTTGCTCGCGTCGCTCGGCTCCATCTGGAGTTCGAACGAATCCATCCGTTCAACGACGGCAACGGACGCATCGGTCGGGTGCTGGTCAACGATGCCCTCTATCGACTCGGATTCCCGCCGATCATCATTCGGAACAAGGGAAAAGACCGCTACTACGCGATGCTCCGGCGGTACGACGTACGCGGCGAAACGAAACCGTTTGAGGCGTACCTCGTCCTGCTGATGTTGGAATCGTTACATCGGCGAATTGCCTACCTTCGAGGTGCCGATGTCCGGCCCGCGACCGAGGTCGCTCGGGAGCGGACCATTTCGACCAACGTGTTCCTCAATCACGCACGGCGGCAGGTCATCCCAGCATTCCGTGAGCGCGGCGTCTGGAAGATCGCGGCAGATTACTGACCTCGACCTTGCGACATCCGCCGTCGGCTGTGAAGGGACTCTGTCATCGAGGCGGGCTGCAGCGGATGCACCGTTCCAGATCTCGCACGACGCCGCAGGTCTTGTGCCGGTCCCGACTACGTTCGTTCATGTGCTTGCTGTCGGACAGGTCCTCATCTGCCCCTCGATCCTTTCTGCCGACTTCGCTCGGCTGGCCGACGATGTCGATCGGGTCCGTCCGGAGACGGACTGGCTCCACGTCGACGTGATGGACGGCCACTTCGTGCCCAACCTCACCATCGGGGCGCCGGTTGTGAAGTCACTACGCGCGCATACGGATCTGTTCCTCGACTGTCATCTCATGATCACCGACCCGAAGACCTACCTTCCCGACTTCGCCAAGGCCGGTGCCGACCAGTGCTCGGTGCACGTGGAGCTCGGCCACTCCCGCGATCTCATCGCCCAGTGCCGTGACCTCGGCATGCGCGTGGGTCTGGTGGCCAACCCTGATGCGCCGTTCTCCTCGTTCGCCGGGTTTCTCGGTGAGATCGACACGATGCTCCTCATGACGGTGTTCCCGGGGTTCGGCGGCCAGTCGTTCATGCCCGAGGTCGTCGAGAAGATCGCCGAGACTGCGGCGGAGATCGAGCGTCTCGAAGCGGCCACCGTGCTCCAGGTCGACGGCGGCATCTCGATCACCACGGCGCCGGCGTGCGCATGGGCCGGAGCCCGGGCGTTCGTCGCCGGCAACGCAATCTTCGGCGCCACCGATCCACTCGGCGCCGCGACCGCGTTGCGCACGGCCATCGTGTCGTCGATCAGCGACGCCGAAGGCTGACGATCATGCATCTCCAGGCAAAGGTGCTGACCGTGAGCGACGGCGTGCATCACGGTGTCCGCGAAGACCGTTCGGGTGTCGCACTCGTCGAACTGCTCGCCAATGAAGGTTGGGATGTCGTCGAGGCGCGAGTGGTGCCCGACGGCGTTGACAGCGTGGCCGAGGCGTTGCGCGAACTCTGCGCGTCGTTCGCCGGACTCGTGGTGACGACCGGCGGCACCGGCTTCGGTCCCCGAGACCTCACGCCGGAAGGTACCGAGGCCGTACTGGAACGACGTGCCCCGGGCATCGCCGAAGCGACCCGACTCATCAATCCGAAGCTGGGCCGGCTCTCCCGGGGAACGGCAGGCACCCGCGGTCAGTGCGTCATCGTCAACACCCCGGGGTCACCGAAGGGCTGCGTCGAGTGCCTCGGCGCGGTCCTCGACATGATCCCCCACGCCCTTTCGCTCATGACCGGCGAGACCACGATCCACTGATCGGCCACTGACAACGGGTCGGAATTGCGTGGCAGGTTGGCGCCGAGTTGTCGACTCTGCGACGTCGCCAACTCGACAACGTGGCGCCAACTCGACACAAGCCCGGTGCAAGCTCGCGGTGGACGCGGCCGGGTCATAACGCGGTGATCGACCCGCGGCTCACTTTGAAGCCGCGCTTCGAGCTGTTCGTGCACGTCACCCCGGTCGTCTCGGACTTGCACGTGAACGCGCCGTTGCGGAACGTCTTGCCGTAGGGCAGAACGGGTGCGTCGACCCACCACGAGGTGTCGCCGCGGCATGCGAACAGCGACGCCCGTCCGGTGGTGCCCAGATCGGCCTGAGCCGTCCAGTCGAGCTCGCAGTCGGCCGGGCGTTTCGGCACCTTGCCGGTGTAGGTCGCAACCATGCACTCGAGGGTCCGGGGCGAGAGGTCCGTGTAGATGGTGCAGTTGATGTTCTTCGTCGGCGTCTGGAAACCGACGACACTGCTCTGGGCGAACGCCGCGTGGTCGTTCGCCGCGGCCAGACCCACGAACGTGGCGAAGGCGATCATGGCGGCCAACGCCAAACGGATGGTTGCGGTTCCACGTCGGAGCGTCATGGGCCCATGCTGCCACGGTGCCACCCGAAGAGGCGGGTAGTGTCGCCGCCTCCGCCGCCCGCCGCACCGTGAGCGGCGCCGCGCCGCCGGCCGCCCATGACGGGAGAATTCGATTGCCTGAGCCCTGGGCGCGGCGTAACGTGTGGACCGACCGCTTGCGACGAAAGGAGTAGGGCCATGATTGCGATTGTGCTCCTCTGCTCCTCGTTGCGCGCCTGCTGATCCCCCGACGACGTCGACCGACGCTTCGTCTCGGGACAGCCGGGCAACCGGGCCGGGTCCCTCCGCCGACCGTCCCCCACCGCCTTCACACCGCGCCTGCCGCAACGAGTGCCGAGTCGTGCTTCTCTCCCCCTGCAGGGGTGATTTTGCGCCACGACCCCTTCGGCGACGTCCTCGTCCCTCCTCCCAGGAGATCCGCAGTGCCCTCTTCCTCCCTCGTCGCGTTCGGCTGGACCGAAGCCCGCGAAAACCACTACACCAACGTCCTTTCCTCGACTCCCTTCGGGCTCCGCCCTGGCTCGACACTGTCCGCAGCCCGGGTCACCCGCCACGACCGTGGTCGCTGGACGCTCATCACCGACCACGGCGCCGTTGCCGCCGACCTCCGCAACCGTCTTCGGAACTCGCCCGACCCCACCCAGCATCCGACGGTCGGTGACTGGGTGATCATCAGCCGAAGTGAGGCCGATGATCCGGTGCTCATCGAAGCCGTGCTTCCCCGCACCAGCGCACTCGAACGCGGAGCCGTCGGAAAGCCGACCGAAGCGCAGGTGCTGGCGGCCAACGTCGACACCGTCCTCATCTGTGTGCCGGCCGACGCGCCGCCAAACCCACGTCGAGTAGAGCGCCAGCTCGCCATGGTGTGGAACTGCGGGGCAACGCCGGTGCTTGTGATGACCAAGAGCGACCTCGGCATCGACGCCGACTGGCTCCGCGAGGTGGCGCTTGGCGCGTCGGTCGTCCCGGTCGACTCGCTCACCGGAGACGGCATTGACGGTCTCACCCCCTGGTTGGAACCCGGTCGGACGCTCGTGGTGCTCGGACCGTCCGGGGCCGGCAAGTCGACCCTCGGCAATGCGCTCCTGGGCGGCTCGGTCCTGGCGACCGGCGACGTTCGCTCCCTCGACCGGCGCGGCCGCCACACGACGACGTGGCGCGAACTGGTGAAGCTCCCGAGCGGGGCACTGCTCGTCGACACGCCCGGAATCCGCGAGATCGAGTTGTGGGACGCGGCGGAGGGTCTCTCCGCAGCGTTCACCGATGTGGAGGAACTGTTCGGCCAGTGTCGGTTCCACGACTGTGCGCATCAGAACGAACCGGGGTGCGCCGTCGTCGCCGCACTGGCCGACGGTTCACTCGCGGCGGAACGCTTCGAGAACTGGAAGGGCCTACAGCGCGAGCTGGCCTTCCAGGCCCGTCGCCACGATGCCCGACTCGCGTCCGAGGAGAAGAAGAAGTGGGCGGCCCGAACCCGCGAGGCCCGGACGCGCGCCCGCCGATGACACCGAACGTCGTGCTGGTGCGATGACGACGCAGAACGTCCACGCGCACCTCACCCGATCCGGCGCGCGCCTCGCCGACCACCCCCGGCCGAACGATCGAATTCGCTCGAGGTGCGCGTGGGATAGGTCGAGGTGCGCGTGGGATAGGTCGAGGTGCGCGTCGGCGACGTGGTGTGGGCCCGTTGAAGTGCGCGTCGGCGACGTGGTGTGGGCGAGTCGATTGGCGCTATCTCGAGCGGAGCGCGCCGGTGCCGCTCGGTCGCCGTAGAGTCGAGCGCGTGCTCCGGTTGGTTCTTCCCAAAGGTTCGCTCGAGAAGTCCACTCTGGAGCTCTTCGACCACGCCGATCTGACGGTGATCCGCTCCTCGGCGGTGCAGTATCTCGCCACGATCGACGATCCGCGGATCGCCGAGGTCCGCATCCTTCGCCCCCAGGAGATCCCGGCCTACATATCCGAGGGTCTCTTCGACCTCGGCATCACCGGTCGCGACTGGATCGAGGAGACGGCCAGCGATGTCGTCTCCCTCGGCGAGTTGCAGTACTCCAAGGCAACGTCGCGGCCGATCCGGCTCGTCGTTGCCGTCCCCAACGACTCGCCATGGAAGTCCGCCCACGACCTGCCGAACGGTGTGCGCGTGTCCACCGAATACGTCGGCCTGACCGAGCGGTTCTTCGAGCGCCTCGGCATCGAGGCCAAGGTCCGCCTGTCCTACGGTGCCACCGAGGCCAAGGTCCCCGACATCGCCGACGTCGTCGTCGAGATCACCGAAACCGGATCGGCGCTGAGGGCCGCCGGCCTACGCATCATCGACACGGTCCTCACCAGCTACACCGAACTCATCGCCAACGCCGACGCCTACGCCGACCCCGAGAAGCGCCACGCCATGGAGCAGATCCAGACGCTGCTTCTCGGCACCCTCGAAGCCCGCGGCAAGGTGCTGCTCAAGCTCAACGTCGACAACGACCGCTTCGATGCCGTCGTTGCCCTCGTGCCGTCGATGAAGACGCCGACCGTGTCGCGCCTCTGGGGTGAAACGGGT
>JANMYF010000282.1:0-3008 GCA_031381685.1 Acidimicrobiia bacterium
CGAAGCGGGCGGCACGCCGACGACTTGATGAACTCGCGGTCCTTGTGTAACGGACCCGGCGTCTCATCACCCAAGCCCGCACACGCATTGATGGCGGTGTCCCGCCCGGTGCCTCACGGCTCGTCTCGCTCCACGAGCCCGGTGCGCGACCGATAGCGAAAGGTCGGCTCGGAAAACCTGTCGAGTTCGGCTACAAAGCCCAGGTGTGTGACAACGGTGCCGGCCTCATCGTTGATCACTGCGTGCACATCGGCAACCCTCACGACACCGATCTCTGGAGGTTGGACGAGCCGGACCGTGGCCGCCGGAGAGGCAGTCGCGCTCGGTTCACAATGGGCGCACAGTTGTTCGTTGCGGGGCCGAAGAACCGGTGCGTTTCTTTCCGCCCGGGGGCGGCGGATTCCCCCGTCGAATTTCGTTGAAGATCGCATCGAGCACCCAGGCGACCATAGGGCCGGATTCGTCGCCCGGGACGCCGTACTCCTCGCGCATGCGTAGCCATGCCTGTGCAGACAGGAGGCAACGGACTACTGCCGCAATGCGGACATGGTCTCGTTTGCTCAGGTCGGGCAGGATCGCAGCGACGACGCGCGCGACCTGTTCCGAATTTTCCCTCGTGTCTGGCGAAAAGCGACGGGGATCTGCGTTGAACAGTGCTTCTGCCCGGGCCGCGACGTGAAACTCTTCGAGACCGGCCATGACTTGGACAGCGACCGCCTTGAGATCGTCGACTGTTTCGACCTGCACCGACATTTGCCGTTGGTTTATCGAACGCATGAGCCTCGACGTGAGCCCCGCGAGGAGCGCGTCGCGATCCGGGAAGTGGCGGTAGACCGTACGCTCCGAGACGCCAGCGGACTGCGCGATCTCGCGAGTCGCGATCTCGTCAATGCGATGTGACTCGAGGAGCGTGGTCACCGCATCGAGGATCAAGTCTCGCGTCTGTTGAGCATGCCGTTCTCGAAGCGGGGACGAGTACTGGCGAGAAGTGGTCACAGTCATCTTCGGCTCCGAGGTTCGATGGACATATCATGGCATAGTTCTGCCTAACTGACAAGACGCAGTATTGACAGCAGAGTACTGTCATCATTACGCTCGGTCCATGAACAACCAGACACCACCAATCCCGACCGCGGTGTTCGCTCCTCCTTCGCACGGAATGTGGGAACTGGAGACGACCCACCACGGGCTGCGGCCACTGTCACCGTTCCTCCGAGACGCCTACATCCGGGGGTTCGAGGTGGGCATGACCGTGCTCCTCAAGCGCTGGGGCCTGCCGTTGTCCGGCATTCGCGCCGAGCTGGTGAACGGATGCATGTACATCCGGCCAACCGGAGTAGGAGAGGGCGCAAAACCGACACCGATGCCACCGAAGCTCATCATGAAGTTGATGACTCGCGTGCATCCGGAGATGCGACGACGGACACGAACGGCAGCACAAGCATGGAAGGAACGGCGGTGGCGGGCCGAGGTCGACCAATGGTTCAACCACGACCGTGCGGAGACTGTCGCACAGAACCTGGCCTTCCAGGGCGTCAACTATTCGACGCTCGACAACGCTCAGCTCGCGTCACAGATCACCGAACTCCTTGCCCACTTCGAGGCACAGGCAAGGAAGAACATGGAGAACCACGGTGGCGACCTGATGCCGGTCGGAGACCTTCTGGCACACTGTTCCGAGTGGGGCATTGATCCCGGAGAGGCCGCAGGACTTCTTCGCGGCAGCTCCCCCGCAACCGTCGAAACGGCACGTCTGCTGGAACCCGTCGCACTCGCGCTGCGCGATAGCGACGTGCACAAGCGGCCGATGTCGGTCGAGGAAGTGCGTCAGCTCAGCCCTGAAGCACGCGTCGCTGTCGACTCGTGGCTTGAGCTACACGCATGGCGACTCGTAACCAGCGACGACATCGACCGCCCGACGCTCGCCGAGATCCCCGCACTCCAACTCGCTGCGCTCCTCGCAGCCGGTAGCCGCGATATCACGGGCAGCGTCCCGGTGGACGTCGAGGCCGTACGACGCCGGGTCCCTGCCGACAAACAGACGCTGTTCGACGAGCTGCTCGAGGAAGCGAGGTACGGCAACCCTCAGCGCGAGGACATCCGCGGAATCCGTTGGAACTGGCCGGGAGGCCTGTTGCGTCGGGCCCTCCTTGAAGCGGGCCGACGGCTCGCAACGAGTGGCGCGCTGGCCGACCCCGAGCACGTCGCCGAACTCTCTCCCGTTGAACTCACGAACCTTTTGACAGACGGAACCGGACCCAGCGCCGGTCACGTTGGTGAACGGGCAGCGACACGCGACCACATCGAAGCGATGCCCCCTCCACGGATGCTGGGCGAACCCGAAGCTCCACCTCCCCTCGACGCATTTCCTGCGGCCATGGCACGCGCCACGGCGGCGATGATGAGCAACCTCGTGGCAGATGCGACTCCGCCCCAATCCGACGTTCTCCGCGGCGTCGGAATCGGTGGCGAAACCTACCGTGGTCGTGCGCGCATCGTAACCGGGGCGAGTGATGCGTTCGAGCGACTCGAACCCGGCGACGTACTCATCGCCGCGTTCATCGGCCCATCGTTCAACTCAATACTTCCAATACTCGGCGCGCTCGTCGTGGAAGAAGGTGGCCCGCTTTGCCACGCGGCGATCGTTGCCCGTGAGTTCGGTCTACCGGCTGTCATCGGTGCGAGGGGAGCGACCGTTCACATCGCCGATGGTGCCCTCGTGGAAGTCAACGCCAGCACCGGAGTTGTCCGGGCAATCTGAGCCGCGGGCAGCGTCACCGAACGCGACCGGCCGCCTGTCCACGAGGTTTCGGTCGTGCGAGCAGGACGTCGCACTCGGTTGCTCGGTGAGTCGACCACATCTCGGGATGACTCTGCGAAACCTGCTTCGTTTAACGCGTTAAACCATCGTTCCAGGAAACGGACTGACTCTGCGGAATCAGCGGAAAAGCCGACGGGAAAGACCCTGCTCAGCGGAACCAAAGGACGCAAACCTACCGATGTCATAG
>JANMYF010000286.1:0-9796 GCA_031381685.1 Acidimicrobiia bacterium
CACGCCGAGCAACACCACGGTGACTACGGCGGCGGATGCTGCGAAAAGGCGACTGCGCATGGGGTTCCCGTCGGATGAGGTCTCTGTCAGTGATGAGTTCAGCATCAGAGTTCAACGCAAGGTGTTCGGAACTTGTGATGCTCCGATGATGGCGGGGGAACAGGCCGGGCGACTCGGGACCCTCTCACCCGCCATGCGCTGCGCCCGTCGGGCGTTCGTGCGCCTGGCCTGGTCACCCGGCGCCGGTGAGGGCTCCGCCCGGAACTCCGGGGCGCGGCGTACGCTACTGGCATGGCAACTCGCTTCGAATCCACCGAAGTCGCCATCATCGGAGCCGGCATTTCCGGTCTCGCCGCCGCCCGGCGCCTTCGTGCCGCCGGACGCAACGTGCTGGTCCTCGAGGCGTCAAACCGTGTCGGAGGAAGGCTCCTCAGCCACGAACTCGAAGACGGGACCGTCTTCGACCTCGGCGGGCAATGGATCGCCTCACGAGAGCACATGCCCCTCGTCAACGAACTCATCGATGACCTCGGCCTGCAGCGTTTCGTGCAGCGCGACGACGCCCTGATGGACTACACGGCGCAACCGTTCGCCGACATGCCCCGCATCATGAACGCCGAATGGCAGTGGTTCATGGCCAAGCTCGACGAGCTCACCGAGTCGATCGACACCAAGGTGCTCGCCAACTCCCCCGATGCCGATCACCTCGATTCGGTCAGCTTGGAGGAGTGGAAGCAGTCGAACCTCGACTCCGATCTCCTCAAGCGGATCTTCGATCAGATGATCCGTACGGAGTACACGCTCGAGCCGAAGGACGTCTCGATGCTGTACTTCCTCTACGCCCTCAAGATCAACGGCGGCATCTCGACCATGCTCGACGTCGGCACCGATGGAGCGCAGAACCTGCGTGTCGTGGAGGGTCTGGCGTCGCTGTGCACGCGCATCGCAGAGGAACTCGGCGATGACGTGGTGCTCGGCGCCCAGGCCTACGACATCGTGCAGCGCGACGACGGCGTGAGGGTGATCGGCGACTCGATCATGGTCGAGGCCGACCGGGTGATCATCGCCCTGCCGCCCAATCAGATCCAGCGCATCGACTTCGACCCGATGCTCCCCCGCCGACGCATGTGGCTGCTGCAACGACTCGAGATGGGTGCGGTCATCAAATGCTTCGCCATCTATGACCGCCCGTTCTGGCGCGGCCGTGTCGTGACGCCACTCGATCCCGACACGCTCGTCATCGATCACGCGCTCGACGCGAGTTCCGTCGATGATGGACACGTCGCCCTCGTCGCCTTCATCGGAGGCGACGACGCCGTCGCGTGGAGTGACCGAACACCGGAGGATCGCCGCGAGATCGTCCTCGACAACCTCGCCAAGGTGTTCGGGGAGGAAGCCCGCACCCCGATCGACTACTTCGATCACGACTGGCTGACCGAGCCGACCATCGGTGGCGGGTACTGCTGTTACGCCCCGCCCGGAGTCATGACGGCCGGCTACGAAGACCTGTCGACGCCGATCGGCTTCCTCCACTGGGCCGGGACCGAGATGTCCGACGTGCATCAGGGCTACGTCGAGGGTTCGCTCCACGCCGCATATCGCGCCTGCGACGAAGTGCTCTCGGCCCTGACTGCCGCGGACCAGACACTGTCTCGGTGACCCGTCGAAGAGTCGCGCTCTTCGCCGATGTGCGGCTGTTGGCGGCGGCTTCCCGTCGAGTTCGGCGCCCGTCAGCGGTAGGTGACCCGTACGTCGAGGCGTTCGAGTCCGCGGAGGATCCCGCTCGGCGCATAGCGGAGCGGAGCACCGGGAACGAGCGACACCGACGCCAGTCGTGACGTCAGGACTTCGACGGCGACGCGGGCTTCGAGGCGGGCAAGGGCAGCACCGAGGCACACGTGGATCCCTTTGCCGAACGCGACATGGCGACTCATGTCGGTCCGCTCGGGATTGAACACATCGGGGTCGGTCCACGCCGACTCGTCGCGGTTCGCCGAGCCGAACATCACCCAAAGGGTCGCCCCTGCCGGGACCAGCACGCCACCCAGCTTCGAGTCCTGACGGCAGATGCGGAACATGCCCTGGTTCGGGCTCGCATACCGCAACGCCTCCTCGACCACGGAGGGGATCAGCGACGGATCGTCATGCACCTCGTTCCAGAGATCGGGTTGTTGGGCGAAGACGACGAGGAGGTCGCCCATCAGACTGGTCGTCGTCTCGCTGCCGGCGACCTGGATCTGGCGGATGATCGAGAGCATCTCGGCGGTGTTGAGGGGGCCGCCACCGCCGCCGCCGTCCCCGGCGGGAAGCTCGGCCCGGAGGAGATCGGTGAGGAAGTCGTCGCGGGGATTCTCGCGACGCGATTCGAGTTGCGAAGCGAAGTAGTGCTGTTGCTCGACGATGGTGCGCTGCGCTTCCACGCGGGCGTCGTCGGAGATCGACCGGCCGATGGCCGCCACCGACGCGTCTGCCCACCGCTTGAACTCCCTCTGGTGGTCGTCGGGTACCTCGAGGACGGCCGCTACCGCACGAATGGGAAGCGGCACGCCGAACTGGGCGATGAACTCGATCTCGTTCCGGCCGGCGAATCCATCGACCAGGTCGTGGCAGATCGCCCGGATCGACGGCTCCAGGTCGGCGATGCGTTTCGGGGTGAATGCCGCCGACACGAGCCGGCGGTAACGGGTGTGCGAAGGGGGATCCTCCGTCAGCATCGTGGAGACGTTCGGCCAACCGTCCGCATCGATCTCGCGCAGCCGGTTGAGCAGCTCCGGCGACACCTTCGCCGCCGGAGTGCCGAAGCGCGACGAGAACGTGGCCGGATCGCGCAACACGGCCAGCACGTCATCGAGCCGCGAGACGCAGTACACGTCCTCGCCCGGCCGTCCGAAGCGGTCACCGTCGAAACGGAGCACGGGCGCTTCCCGGCGCATCGCCCGGTAGTGCTCGTAGGGGCACTGCTGGATCTCGGGGTCGAAGGGAGCGAAGCTTCCCGGATCGACAACGGCGTCAGGTGCGTTCATTCGGTGACCGTACCAACGCCATCAGGGGGTTCCCAGGGTCCAAGGTCCCGAATTGACTGCGCGATTAGTTTCTCGGGTTCGCCACGCCGTTAGTGTTCCCCGGTGGCCAGTTACAAGTCCCTCTACGCACCTGATCTCCTCGCCGGACGCCGGGCCCTGGTGACCGGAGGTGGCACCGGTATCGGCAAAGCGGTCGCCACCGAACTTGCCGCGACCGGGGCCCACGTCACGATCGCTGCCCGACGGGCTGACGTGCTCGAGGCCGCCGCCGACGAGATCGCTTCGCTCACCGGAGTGCGACCCGAGGTCGACTTGGTCAACATCCGCGACGTCGAGAGCGTCAAGGCATTGGCGGAGCGCCATCCGGACGTGAACCTGCTCGTCAACAACGCCGGTGGACAGTTCCCGTCCAAGGCCCGTGACCTCAGCGCAAACGGGTGGCGGAGCGTCATCGACTTGAACCTCAACGGCACGTGGAACATGACCCAGGAGTTCGGCAACGCCATGCTCGACGGTGCCGGCGGCACGATCTGCCAGATCATCACCCTCGTCGGGAGGGGTATGCCCGGAATCGCCCACAGCGCCGCAGCCCGCGCCGGTGTGCTCGAACTCACCCGCACGCTGTCGTTCGAATGGGGTCCGAAGGTACGTCTCAACTGTGTCGCCCCGGGACAGTTCCGCACCGAAGGCTGGGAGAACGCCTACGCCGAGGGTGTCGGTGACGGCGTCGGCGGCCAGCCCCTCCCCTACGCCGGGCACGTGAGCGACATCGCCAACGCTGCCGTGTTCCTTTCGTCCCCCGCGTCACGCTTCATCACCGGTGAGGTCATCTTCGTCGACGGCGGACTCATCCTCCAGGGCCCCATCTCGGCCCTTCCCGACGGCGCCTACCCGGAACGACACGAAGCCTCGCCGAACTGGTAGCAGTTGTCTGCACCTACTCCAGCGCCTCGGCGAGAATGCGCACCCAGGTCGAAAGAGTGGGTTCTCCGAACAGTTCACTGTGCTGTCCCGGTACGCGTCGATACTTTGCGTTCGTTCCGAGCCAGAGCCGCCAGACGGAGCTTCGATCGAGATCACGCAGAAAGACTGCGAGAACCTCGCCTTCGTGCGGCCGTACGACATAGTTCGCTGCCAGACGCCGGCCGCTGTACCAGAAGGCCGCCCAAGGGCTCGTTGGCAGCAGTCGTTGCAACAACTGATTCGGGTGCCGGAGATGAAAGTCCTGAAGGTGGAAGTTGACCTTCGGTCCCCAGAATGTTGCGTTCAATGCGACAGAGGGTAGGCGCGGAACCCTTTCGCGCACATACGAAATCATCTCGCCGGGAGTCCGACTCATCTGACGGAGGTGTCGGAGAACGAGCTTGGGAAAGCTCTCACGGGAATGTATCGGCGTGAAGGCAGGGGGAATCTCAACGGCCGGAGCGGCCGCGGTTCGACGAGGCTCAGTTGGGTCGAGAAGGAAGAGAATTTCGATCTCGTGACCGGCACCCGAGAGCTGACGGGCGATTTCCAGTGCAACGAGACCACCGAACGAGTATCCGGCAATCCGGTACGGACCCTCCGGTTGGACTTCCAGGATTCCCCTCACATGAACGGCGACATACTCTTCGAGCGTCTTCGCCTTGAGAAGGCCCTTTCCGCGGGCCGCATACGTAATGGCATACAGCGGGCAGTCGAGCGTCCAGACGCCGGTCTGCACGATCGGCTCCTCAACGGAGGCGAAGAACACCGGGCGCCCCGAACCCTTCCGAATGAATGGGATGACGAAGCCTGCTGTCTCGGCTGCCGCCTCCGTCGACGACCGAGCTACCAGCCGGGCGTCGATGCGTGCTGCGAGATCGGAGAGCGTCGGTGCGTCGAACAACAGCTGCACGGGGAGCGCGATCTCGAAGGTGTCCTCGATGTCGAGCATCACCGCCACGGCGACGAGAGAGTCTCCACCGATCGAGAAGAACTGATCCGAGCGTGACAGCGACTGTCGACCGAGAGCCTGCGTCCAGATCTCGACAAGTTTCCGCTCGGTCGGAGTGAACTCTTCGACATCCTGAACTGCTGACTCAGAGGGTTGATCGGTGGACGCGCGATCGCGTATGGCGACGCGGTCTATCTTTCCGCTCGGTGTCAGCGGGAGTGCGTCACAGAAGATGTAACGAGACGGCAGCATCTGCAGCGGCAACACCACCGAGAGCCGGTGGAGTAGCTCCTGGGCGGTCGTGGGCATCCCGTCCTTGCACACAACTGCGGCGACGAGGGCACGCGTGCCGCCCGCGGTCGGATACCACGTCGCGGCGCACTGCGCGACCGAGGGGTCGTCGAGGATGATCGACTCGATCTCCATCGGTTCGACTCGGACGCCGCGGATCTTGACCTGATCGTCGGTGCGCCCGTGATAGGCGAATGAGCCATCGGGCGCTCGTTCGCAAAGATCGCCCGACCGGTAATAGCGGCGTCCGTTCGACAAGCTCACGAAGCGTTCGGCCGTCAGTCCGGGGTTCGCATGGTACCCACGACCGACCTCGGGCCCGCCCAGAAGAAGCTCCCCTCTCACACCATCGGGGACTTGGTTGTCGCGATCGTCGACCACCATCATTTCGACGTCTTTCATGGGCCATCCGATCGGAGCCGCGACGGAGGACTTCCCATCGGCGGCGCATGGTCCGAGGTCCAACCGCGCTCCGGTCGTCCACACGGTCGTTTCTGTAGGACCGTAGAGGTTCCATACGCGAGTGGCGAGCGGAGCCAAACGGGCTGCGAGTACAGGCGACGACGCCTCTCCTGTCGTGATCACGACGCGCAAGCTGGGAAAATCCGGCACTTCGTCGAGAATCAGTTTCCAGATGGAAGGACACGTTTGGAAAACGCTCACGCCATGACGTTTGATCGCTTCCGCGAGCTCGCGCGGTCGCAGGAGCAGGTCGCGGTCACGGAGCAGGAGACTTCCGCCGGTGACCAGCGGCAGATACAACTCGGCCACGGAGATGTCGAAGGCGACGGTCGCAGTGGCGATGTAGCGGTCCGCAGCAGTAAATGCCAGCATCTCCTCCGCACACGACAGGAGCCACGTCATGTTGCGATGCTCGATCTCTACGCCCTTTGGCGTACCCGTACTCCCCGACGTGAAGAGCACGTACGCCAGTCGGCTTCCGCCAGGTGCACAAGGGCGGTCGGGGACGTCTGAACGGCGCCCGACGCGCTCGACATCGAGAAAGACCGGCATCGCTGGCGCCGTGATTCCACTGACATCTGAGGTCCGATGATCCGCCACGAGATCACGCAACGCTGCGAGCGGTCCGGCGTGCCCAATGATGAGGCGACAGTTGGCGGTCGTCACCATGCGTCGGGCCCTCTCGATCGGATCACCCGGATCGAGGGGGACATAGGCTCCACCAGCCCGCAGAATCCCGAGAAGCGTGGCCAGCAGGTCGGGCGTGCGGTGCATCAGAACACCGACCGTTTGCTCGGGTTCGAGTCCTCGATCCGACAGGTCATTGCTGATGGCCACGGCGCGTTCGACGAGTTCGCCGAAAGTCGTCTTTCGACCGTCAGAGTGGACGACCGCGGTGGCGTCGGGGCGCCTCCGTGCCTGCTCGGCCACCAGCTCGAAGACATTCGCGTCTCGGCGATCGCGCAAGGTTGAGACAGTGATGATTTCGGTATGCGGCGCGCCGCGATCCCGTTGCGTCGTGCTCATCGCTGTCTCTCCTCTTCACGAGGATCGGGAACAGGTTCTGTCGGATAGAGCCGCTGGAGGCTCACGGCCAGGCGTCTCGCCGGCTCCCAGTGGTACGCACCCCGCACGGGTGGGCCGTCATTGATCAGGGTCGGAGGAAACTCCGTGGCAAGTAGGCGCACATACGTTGACCCGATTCGCACCGCTGTCGATCCAAACGGGCACTGATGGTGATCTACGCCAAATGGAGCGAACTGGTCGTTCGTCGGGAATGGTCCAAGGAACCTGTGCGGGTCGAAACGCTCCGGACTCGGAAAACTATCCGAATCGTGGTGGGCCTCCCAAAGGCACACACGTACGTGTGATCCGGCAGGGATCAGGTAGCCGTCGAACTCAATATCGCATTGGGCTGTTCGGGTCAGCCGTTCGCTTTGGTCGCTTCGCAACTCCTCCCACGAGAACGCGTCCGCAAGGGACAGGTGCCCGACGTTCCCGTCGATGACTTCGGCCGAGATCTGGGCGAGGATCGACGGGTTCAAAGCGGCGTATCGCGTCAGCCACCGCAGTTGGTTCGCGGTGTCCATTCTGGCGATCTCGACGGCGAAGATGAGATTGCCAAGCATGGTTTCCTCGACGTCGCCGTCGGATTCGTCGGCGACCTGCGCGAGCACGCATCGGTCGTTCATCGCGGTGTCCCCGTTGCGACGAGCTTCGAGAGCGGCCTCCAACGCGCCGCGCAAAGCGCCATACGCCGCATGCTGCGGCGGACCGATGTTCCATGCGAGTCCATACGGGCCAAGTTCGTAGTAGAGCGCAGCGAGTCGTTGCGCCAACTCGCAGCCCGGTTCAACCCCGAAGAACAATGCGACAAGGATGCTTGTGGCTGTCGCCGACGTGGCCGAGATCAAGGCCCGGGGACTGGTGTCACCGAAGCGAACGAATTCGTCCAGATGGTGTCTGATCACTCGCTCGAGAATCGCAGTTTCGTGAGCGGGATCGCCCGCTTTTGCGGCTCGAACCATCGGTCGCCGGTATTCCCGATGATCGGCTCCCTGCATGTCGCGAAGTACTCCCTTGGGGACGAGCGAGGTGGCGTCGAGCGCATAGGGACGAAGCGAATCGGCATTCTCGAGCAACATCCGTCGTCCCGGTTGAAGGCCCATGATCACGACGCAGAGCTCTCCATGAGAGATGCCAGTGAACACCGGCCCAAAGATCTCTGCCCGTTTCGTCAGCGCCGTCCGATCGGCTCTCTCGAGTGCATCGAGATCGTCGTGCCCTCCAGGTGGCAGACGCGACTCGGCGCGGGCGTCCGCTGGAACGTGAGGGAGGAAGTGGCCTCGTATGGCCTTTGCCAGACGGGGCAGTTGGCGGTCGGTGTGTTGCGACCCGGGCATTCTTTCGGACTTTCGCACGATCCCCCCGTCGCAATCGGCCTACGCCTTCCCGATTCCCGGTGCTGGGATCCGCTTGAGCAGCTTCCACACCTGACGTTCGGGAGTCAACCCGACAATTGCGGCGTTCGTCAAACCGATCGCGTTTCGCAATCAGGGAGACGGGAAGATTTCAGCGGTGAAGTACGACCGGAACGTTGCGGGGGCCGCGTACCTGCCCTCCGGCCCAGGTGGTGACGCCACCAGGTTCGAGGTCGAAGTCCGGGAAGCGGGCCATCCACGTCTGCAGCGCCACCCGCAACTCCATGCGGGCGATGTTGGAGCCTGCGCACCGGTGGATCCCTGAGCCGAACGCGACGTGGCGGTTCTCCGCCCGGTTGAAGTCAACGACATCAGGATCGCTGAACATCTCCGGGTCGCGGTTGGCCGCGGGAAACGCCAACAGCACGCGAGTCCCTGCGCTCACCGGACATCCGGCGATCTCGGTGTCCTCGATGGCGATGCGGCCCATCGTCACCGGTGCATAGGCCCGAAGCAGTTCTTCGACCGCCTGCGGCCAGATATCGGGGTTGTCACGCAACTGGCGCCGCTGCTCGGGGTGCTGGGCGAGGTGCCACAGGGACGACCCGATGGCCGACCAGGTCGTGTCGATCCCGGCGATCAGCAGCAGGACCAAGTTCCCGATGATGTCCCGGTGCTCGAGCGGCACGCCGTCTTCAGTGGTGACGCCGAGCAGCCGTGTGGTCAGGTCGTCGGTCGGATTCGTCCGGCGTGACTCGATCTCCGCTTCGAAGTACGCCGTCATCTCCATGAATGCCTCGACGCGACGCTGCGGATCGACGGCAACATTCTCGAGAACGTCGCGCACCCAGCCGAGGAACGTGTCCGTCATCGTCTCGTCCACACCGAGGATGAGCCCGATGACCCGCGCCGGGATGCGCTGCGCGTACTCGACCGCGGCATCCACATGAGTACGGTCGCCGAGCTCGTCGAGGTAGCGCTCGCACAAGCCGCGGGTGATGGGCTCGTATTCCTTGACCATCGCCGGCGCGAACGTCGGCAACATCGTGCGCCGCACCGGCGTATGGATCGGCGGATCGGACCCGATGATCGACCGGGGCCGGTTCGGGTCGGTCCGATCATCGAGCGTCGGGAACACGGCGGTGCCGAGCGACGAGCTCAGGCTCGGTACCTTCCCGGCGGCTTCGATGACCGCCGAGTACCCAGTGACGAGGTGCGCAGCGCCCCGCTGCGTGGTTGTGTGCACGGGACAACCACGCGCCTCGGCCCAGCGCGGAAAGGGGTCGGCAACGTAGCTGGGGTCGGCAATGTCGAAGTCACCGAACAGGAATGGCTCGGCGGTCGCGTCCGTATCCAAAGTGCCCTCCAGAGTTGGTTGAGCCGACCGTACCAGGGGCGTGATCGGGTCGTCGGACACGCGTACCGTCGGGGTCGGCCCGGAGGACTGCTCAGCTCGTGATCAGTCCTCTGGTCACAACGCACACGCCGGGGTTGGCGAACCCGCCCATCGCCGGAAGGGCTTCCGGCAGATCGTCGAGCGAGATCGTCCGGGTGACCATCGGCGCGAGATCGAGCCGTCCGGAGGTGATGAGCGCGAAGACCTTGGCGAAGCGAGACGACGAGAGACCGTGCACGCCGAGTACCTCGATCTCGTCGCGGATCACCCGCGAGATGGGGAGATCAGC
>JANMYF010000297.1:0-9928 GCA_031381685.1 Acidimicrobiia bacterium
GGCCCACCGCCAACCCGCACCCGACACCGAAAATCAACAAGCCGCTTGACACCTTGCGGCCATGGGATGTCTATACGGCAACCAGTGCGGCAACGTTGCCGCCGCAACGTGAAGCGTCATGTTGACACTCACCGCCATCCGTACCGACCTGACCACCACCTTCACAACCGCCCGGGGCCGACGCCTCTACCAGGCATGGACCGACGAACACCCGATCCTCGCCGCCTACAACAACCCCCTCGACGCGATCCGTGCTGCGCAGCACCACACGCTCGACGGCGACGAAATCCTCAACGCCTTCCTCGCCCTCTCCGCCACCGAACCACTCGCCCAACAAGCAATCGTGGTCGCGTTCCAACCCCGGATCGCCGCCCACATCAGAACCCACCGTGTCCCCCGGCGCGACGGCGACGACCACACCGCCACACTCATCGCCGCGTTCACCAACGCCGCCACCACCCTCGCCCCCGAAGCCCCATACCTCTGGCCCGCAACCACCATCGTTCACACAGCATGGAACCCGATCCGACACCACTACCGACACCTATCCCGAGTCGCCCTGCCCGTCGGCCCCGCCGACGAACTCGAAGAAACCCTCAGCCTTCGCGTACACCTCCCAGGAAGCTGCGCCACCAGCGGACCCGAACTCGTCCTCGCCGGGCTCGTCAAACAACTCCACGCCCACACCATCACCCTCGAAGACGCCAACATCGTCGCCCGCCTCGTCACCAACGGAACCTCCGCCCGCCAACAAGCCGCCCAGCTGTACATGTCACCGCGAGTCGCGCAACGACGCGTCCACAAGTCGCCGACCGCCTCCTCGCCAACGCAGTCAGTCCCGGCGATCCCATCAGGGGAGTCTGGTGCCAAGGGAGGCTCACGCTCGGAGCCAGCGCATGAGCCCGTATCCGAGAACTCTCACCGACCTTCCCCATGAGGAGGCTTTGACACCTCCGGTCACGATGACCATCAAGCAAGCTGCAGCGTTCCTTGGGTTGTCGCTCAGCGCGACCTACGAGGCAGCGGCACGCGGAGAGATACCTACTGTGAGGATCGGGCGCCGCGTGCTTGTAAAGCGCGAACAGCTGGTTTCGATGGTCTCGTAACCGGGCTCCACTACAACCGACTCATCGACACGACAGCCTTCTTCTTTTCGAGGTTCGGCCCGGCGTCATACCAGCGTCGCAGAGTCTCCTCGCTGTTGCCCGTGATCGACGCGACCGTGCGATAGTCGCCGCTTGTCACATCAAGAAGCTGGGTCGCAACGTAGCGACGGAGCATCGCGAACGTCACGTCGCTGTCGCCGCGCGCGGCAAGCCATCGCTGCGACGTCGAATCCGGGCGCAACCACGCCACGCCCGCCGGGTCGTCGCTGAAGATATAGCTCGAAGGGACAAGCGTTTTAGGCCCGATCGTGGATAGCAGCGCTGTGCGGCGAGCGAGCAGTTCGCGGAAGACTTCGACCATCTGCTCTGTCAGCGGGACGTCGCGCCAATCGTCGCGTTTCGTGGTTTTTCGGTACGTTCCTCGTCCCGGACCGCCGTCGGCAATCGAGGCACGGATCGTCGCTATGGCGTTGTCGAGATCCAGGTCGGAAATCGTCATCGCAAGTAACTCTGATCGGCGGCAGCCGATCGTTGCCATGCCCATGAGGTAGGCGTGAAGCATGAAGTCGACGGCCTTCGCCCGATCGAGCGCCTGGCGTACTTCACCGAACGACGGCACGGTCGGACGGTGCGAGGGGACCCTCGGCCGACGCGCGTCGGCACAAGGGTTTGCGGAAATCCACCCAGTTCGTTTCGCATGCTCAAGCACCTTCGACATGGTCGACGCGTATCGAGAACGGGTCATGGGGTCGAGCGCTCCCTCCCACGCGGCGTAGACCTCCTCGACGATTTTCCAGTTCAGCTTCGAAAGCGGAACCTCACCAACAACTTTTCCACCGGGAAGAACCGTTGAACAGATTCGCCGACATGCCGATCGGTCGGTACGAATCGTCTGCGACTCCGTCCGAGTTTCAGAAAGGTACAGATCGCACGCCGCCTTCACGTTTCGTGCGGATGTGGCAACGGGACGTTCGCCGTTTTCAAGAAGCAACTTGAGGCGTGCGAGCGCCACTTCGGCAAGATCACGAGAACCACGGACCGTCTTGGTGTACCGCCGACGTTGACCAATCACTTGGTCCGGAGGTCCCTCGACCCCGACAAGCCAACGGTCGTGACCGAGCTCCGTGATTGCTCCGGAGCGACGGGACCGAGCCTTCACATTGCCCTCACGTTTCGGGCGAGGAGGGGCAGAACCCCCGCCTTCGACTGACCTCGTCAACTCGGCCAGAACGACCTCGGCCTCCGCCCGTGTCCCCTCGACTGTCCTCGAAACTCGCCGACGCGGTTCGGACGGACTTCTCGGAAGTTCGACGTCGACCCGCCAAAAACCCTCGCGAAGCGCCTTCAGACCGCCCCGTCGGCGTGAGGAATATTCCACGGGAGCACCTTCTGGCACCCCGAAGACTCTACCGAATCCCGCAGAGGTTTAACGTTTTCGTTTAACGCTCCCGGCCTCGGGAGCTGGCCAGAGGCTCATTTAGGGCCTCTGACCAGGGGATACTTTGGAGCGGAAGACGGGATTCGAACCCGCGACCCTCACCTTGGCAAGGTGATGCTCTACCACTGAGCCACTTCCGCTTGGGCCAATCACCATAGCAAAGGGTGGGGCACGACCGGCGCACGTTCTGCCCTGGGCCGCGTCCGGCCAGCTGTGCAGTCCCTCGCGACACCACTTCGACCCTGGTCGGCGCCGTCGTTTCCATCCGCAACGATGGGGTCATGGGAAACCCCACCGCATCCAGGGCTCCCGGCCCAGCCATCCGCGTTCGGGGGCTGATGATGACGTACGCGACCGGCACCGTGGCCCTTCGGGGTGTCGACTTCGACGTGGCGAGGGGCGAGGTGTTCGCGCTGCTCGGTCCGAACGGGGCCGGCAAGACCACCGCGGTCGAGATCCTCGAAGGATTTCGAAGGCGCACGGGCGGGACGGCGGAGGTGCTCGGCGTCGATCCGGCGAAGGCCACGCGTGCCTGGCGCGACCGGGTCGGGATCGTGCTGCAAACGACCGGCACCAGCGACGAGGTCACCGTCCGCGAACTCCTCCTACTCCAGGCGACGTATCACGCAACACCACGCCCGGCCGATGAGGTGATCACACTCGTCGGCTTGGAGGAGAAGGCCAACGCACGCGTCGATCGGCTTTCCGGGGGACAGCAGCGGCGTCTCGACGTCGGCCGCGGCATCGTCGGGCGTCCGGACGTTCTGTTCCTCGACGAACCGACGACCGGTTTCGACCCCGAGGCCCGCCGCCAGTTCTGGGACCTCATCGTGAGCCTTCGCGACGGGGGGACGACGATCGTGCTCACCACCCACTCCATGGAGGAGGCAGAGGTGCTGGCCGACCGGATTGGGGTGATCGTTGCCGGACGCCTCGTTGGCATGGGTACGCCCGCGGAACTCGGGGGACGCGATGAGGCACCGGCGATCGTCCGATGGAGCGAGAGCGGCTCACCCCACGAGCGCCACTCCCACCAACCCGCCGCCGTCGTGGTCGAACTCACCGAGCGCCTCGGTGTCGACATCGACGACCTGACGGTCACCCGACCGACACTCGAATCCACGTACCTCGAACTCGTTGCCCGACATACGACGGCCGAGCCGTCTTGTCCGACCGGAGGAACCCGATGAACATCACCTCCTCCCCTGTTTCCACTTCAACCGTCGCTCTGCCAAGTGTGCTTACGGTTGCACTCGCTCGTGGTCGACACGAGCTCCGCAGCTTCTTCCGGAGCCGCGAGGCGGTGCTGTTCACGCTGGCGTTCCCGGTGATGCTCCTCGTCCTGTTCGGGGCGATCTTCGGCAACGAAGACGCACTTCCCGGCACGAAGTACTCCCAGGTGCTGCTCGCCGGGATCATGGGCAGCGGCCTCGGGAGCGTGACGTTCATGAGCCTGGCAATTGGCATCGCCACCGAACGCGACGCCGGCGACCTCAAACGACTGCTCGCCACACCGATGCCGAAGGTCGCGTACTTCATTGGCAAGATGATTCAGGTCCTCGTGATCATGGTGCTCGAGTTCGCGTTGATCCTCACCGTCGGGGTTCTCCTCTATGGCGTGAACCTCCCGTCGAGCGCATCACGCTGGCTGACGTTCGGCTGGGTCACGGTGCTCGGCGCAGTGGCGTGCTCGCTGCTCGGCATCGCCATGTCGAGCCTGCCTAAGAATGCGAAGTCGGCCGCGGCGATCGTGAACCTGCCGTTCGTCGCGCTGCAGTTCGTCTCCGGGGTGTTCGTCAGCTTCGACGATCTGTCACCCACACTGCGCACCATTGCGTCGGTGTTCCCGCTCAAATGGATCACCCAGGGATACCGGTCGGTGTTTCTTCCCGACCAGTACCTCCGCGTCGAGCCGGGCGGTTCATGGCAGCACGGGCAAAGCGCCATTGTGCTCGGCGCGTGGATGCTCGGCGGACTGATGCTCTGTGTACGTACGTTTCGCTGGCAACGGCGCGACGGCTGACCGGTCGCTACGTCGCCGAAGCGGCGGCCTTCCTCGTGCCGACCTTTTTCGCACCGGCTTTGTTCGGTGGGCCGGCTTGCTTCGGTCCAGAGGCCTTCGCTGTGCCGGCCTTCTTCACTCTCGGCTCCGCCACGCTCGCCTTCTTCACGCTCGCCTTCTTCGCCCCAGGCTTCTTTGCCGCCGCCATCGACGGGGCGCGCTTCGAAGCCGACACCTCCTTGACCGGCGCCGCCGCAACTGCGGCCTCGTGCTCGTCGACGGCCTTGAGCAATTCCTTCGCCGCCTCCGACACGTTCGACGCCAGTTCACGCACTCGAGGCAGCGCGTCGGAACAGGCGACTAGGCCGAAGTGCACGACGCCCATGTAGGACATCACCGTCATGTTGAGCCCGCCACCGTCGAAGATCGGCCCCATCGGATACCACGACACGAGGGGCGAACCATTGCAGTACAGCGCATAGTTCGGGCCCGGCACGTTCGAGATGGTCACGTTGAACAGCGGCCGGTGGCGGTTCGCGATGTTCATCGACGAATACAGGCGAGCCGCCCGCGCCGCAATGGCCGGCGCCGCGAACTCCGCCCAGTTCGTGAGTGCGTCGGCGCCGATCGCGCTGGCCTGCTCCTTCGATGCCTTCGTCGAAACCTGGATCAGCCGCAGCCGCTCCACCGGATCAGCTTCGTTCGTCGGCAGCTCCACGAACATGTTCGAGACCTGGTTCCCCATGGCCCCCTTCTGGTCAGCGGCGCGCACCGAGATCGGCACCATCGCCACGAGCGGTTCAACCGGCAGCTCCGAGTTGTCGATCAGGTATCGCCGAAGCGCGCTCGTGCACAGTGCGAGCACCACGTCGTTCACGGTGCCGCCGAAGGCCGCCCGTATCCGCTTGATGTCGGCGAGCGTGACCTCCGTGGTACCAAAGCTCCGGTTCGACGAGAGCGGCACGTTGAAGCTCGTGCGCGGCGCGCTGAAGAGCGACGGCGGCGACTTCATACCCTCGACTTTCGGGCGGTTCCGGAGCTGGGTCACCATCTCCACCGTCTGCTTCACGGTGGACAGCAGCTTCGCAGGTTGCCGGATCAGGGAATCGATGGCGTAGCTGAGCATCTCGACATCGGACGGAATGCGCTCGGAGTTCCACGCCGGCGCATCGTCGAACCACACCGGCTCCAGCTGGGTATCGAGCAGATTGGTCGAGAGCTCGGCGCCCGACGCCCCGTCGATCGCCGCATGATGGGTCTTCGACACCATCGCCACGAAACCGTGCTCGAGTCCTTCGATGATGTGAATCTCCCAAAGCGGCCGTCGACGATCAAGCGGGCGGCTCATCAGTTCACCCGCAAGCTCCTCCAACTCGGCCCGGCCACCCGGGGAGCGGACCGTGGTGCGCCGCACGTGGTAGTCGAGATCGAAGTCGGGGTCCTCGACCCAGATCGGATGATGGAGGCCGAACGGCACCTCCACGAGGCGCCAGCGGAACGGCGGCAGCTTGTGAAGACGATTCGCGATCAGCGCCTTGAACGTGGCGAAATCGAAGCCGTCGGGCGACGCCGACGGGTCGTAGATATAGGTCCCGGCCACATGCATCGGTGAGGTCGCCGTCTCCATGTAGAGAAACGTGGCGTCGAGACCGGTCAAACGTCGCATGCAGTCACTCCCTGAGAACGGTGTCGTTCCCGGTCAGGTTAGTGGTCACTCCCGGACGGCGTTCGGGACGCCGAACCGGGACGGGACGTGCCGGATCGTCACTTGAGGAGGCGGCTGAGTCGGCGGTCGGCGAGCGGGACACCGCCGGTCTGGCAGGTGGGGCAGTACTGGATGCTCTTGGTGGCGAACGAAACCTCGCGGACGGTGTCACCGCAGACCGGGCAGGGCATCCCGGTTCGGGCGTGCACGCGCATGCCGGAACGCTTGGCGTCCTTGAGCTCGCTGGCCGGCTTCCCGGCGCTGCGCTCGATGGCCTCGGCCAGCACCGTTGTGACGGCTTCCCGAAGCCGATGTCGCTCGTCGTCGTTCAACCCGTTCGCCGGTTTGAACGGCGACAGCTTGGCGACATGGAGCGCCTCGTCGGAGTAGGCATTCCCGACGCCGGCCAACAGAGACTGATCCGTCAACACCCCTTTGATCTGGGCACGACCCTGCGACGACAGCAATGCGGAGAACGCGGCGTCGGTGAACGATTCGCTCATCGGATCGATACCAAGCGTACGTATCTTCTCGACGTCGTCGGGATTGCGGACCACGTGCACGCTCAGCCGCTTGTCCGTTCCCGCCTCGGTCGCGGTGAATCCGGAACCGTCGTCGAAGACGACGCGCAGTGCCTGCGGTCCCTTCGTCAGCTTGGGCTTGACACCCGGCTTGGCCGCCGCCGAGAAGGCGAGGTCGTCCTGCCAGCGGATCCAGCCGGCCCGGGCGAGATGCATGCACAGGAAGATCGGCTCGCCTCCCGTCGCACCGTCGGGCGCATCAGTTTCCGCTAGCAGATACTTTCCGCGTCGCGACCAGCCGACGACACGCCGACCCCGCAGGTCGGCCAGCGATGGATCGAAGGTCTTGAGCGCGCTTATCGCCAGGAGATCGACCTTCTCGATGACGAGACCGCGGGTCCGCTCCGACAGCCAACGCGCCAAAGATTCGACCTCGGGCATCTCAGGCATGACGAAACGCTATCGCCACGTCGCATGCTGCCGAGCCTCCACGCCGCGCGCCTTCGAGCCGGCGGGCCGGGCTCAGGCGTTGCGGATCGTCATCCCGCCGTCGACGACGAACACGACACCGTTCATGAAGCTCGACGCCGGAAGGACTAGCGACAGCGTTGCATGTGCGACCTCTTCGGGATCGCCATACCGACGAAGCGGGACGCGACGTTTGGCGAAGATCGCCTTGGCGTCGTCGGGGATCGGGGCCGTCATCCCCGTGTTGATCGGGCCGGGGCACACGCAGTTCACGTTCACGCCACGTGGTCCGAGTTCCACCGCAAGTGATCGCGTCAGCCCAATCACCGCGTGCTTCGCCGCGGTGTAAGGACTCATGAACGCAGTTGCCCCGAGCCCTTCCGTCGATGCGATGTTCACGACCCGTCCCTCGCCGTTGCGCATCAAGTCGCTCAGGCACGCGCGGATCAGCAGGGCATGAGCGTCGAGATTGACGGCGAAGGTTGTCCGCCAGGCGTCGCCCCAGAGTTCGCTCTCGATCGCCGCCGGGATCGATACGCCGGCGTTGTTCACGAGGATGTCGATCGGGCCCAACCCGTTCGTGACCTCGTGCACGAGCGCGGCTATCCCCGCCGGTTCGCGAAGGTCAGCAACGACGCCGAGCGCTGTTCCACCGATGCCGGCGATCTCCTCCACTACCGAAGCGACCCCTTCTGCGGTCCGATCGACCACCGCGACCACGGCGCCCTCATCGGCAAAGAGGTGCGCCGTCGCCCGCCCCATGCCCGATGCGGCGCCCGTGACGATGGCGACCCGCCCGGCAATCGATCGGCTCAACTTGGTCAGTCGCACGTCAGTCCCCCTGCAGTCGGTCCAGTCAGCCATGTGACCTTAGACACACCGGACCCTCCTGCGCTCATCGGACACCCCTACGCTCGACCCATGGCTCCTGGCGATCCGATGGCGGTCGGCGTCGATGTGGGAGCCGATCGCCTGCATCTGGTGTGCCTCGGGCCCGGGTATGAGATCAGCGGCACCGCCGTGCTCGACCCTGGCGACCGAGCGGCGGTCTCGGCGTGGTTCGCCCTGCTTCCCCCACACTGCGTCGTCGCCATCGACGGCCCACCGGCGCCGAGCGCTGCACCGTTCGCCGACGACACAACGGTGTCACGCAAGTTCCGCCACGCCCGAGGGTGCGAAGTGGAGCTCGGACTTCGGCGCGGCATCTGGGTGTCGTTCGCGACAGGCCCGGAGCCGCTCACGGGCTGGACGGCCGAAGCCGCACTTGTCCACGAGCTCACCCGCAGCTTGGGCCACCGCGCCCTCGAGACCTATCCCCACGCCATCTACCGCACACTGCTCGGCCGGCGGCCAGCGAAGAAGACGACCGGTATCGGAACGATGGATCGGGTCGGAGCCCTGCAGTCTGTCGGTGTCGATCACGAAACACTCGCCATGTGGTCGCACGACGCCCTCGACGCTGCTGCTGCCGCAGTGGTCGCCCGTCAGCATCTCGAAGGGGTTGCCGAAGCCGTCACCTGCGCCATCGATAGCACCGCGATCTGGTTGCCGCGCGCGAGGGAGATGTTACGCGCGCTGACGATCGATCCAGCCGCAGAGGCGCTCGAGTATGTCGTCAACGATTGCGGGTGACGTTGCGAGGTTCACGCGGACGAAGTGTTCGAGCCCCTCACCGAATGTCGGCCCCGCCGAGAACGCAACCCGAGCCTCCTCGCGAAGGCGATCCGCGGCCGACTCACCGGCAGAGAAGGTCAAACCGAGCGACGACAGATCCACCCACGCCAGGTAGGTACCTTGCGCCGGAAGGTGCACCGCCTCGGGTGCTCCGGCGGTGAGTCCGGCGGCGAACTGCGCTCGCCGATCGGCCAACGCCGACATGCACGCGCTGAGCCAGTCCGTCACCGAGGGATCCGTCCACGCGATCTCCATGGCCCGCAGACCGGGGTAGGACGGGACACCGAGGACGTGCGACGAGAACTCACCGTCGAACGCCTCCTTGAGCGCCATGGTGCCGAACGCCAGGGTCGCGGCGCGTAGACCGGCGAGGTTGCAGGACTTGCTGGCCGACGTGAGCGTGACGGTACGTGCGCGAACTTCTTCCGAGAGCGACTCGAACGCGATATGCCGACGACCGTCGAACACCAACTCGGCGTGGATCTCGTCGGCCACAACGATCATGTCGAAATCGATCGACAACTCCGCGAGCGAACGGAGTTCGGACTCGGTGAAAACGCGGCCGACCGGGTTATGCGGATTGCAGAGCAACAACATCGGCGGGCGGTTCGTCGAGACCAGTGCGCGGAGTGCCTCGAGATCGAAGCGGTATTCACCGTCGACGACCGTCATCCGATGCTCCAACACTCGACGACCCTGCTCACGGATCACGGTGAAGAAGGGCGGGTAGATCGGCGTGAGCACGAGGATCGGATCTCCGGGCTCCGACCACACCCGCATCGCTGCGTGCATGCCCTGCACCACATCGGTCTGCAACGCAAACCGGTCGGGATCATCGAGCATCCCGAAACGACGGGCAAGATATCGCGATGCAACCCCCTGCAGGTGCTCGTGGTAGCGCCAACCCGGGTAGCCCAGGAATCCGTCATCCAGCCAACGCTGCAAACCGACCAGCACCGCCGGCGGCGGTTCGAAGTCCATGTCGGCCACCCACGCCGGGAGCACGTCGGCGTC
>JANMYF010000299.1:0-11055 GCA_031381685.1 Acidimicrobiia bacterium
CCCCGCAGTCGATCCGAAGAACGCGGTGCTCGTGCATCCGTCTCTGATCGGTGCGCGCGGCACGTTCGCCCAGAACGTTGGCCAGAACCTCTATGTGCGAATCGATCCCGCGTTTCGAACTGAGACCGCCGCCGCGCTGAAGGCGTCCTTCCGGAACAGCTACGCCACGGCCGTCCCACCGCCCGACGTCCGCAACCTGCAGCGGGTGGCGGGTGCACCGTTGGTCCTCACGCTCGTCATCACGCTGCTGGCCGCGGCGTCGTTGGCGCACGCGCTGCTCCTCATGGCCCGCGCCGCACGCCACGACCTCACCGTGCTGCGGGCACTCGGCGGGAGCAGGCGCCAGGCCCGGGCCTCGCTGCTGTGGTTGGCCACCGCACTCGTCGGGCCCCCGCTGGTGCTGGGCGCGGCGGTCGGAGTGATCGGCGGCCGGATCGGTTGGCAGTCGATCGCCACCGGGCGCGCCCTGGACCAAGCGCCGGTGCTGGACATGGCGTGGATCGCCGCGGTGATCGTGGGTGGTCTCGTCATGGCCAACGCGGTGGCCTGGCTACCGGCCCGCCGCAGCGTGAACGCATCGCCTGCCGCGGTCCTGAGGGCGGAGTGATGGGAGGCGCGCTGCTGTGGGCGAGGGCGATTGGTCGTCGGCGCTGGGCGGCGACGGTGTTCCTCGCGCTGTTCGCCGGGCTGGCCGGCGGCGCGGTGATGACGGCGATGGGGGTGGCGCGCCGCACGTCGACGGCCCTCGACCGGTATCTGCGCCAGCCGGCCATGGCTACCCAGACGGTGTTCGGGTGCCCCGTCGGCCTGACCGAGAAAGACATCGAGGCCGACCCCGGGACGATCTGCTCGGGAACCAAGAATGTCCTCGAGGTCGGCCGCCTTCTGCGCGCTTCTCCGCTCGTGGCGCGAGTCGAGCCGCTCGCCGTGTTGATCATCGGGGTCAAGCCGCGCAACGCCGCCCGATGGGATCCCTCGATCCAGTACGCGCTCCTCGAGGGCAACGAGCCGCTGGGAGCGCCTGTCGTCGTCAAGGGGCGCCTTCCGAGGCGTAACTCGCCGCTCGAGATCGCGATCAACGAGGCGCTCGCCGGCCGATACGCGATCACGGTTGGTGACGCCGTCCAACTGAGCAGTTACCGCGCCGAGCAGCGCCTCAACCTCTCCTCGAACCGCGTCAACGACGAACCCCGCGGTAAAAACATCCGCGTGAAGGTCGTCGGCCTGATCAGGACATCCGACGACCTGGCGACCGATCCCGAGCCGATCGTGTTCACCAACGCGGCATGGTGGAGGGCGTACGGCAGCGATGATCTTGCCGGTTACGGCAAGGCTTCGGCTGTCCGCCTCCGCGACAAGGGAACCGGGCCAGAGTTCACACGATCCCTTCGGGAGCTGCTCCCTGGGCGGGTGTTCCAATTCCAAGATTTCCTCTCGCCCACCGATTCCTCGCGCCGGGTGATCGAGCTGCAGTCGGCCGCGGCGTGGGCGGTGGCGATCGCTGCGGCGATCGCGTCGATGGGGTTCTTTGTGCAGGCCATCAGCCGTCAGTGCGGGCGTGACCTGGCGGACAGGGCGACCTTGGCGGCGCTGGGCATGGCGAGACGCGACGTGCTCTTCGCGTTCGTGCTCCGAGCGTTCCCCGTAGCGGTCGGGGCCGGGCTGGTCTCCGCTGTCATTGCCATGCTGGCATCTCCGGTCGGCCCGATCGGCCTGGCCCGGCGGATCGAGATTGCGCCGGGTCTGCGTTTCGACGCCACCGTCGTCCTGGGAGGCGCCGCCACGGTTGTGTTGTTGACGATGATGGCGTCGATCGGCGCAGTCGTGCTTCGACTGCGGCGCGTCGATCGAATGGCAACGCGACCGTTCGTGACCGGCCCCGTGTCGATGCCCGTCAGCGCCCGCGCCGGGCTCAGCTTCCTCCGTCGCGGTGACCGCACGGCCCTCCCGGGGGCGTTGATCGGCACGGCGGTCGCCGTGGGGTTCGTCATGGTTGCCGCGGGAGCGAGCGCCAGCCGTCGCGATCTTGTTGCTCACCCGGTGCGTTTCGGGCAGACCTGGCAGGTGACCGCCGGGGACTTCGGTAGCACCGAAGAGATTGTCGCCGGTGCGCAGAGCCTGGCGAGAGTCGTCGGGGTCGAAGAGTACGGTCAGACGAGGTCGACGTCCGGATCGTCGATCGCCGACCGGCAGGTCTTCGTGTTCGCCTTCACCCGGCAGGGCGCACGGGTCCGGCCGACCATCGCAGACGGTAGGGCTCCAGGTGTCGGCGAGGTGGCGCTCGGGGCCCGGACCCTTCGTGCGCACCACCTCCTGCTCGGTGATCGCGTGTCAATCCGCTCTCCGGGTGGGCGAACGGTAGGTCCGCTTACGATCGTCGGTCAGGTCCTCGTCAACGACGGCCTGACGACGCAACGTTTGGACGACGGAGCGCTCGTCAGCGAGGACACGTTCGATACGATCGATGCGCCGTCCATTGCGCAGAGCTTTCTGATTCGCGCCTCGACGGGGGTCAGCACCGACGAGCTGATCACACGTCTGCGGATCGGCTTCGGCAAGTCGGCGAAACCGGCCAAGATCCCCGAGGACATCGCCAACCTTGAACGGGTGGCCGTTGCCCCCACGCTGTTGGCGGCACTCGTCGCCGTGCTCGGCGCGGCGGCGATGATCAACACGCTTCTCATGGTGATCTCCCGACGCCGTCGCGACATCGGCGTGCTGCGGGCGCTCGGCTTCAACCGGATTCAGGTGCTCGCCTCGACCGCCGCCATGGCGTCGGCGCTGATGTTTCCAGCGTTGTTCCTCGGCCTGCTGTTCGGGGTGATCGCCATGCGCTTGGGATGGTCGCTCGTGCAGTCACGGATCGGAGTCGAATCCGCCGCCGTGCTCCCGCTCACCGCGATCATCGTCGCGGTCTTGGGCACGCTGGTTGTCGCACAACTCGTTGCGCTGATCACCGCGATTCGCGCCGCGCGCGTTCGCCCGGCCTCGGCACTGGCGGCCGAATGAGTTCAAGCCGTGATGTTGGGGGGTGGCCGACGGGCGGCGGGCCTGTGGGCAAGGGCTGACCTTCGCCGCCGGTGGCGCGCAAGATCGTCAACGACGTGATCGGTTCCGGCACGCCGGTGCTCGACCGGCGGTCGGTCGAACGTCGCGTGGACACGATGCTGTCCGTCGAGCGCGGCCGCCCGGACACCGGCTGGCGCCTGCGACCGGCGGAGGAACTCCGCACGGACGAGCAAACGTCCGATGACCGGGTCCGCATCACGGCGTTCGGCACCGACTCCGCTTCGGTACGGTGGGTCGATGTGTCGAAACATCACGCCTTTGCGGGGTCTGGCCCCCCCGGCCACCGCTGACGAAGTGACGGCCGCGGCGCTGCAGTTCGTCCGAAAGGTCGGGGCGTTCTCGACGGTGCCGGTCGGCTCGGAGGCGGTCGTCGCACGGGCCGTCCGCGACATTGCCGGGGTCGTCGAAGCATTGCTCGCGGAGCTGCCCGACCGCCGGGTCCCGCCGGCCGTGGAACCGCCGTTGCGGCGCCGTCGAGCGTGAACCACCGGTAACGTCGAGGTGATGGCTGAGCCGACCGCGCCGGAGATCACGATGTACTGGCGACCGGGTTGCGGCTTCTGTTCCGCGCTCGAACGGCAGATGGTCAAGGCCGACCTGTTCTTCGAGAAGTACAACATCTGGGATGACCCGACCGCGGCGGCGTTCGTCCGTTCGGTGGCCAGGGGCAACGAGACCGTGCCGACCCTTGTGGTCAAGGGGCAGCCGATGGTGAACCCGTCGCTGTCGGACGTCGTTGCCGCCCTCGGGCACTGACTCGGGCATCCCGGATAGGCCGAATTCGTCGGCAGGTTTCCGCGCGAGATCGGGGGCTCCGGGATGCTGTCGTCACCGATCTGGGATGTTGCTCGTGAGTCACGAGGAGGGGCAACGTGTCTCCCCCCCGGGTGCGGGTTGCCTGGTGGCGGCCGCCTAGCGTCGGGACGCGGGGCGAAGCCGACGCAGGATCAGACCTTCATCAGGACGTCGTCGAAGTCGATCTCACCGTTGTAGCGGGCAAGGATCTTTCCGTTCGCGGCCACGAGCACACCCGATGGCTGGGAGAGCACCTTGAGGGCTCGGCGTGATTTCGCGTCGGCGTCATAGATCGCCCGGACCTTGGTGAGCCCGTGGCGCTTCCGGAAATCGAGGGCCTGAGCGGCCGTGTCGTAGGAACCGATCCCCACGACGGAGACGGCATCTGCATGATCGCGAGCAAACTGCTCGACGCCGGGGGCTTCCCGGTTGCACGAACCTCAGGTGGGCGCCCAGAACCAGATCAGCTGCGGTTTGGCCGAGACGTTGAGGGTCGCCAGGTCGAACGTCTTCGCCGTCGCCAGATCGAGGACCTTCAGCTTCGGGAACGTTGTCGGAACAGCATTCTTCGGGGCGGCCCTGGACGGTTTGGCCGCGGCGACCGCCGGCTGCGCTAGAGCGCCGGTCCCGACCACCGACCCGGCGCCGAGGACGATGACGGCGGTCAGACCACGTGGGGACAACGGGCGGGGGAATCTCATGGCTGTTCCTTCGGGGTGCTGGTCAGGTCGGTCACCGGTTTGCGACGGCTGAAGGCGATGGCGGCGCCGATCACGGCGGCGACCACCACGATGGCCGTCACGATCGTGGCGGTGGAGAGGTCGAGGAGCTGCGAGCTGATCGATGCCGACCACCGTTCGACCCACAGCACCGGACCGCCGGCGATCGGGGTGTCATTCTGGATCCGATACGACCAGTAGCCGTAATAGGCCACGTAGGCGCCGGCGATCACGAGGAAGAGTCCCGACACCCGGTTCACATAGGGAAGTGCCCGCTTCATCGTGCGGGACACCGTCTGCTGGGCGAGCGCCGCGGCAAGGGTGAGGACCATGAGGACGAGGCCCATCCCGGCGGAGAACGTGAGGTAGGTCGCGGCTGCCCCGAAGACAGAACCGTCGCGCAGCGTGCTCACGACGACGCCCGAGAATCCGGCGAACCCACACGAGAGGGACACCACGGCGTACGAGAGACCGAAGACGTACAGCGAGCGCAGGCCCTTGCCCCGATCGACGGCGCCGACCTTCAGGAACGCGAGCTTCGGCTCGTAGCCGCGAAGCATCGTTGCCCCGAGGAGCGCAAGGGCGATACCGACGCCGATGGAAACGACGGGGACGGCCTGCTTGACCTGCGACAGGAGCTGCGAGGCGAGCAGACCAAGGGTGCCGTAGACGGTGACGAACCCGTGTGACGACACCGGCGACCTTGGCGGCGCGCACGAGCCGGTAGGCGAGCGGCCGTTCGCCGTCGGCCGCGGAACTCCCGACGAAGTACCCCATGTACGCGGGGAGCATGGCGAAGCCGCACGGGTTGAACGCCACGATCACGCCGGCGGTCAGGGCCAGGGCCAACGGGCCGGCCGACAGCGCAAGAACCATGCCCCAAGTCTGGTCTGCGTCGCGGGACAACGTGCGAACGCGCTCTCAGCCCCTGCACAGGGCCGAGGTCAGGCTCCCGTGGGCGGCATCTCTGAGGCAGACAGCCGTGCTTGTTGTCACTCCCGCGGGGTTGGCCGGTAGGGTCGACCGGTCGTTCGTCAGGCCGTCGTTTCCCCCCACCAGGAGCATGTGCATGAGCATTGTTGGTACCCGCGTCGTTCGTAAGGAAGACCCGAAGTTCTTGACCGTCGGAGGTACCTATACGGCCGATGTGCAGGATCAGCTTCTTGCCGGCGCAGTCCATGCCGTGTTTGTCCGGTCCACGATGGCGCATGCGACGTTGCTCTCGGTCGACACCTCCGAGGCGAAGACGGCGCCCGGCGTCCTCGCCGTCTACAGCTACGACGACCTCGCCGACCTTCCCGGACGCGACATGCCTCCCGGCTTCGTCATGCTGCCTCCGACCCTCGGCCGTCCGATCCTCGCCACCGGCAAGGTCCGATTCGTCGGCGAGCCGATCGCCGTCATCGTCGCTGAGTCTGCAGCGCTCGGAGCCGATGCGGCCGAACTCGTCGTCGTGGACTACGAGCCGCTCCCCGTGGTGCTGGATATGGAGACGGCGGCGGCCAGCGAGGTGCTGATCACCGAGGTGCACGGCTCGAATGTTGCCTTCGCCCTGCAGTTCGGAAGCGATCCGAACCTGTTCGACGGCTGCGAAGTGGTGATCAGCGAGCGAGTGGTCCAC
Source organism: Acidimicrobiia bacterium (assembly GCA_031381685.1). Taxonomy (GTDB): domain Bacteria; phylum Actinomycetota; class Acidimicrobiia; order Acidimicrobiales; family JANYDT01; genus JANLQX01. The sequence goes on from JANMYF010000299.1 coordinate 6,205, forward strand.
AACCGCGTTGCTGCGGCTCCACTCGAAGGGCGTTCGTCGGCGGCGGTCTGGCACAACGACCGGCTCATCCACTGGTGCTCGACCCAGACGCCGCAGGCCGCGCGCGATGCGCTGCAGGGCCTGTACGGCCTCGCCGAAGGCGCAGTGCGCGTCATCGCCCCCGACGTCGGCGGCGGGTTCGGGCCAAAAATCGGCATCTACGCCGAGGAGCTCCTCCTCGCCCACCTCGCAAAGAAGGCCGGCCGGCCCGTTCGGTGGACGGAGACGCGTTCGGAGAACATGACCGGTCTCGCCCACGGCCGCGCCCAGATTCACCGCGCCACGATGGGTGGGACAAGGGACGGTCAGGTGCAGGCCTACCGCATCGAGGTCATCCAGGACTCCGGTGCGTACGGCATGATCGGCGCCTTTCTGCCCTTCATGACGCGCACCATGGCACCGGCCGTCTACGCGATCCCGAAGGTCGAGTGCAATGCCACCTCGGTGCTGACGAACACCACACCGGTTGCGGCCTACCGCGGCGCCGGCCGGCCCGAGGCCACACTGACCGCCGAACGGATGATGGACCTCTACGCCGCCGAGATCGCCATGGATCCGGTGGAGCTCCGCCGGAAGAACCTGATCAAGGCGGACGCGTTCCCCTACACGACGGCCGTCGGCACCACCTACGACTGCGGCGACTACGAGAAGTCGCTCGACATGGCGCTCGAGAAGGCCGACTATGCCGCCCTGCGGGCCGATCAGGCCGCCCGCCGGGCGTCTGGTGCCACGAAGCAGCTGGGCATCGGCGTGGCGGTCTACGTCGAGGTCACCGCGGGGCCCACGCCGGGCGAGGAGTGGGGCAAGGTCGAGATCCTCCCCGACGGTTCGGCCAAGGTCTACACCGGCACCTCCCCGCACGGTCAGGGCCACGTCACCTCATGGTCGATGATCGCCGCCGACGAGCTGGGCATCCCCTTCGACAAGATCACCGTCGTCCACGGCGACACCGACGAGGTCCCGAAAGGGGTCGGCACGTTCGGGTCGCGCTCGCTGCAGCTCGGTGGCGCAGCGGTGCAGAAGGCGTCTCAGACCGTGGTCGCCCAGGCCCGTGAATTCGCCGCCAACCTGCTCGAGGCGAATGCGGACGACGTCGTGCTCGACCTGACGCGGGGCGTGTTCCACGTGTCCGGCACTCCGGCGGTGTCCCGGACGTGGGCGGAGGTCGCCCACCATGCGGCCGACACCGGTGGGCTCGCGGCGGCGGAGGATTTCGCCAGCACGCCGACCTTTCCGTTCGGTTCCCACGTGGCGGTTGTCGATGTCGACACCGACACCGGCGAGACGCGTCTCGTGCGCATGATCACCTGTGACGATTCCGGCACGCTCATCAATCCGCTACTCGTCGAGGGTCAGCGTCACGGTGGCATTGCCCAGGGGATCGGACAGGCGCTGCTCGAGGAGATCCGCTACGACGACGACGGCAACCCGGTCACGTCGAACTTCGCCGACTACGGGATCATCTCGATGGCCGAGCTGCCGAGCTTCGAGCTCGTCACCATGGAGACGGCCACGCCGAACAACCCCCTGGGGGCGAAGGGCATCGGGGAATCGGGGGCCATCGGTTCGACGCCCGCCCTCCAAAGTGCCGTGTGTGACGCGCTCGCCCATCTCGGGGTGAGGCACATCGACATCCCGATGACGTCCGAGAAGGTCTGGCGCGCGATCCAGTCGGCGCGCTGAGCTTGTCGTGCAGTGGCGGTGGCTGGCGCGCGATCCAGTCGGCGCGCCGAGCTTGTCGTGAAAGCAGCGGCGGAGCGGCGGAGGCTGGCGCGCGATCCAGTCGGCGCGCTGAGCTTGTCGTGAGCAGTGGCGGTGGCTGGCGCGCGATCCAGTCGGCGCGCTGAAAGCCTTCTCAGGTGACGCTGAGCCACGTCATGAGGAAGTGACCCGCACAGCCGATCACGACCCACACGTGCCAGACCTCGTGGTAGCCGAAGTCGGTCGACGGATTCGGTCGACGCAACCACAGTCCGATCGCGCCGATCGCGTACGCCGCGTTCGCCACGTGGAAGCCGATGAGCGCAGTGCCCGACAGGGACGCCAGGAGCTTCGGCGCGGCCGCGACGTAGGCACCGGCCAGCACCACGTAGAGCGTGCCGGCGAACCGTCGATGCACGCGCAGCGGAGAGATCTTGAACACGACACCCCCGAGTGCCCCGATCCACACGGCCGTCACCAGCGGAATGCCCCATGACCGCGGGAGGACGTGGAGGCAGACGGGGGTGTACGACCCGGCGATGAGCATGTAGATCATCGAGTGGTCGAGCCAGCGCATCCACGGCCGGAACGACCACGTGCCGACCGTGCGGTTGTAGAGCGCACTGGTGGTCAACAAGCCCACCAGCGACAGGGCGTAGACCGCGCATGCCAGCTTCGTGCCCCGCTGGGCGTTGACCACGAGAGCCACACCGGCCACCCCGGCGAGCGGTGCGCACCATTGGTGGAGGCGGCCGCGATGCGCCGGCTTGTAGAGCCCGACGAGCGGGTCTCCGGCCGACGGGAGCGGCTTGGGTGGCTTGGGAATGACGACTCGGCGCTGCGTAATCGGCGCGTTCACGGGAGCTCGACCCCGTTGGCCGCTCCGATGACGATGGCGTCGCCAACGCGTATCTCGCCGGGCTCGAGCACCCAGGCGTAGCGGCGTCCGGAACCGGGGATGAGGTCTTCGTCGATGCGGTTGAAGTTGCGTCCGGTGAAGTTGTGGGCAATCTGGCTGCACGGGTCGGCGAAACACGAGACTTCGGCGAGGACGGTCCCGATGCGCAGCTGCACGCCGGGTTGCAGGGCCTCCCAGTCGAGTCCCTTGGTGGTGATGTTCTCCCCGACGCCGCCGGGAGCGATGGGGTGGCCTTCGCGTCGGAGCTCCTCGACGAGTTCAACGGCGAACAGCGAGAGTGCCTGGAACGGCCGGCCGTGATGCTGCCGATGTGCCTGTCCGTCCCCGACGATGCCTCGGATGCCGACGCTGGCCTCGTTCACGGCCGTCTTCGGGACGCCGCCGTCGGCGCGAAACAGATGGGCCACGGTGCCGGAGGCGCGCAGACCCGAACGGTGCGCGTGACCGGCCTCACGGGCAACGGCGATGCCCTCCCGGACGAACTGCTCGACGGCCGGCCTCGCCAGACCGCCGCCGTCTTTGGCCGACAGACGCTGGGCGACGAGCGCATTCATCTGGTCGGTGTCGGCGTCGTCGGGCAGCCCCACGCCGATCGACGGAGCCAGACGCCGGAAGGCCTCGCCGAGGCGGGCGTGGAACGGGGCGACGAAGGCGGGATCGGCGCCGGCCGTGTTGGCCCGGAGGAAGTCGCTGATGTGGCGCAGAGTGTTGAAGAGGTCCTGATCGCCGTACCCGGACGGATCAGCCACGGGGGCGAGCGACAACATAGAGCCACCATTCTGTTCCACGACTCGAGCCCCGCGCGGCATTGGCCTGGGTCAGCTCACGCGCGCTGGGTCGGGATTTGTGCAGAAATGGCCGTTTTGCCGACCCGGTGCACACGAGCCGACCCAGGGACACGTCCGCACGAGCCGACACGAGCCGAACCCGACCCGGTGCACACGAGCCGACCCAGGCACACGGCCGCACGAGCCGACCCGGTGCACACGAGCCGACCCAGAACCGACGCGAGCCGAAACAGAACCGACAACGGACCGGGCAGTGCGGGCTACGTGGGCCAGCGTCGGAGCGCTTCGCCCCGCGGATCGCTCACCAGTTCCGGCTCCGGCGACACCACGAGGGTCTGGCGCTCGTCGGGGTTCCAGGAGAGCCATTGCGGCGACTTCGGCGACGCATCGACGTTCGGATCGCCGTGCCGGGCGAAGCTCGCCCAGGCCGGATGAAGTACGTCGGCAATCAGCTGGCGTTCGGGGTGGTCGCCGGTGAGCATCGCCACGCCCGGCTGGTGGAGGTTGTCGAACACGAACGGGATCTCGAGGGCGTGGCAGCTTCCGAGCACGCCACCGAAGACCGGCGTCGGCCACACGAACTCATATGCCCACAGACTGTTCGCCCCGCCCTCATGGAGAGCCGTTGCCAGACGGTGTGCCGGCACGCGGAACACCTCGTCCGTCGAGATCTCCGACCATGTGTCCGCCGCGGACCGCCCGGGGACGTCGGCGTGGTAGGCGTCGGCGATCTGCCCTGCGGCGGGACCAACCGAGCCCGACAGTCGCTGGAGGATGCCGTCCGCGTCGATCGAGCGAAGAGCGGGATCGAACGCGGTGAAGAGGCGCATCTCGTCGCGCGTTGTTCCCAGCAGAACGTCGATGCCTTCCCACGCGCCCGAACGGATGACATCGTGCGGGTGCTGCGGGAGCGATTGCGTGCCCGTGCCCGGCTGCCAAGGAAGTCCGTCGGCTTCCTTGATCTTGGCTGCGGCCCGTTCGGAGGCGGCGAGGATCTCATCGATCGAGCGATCGGCGAGCGACGCGATCCCGTCCCGGGTCGGTTCGACCCCGACCTCGTCCAGAAACCCCCGGGCAATTCGCGAAGCGCGTTGCGGATCGGAGATGTGGGCGGCCGCTCCCGATTGGAGGATGGCCCGGCGGAACAGTCCATTCGCGGCCGGCGCTCCGAGGAGCGTGGCGATGCTGAAGGCTCCCGCCGATTCGCCGAAGACCGTTACGTTTGCCGGGTCGCCGCCGAACGACGCGATGCAGTCGCGCACCCACTCGAGGGCGGCGACCTGATCGAGGAGGCCGGCGTTCGGTGTGGCGAGGTCGAGCGCGTCGGGGACGAGCGTCGACACATCGAGGTACCCAAGGGCGCCCAGTCGGTAGTTGATGGTGACGACGACGACGTCGTGGTTG
>JANMYF010000329.1:0-6503 GCA_031381685.1 Acidimicrobiia bacterium
CGGTCGCGTGATCGGCGCGGTCCCCAAGCAGCATCTCCCCAACGCCGCAGAGTTCTACGAACGACGCTGGTTCACCCCGGGCTTCGGCATCGACACGATGGTGACGGTGGCGGGCCTCGACCCCTTCCCGGTGCATTCGAACCTGCTCTTCCGTCGGGGACTGATCCTGCTCGGGATCGAGATCTGCGAAGACCTCTGGGCCCCCGACCCGCCGTCGACCGGTCTGGCCATCGGTGGAGCGAACGTCATCATGAACCCGTCGGCGAGCAATGAGCTCGTGGCCAAGGCCGACTACCGGCGAGAACTCGTCCGGCAGCAATCGGCCCGCACCCACACCATCTATGCCTACGCCGGCGCCGGGCCGACCGAGTCGACGAAGGACCTCGTCTTCGGTGGACACACGATGATCGCCGAGAACGGTGCAATGTCGATCGAAGGCGAGCGCTTCCTCCTCGAGGGCGCATCGGCCACGGCCGACATCGACATCACCAGGATGATGAACGAACGCGCCCGCGACGTGACCTGGTCCACCGCGCCTCGCCAGGACGCCACGCGTATCGTCGAGGTCGGCCGGCCTCTCCCCGCACTGCGCGAACTGCGACGCACCTTCGCCCGCAACCCGTTCGTCCCGGACGACGTTGCGACCCGCGATGCCAGAGCGGAGGAGATCCTGGCGATCCAATCGACCGGGCTCGCCCGGCGTGTTCTCGCCGCACACGCCGAGCGGCTGGTCATCGGCGTCAGCGGAGGGCTCGACTCGACCCTCGCGCTGCTCGTGTGCGTCGAGACGATGCGGCGCCTCGGCCGCCCAAACACCGCGATCGTCGGCGTGACCATGCCCGGACTCGGCACCACGCAACGAACCCGGACCGCAGCCGACGACCTCATGGACCTCCTCGGAGTCACCGTCCGGGTGATACCGATCGGTGACGCCGTCGCCCAGCACTTCCGCGACATCGGCCACGATCCGACGGACCACTCGATCGTGTTCGAGAACGCCCAGGCCCGAGAGCGGACGCAGATCCTGTTCGACATCGCCAACCAGGTCGGCGGGATCGTGGTCGGAACGGGTGACCTGAGCGAACTTGCGCTCGGGTGGTGCACGTTCAATGCGGATCACATGGCGAACTACGCCGTCAACGCGTCCGTCCCCAAGACCCTCGTCCGCCATCTCGTGCGATGGTTCGCCGATCACCGCGCCGGCAGCGACGCCCGACTCGACGCTGTCCTCCACTCGGTGGCCGACATGCCGGTCTCGCCCGAACTGCTGCCTCCCGACGCCGAGGGAAACATCGTGCAGGAAACCGAAGACGTGATCGGCCCGTACGAACTGCACGACTTCTTCCTGTTCCACCTCCTGCGAAACGGCGAGAGCCGCGAGAAGATCGGCGCACTCGGCAAGGTCGTCTTCGCCGGTACCTACGGCGACGAGGACATCGACCGCTGGCTCGACGTGTTCTGGCGACGGTTCCACTCCCAGCAGTTCAAGCGGACGACGCTGCCGCCTGGCCCGAAGGTCGGATCGGTCAGCGTGTCACCGCGAGGTGACCTGCGGCTCCCCGACGAGCTGTGAGCGTGAAGCACGGCACTCCGACGTCCGGCATCCTGACGGCACCTTTCCGCTATCTGCAGATCACCCCCAGACGGGTCGCCCTGCCGGTAATGGCTTCGGCCGTCGGCTCGGTCGCCGTCCTCCCGGCGAGCCTGCTCATCCAGCGCGCCGTTTCCGAAGCCCAGCAAACCCACGGACGCAAACTCGTGGTCTTCACCTTGCTGTCCTTGGCCGTGCAGATCGCCGGGTCTCTGCTCGTGCTCAGGTCACGGCGGAATCTGAGCGCGATCTTCAAGACGGCGGCGGCGGCGCGGCGCGCCGATCTCCTCCGAGCCGCACTCGACATGCCCTGGGTCGATCGGCGCGGGACGGACCGCTCCCTGCTCGGCAGACGCATCGTGTCGGACCTCGAACGGGTCGATGCGTACGCCGAGGCGGTACTCGGCCTGCTCGTACCGGCCGTGCTCCTGCTCAGCGCGGGACTGGCCGTCGTCCTCCATCTCCAGGTGATGCTCGGGCTGATCGTCATCGCCAGCTCCATCCCGATCGTCGCAACAGCGGCGTACTCGTCCCTCCATCTGCGCAAGCGGCACGCGGCGCTGTGGACCGAGCACCATCGCGTCTCCAGCGTCCTCGACGAAACCCTCCGAGCCGACGAGCTCTTCACCGACCACGGGGTCGTGGACCGTGCGGTGGACCGGGTCCGCGAACCATTGCGGGCGTTCGCCACTGCGGCGGCCGACCAGACGAATGCGCTGAGCTGGTCGATGCAGAGCCAGGTCATCACCTTTGCCGTGTCGTCGGCGATCGTCCTCGGGTATGCCGCCGATCAGCTCGCCGACGGCCACCTGACGACACCGAAGCTGCTCGTCACGCTGTTCGCCCTCGCGGTGGCGCAGAACGGTGCTCGCATGATCGTTTTCGCGCTGTCACCGATCATCTCCGGACGGCAGGCCCTCGAAGCACTGGCCACGTGGGGTTCCGCCACCCGTTCGGAAACCGAGGCGGGCCGTGCCGCGGCGCGGGCCCAGGGTCCGCTGACCTCGATCGACGCGATCGAGGCTCGCGACGTCTCTTTCAGCTACGCCGACGACCCCGTCGTCGCGGGACTCTCCACCATCGTGAGACGAGGCGAGACGCTCGTGCTGCGGGGCGACAACGGCACCGGGAAGTCCACCCTGCTGGGCATGCTCGTCGGCCGAATCGCTCCGGACAGCGGCTCGGTCCTGGTCAACGGGCGGACGATGCCTTCACCATTTCCGACAGACGTCCTGAAGCGAATCGCGGTCGTCGGGCAGGAGTCGATCGTGGTCCGTTCCACGATCGAGGACAATCTGCTTCTCCTCGGAGCGTCCGCCACACCGGAGGAGATGCGCTCGGCGCTCGATACCGTCGGGCTCCCGCTCGCCTTGAGTCATCCGGTCGGTGACGACGGGGAACTCCTTTCCGGTGGGCAGCGGCGGCGTCTCGCGGTCGCTCGCGCCCTGCTCCGTCATCCGGACATGCTGTTTCTCGACGAGCCGGCGAATCATCTCGACGAGTCCACGCTCGAGCTCGTTCGCCGGCTCAACATCCACGTGCCCCGTATGGGGCTCGTGATCGTCACCCACGACGACAGTCTCGACGGCCTCGCCGACGCGACGACCGTACGCCTGACCGGGGCGGTCTCGCCACCCGCGGGACAACGCGGATGAGCGACCCGACAGCGCCGACCGTCACCGCCGAAGCGGCCGAACGCGAGCGACGAGAACGCGAACGGCGCGGCAACGCTGCGCCGTTCGCCGTGGTGGTGACGCCGGCGCAGAACGAATCGGAGACGATCGGTGACATCGTCCGGGCAATCGTCGCACTCGGGTACGTGTCGGTGGTGATCGACGACGCGTCGTCGGACGCCACCGGGGAACTGGCGCGAGCCGCCGGGGCGGTCGTGGTGAGACTCGACCAGTCCTTCGGCGTCGGACACGCGCTTCGGCGCGGTTTCGGCGTCGCCCTCCGCCTGGGCGCGTCCACGATCGTGCAGTGCGACGGCGACGGCCAGCATCCCGTTCACGAGATCCCGCGCCTGCTCGGGCACCGACCCGATGCTGCCCTGGTCATCGGGTCCCGCTTCCTGGCGGACGAGGGACTGCAGCTTTCGGTGGCAAAACGCGCCGGCATCTGGCTCCTTCGACACCGCCTCCGGGCGCGCGTCGGTCTGTCGGTCTCGGACCCGACGTCGGGCTTCCGGTCGATCCGCCAACCACTTCTCTCGGCGTTCGCCGAGGACTTCCCGTCCTCCTACCTGGGCGACACCTTCGAGGCGTGTCTGGCGGCAGCCGAGCTCGTGGGTCCCGATCGGATCTCGGAGATCGGCGTCGAGATGCGCGACCGCCAGGGCGGCATTCCCTTCGCCACCGGGCCGCACGCGGCGTGGCTCCTCGTCCGCGCCGTCGTCGGGACCTCCCGCCTGGTACGACGCCCCCTCCGCCGTCTCCGCTAACGCACCGGCGTCGTCACGCTTTTTTTGACCCACCCGACCGACGTTCTGGGTCCGCTCAGCGACACTGGGTCGGGATTTGTGGATTCCGGACGCTCCCACCGACCCAGTGAACGGGAACCGACCCAGTGAACGCGAGCCGACCCAGTGAACGGGAGCCGACCCAGGACGCGACGATGGGCGGCCCGGAGGCCGCCCATCGTTTGCGAAACTTGGAAACTCAGGCCAGCGCTGAGCAGATCGTGTCGGTCAGCAAACGGGCGACGGTGTAGGGATCCATGTTGGCGTTCGGCCGACGATCTTCCATGTAGCCCTTGCCCTCGATCGGGACCTGCCAAGGGATGCGGACCGAAGCGCCGCGGTTCGACACGCCGTAGGAGTACTTGTTGTACGGCGCCGTCTCGTGCTTGCCGGTGAGACGGCTCTCGATGTCATGGCCGTAGTTCGACACGTGGAGGTCGACCTTCTTGCCGAGGGCGATGCACGCCTTCTCGATCACCTTGTAGCCGCCGTTCTCGCGCATGGCCTTGGTCGAGAAGTTGGTGTGGGCGCCGGCGCCGTTCCAGTCGCCCTTCTCGGGCTTCGCGTCGAGGGAGATCACGACATCGAAGTCCTCGGCGATGCGATGGAGCAGCCAGCGGGCAACCCACAGCTGATCGGCGACCTCGAGCGTGCCGAGCGGTCCGACCTGGAACTCCCACTGACCGGGCATGACTTCGGCGTTGGTGCCGGAGATCGAGATACCTGCGTCGAGGCACGCCTGGGTGTGGGCCTCGACGATGTCGCGGCCGACGACCCGGCCGGTGCCGACGCCGCAGTAGTACGGACCCTGGGGTGCGGGGAAGCCCGTCTTCGGGAAGCCGAGCGGACGGCCTTCGGCGGTGAGCATCGTGTATTCCTGCTCGATGCCGAACCACGGCTCCTGCTTGCCGTACTTCTTCGCGACCTTGGCCGCTGCGGCACGCGTGTTGGTCGAGTGCGGTGTCATGTCGTTGAGGAGGACCTCACACATCACCAGGATGTTGTTGCCACCGCGGATCGGGTCCGGACAGCTCCACACGGGACGGAGCACGCAGTCGCTCTTGTCGCCGGGCGCCTGCTCGGTCGAGGAACCGTCGAAGCCCCAGATGCCGGGTTCGGCGCCATCGGCGACGATCTTGGTCTTGTTGCGGAGCAGCGGGCTGGGCGACGTGCCGTCGATCCAGATGTATTCGGCTTGGTACGCCACAGGGGGCCTTTCGTTGTGTCCCCGGCACGTGTTGTCCGGGAGTGAGTAGTGGTGAAGATCAGCTTCTCCGATCGAACCGGTGTTGCGAGCAGCGAAGCGGCGCAGCACCGACCGAGCGGAGTCCTCAAGGAGAGGTACACACGATTGCAGGGAGTCGTTTCCCAACAGTTGCTCGTTTGTGACAGGTATGTGAACGGATACGGCATTTCATGTTTCCCGACCTGGCCTCGTTACGGGTATGTGAACGGGCTGTTCCCGGCATTTCACGTCCGCCGACAAGTAGGCCACGATGGTAAGCGTGCCGATTGATACCGCCGGGCCCGACGACGCATCGCCGACTTTCGAAGAGGGTGACGACCGGATGGGAAGGATGTCGGACCAGAACGAGTACGTGATGCGCACGATGGAAGAACGCCGCGTCCGCTTCGTGCAACTGTGGTTCACCGACGTGCTCGGTTCCCTCAAGAGCCTCGTGATCACGCCGGCCGAGCTCGAGAACGCCCTGGAAGAGGGCATCTCCTTCGACGGATCGGCGATCGACGGGTTCAGCCGCCAGATCGAATCCGACATGCTCGCCAATCCCGACGCGAACACCTTCGAGATCGTCCCCTGGCGTACCGAAGAGCCGGTGGCCCGGATGTTCTGCAACGTCACGGAGTTCGACGGCACCCCGTTCCTCGGTGATCCACGGCAGGTGCTGCGCCGCAGCCTCGATCGGGCAGGGGCCCTGGGCTACCAGTTCTTCGCGAGCTCCGACCTCGAGTACTTCTACTTCGCCGACAACGATCCGAGCCGTCCGCCCAAGCCGCTCGACACGTCGAGCTTCTTCGATCTGTCCGCTGCGGACGCCGCCGGCGATCTCCGTCGCAAAACGATTTCGCACCTCGAGGCCCTCGGCATCCCGGTGCGCTACAGCCACCACGAAGAGGCCCCGAGTCAGCAGGAGATCGACCTCCGCTACACCGACGCGCTCACGATGGCGGACTCGATCATGACCTTACGGTTGGTCGTGAAGGAAGTCGCCATCGAGCGCGGTGTCTACGCCACCTTCATGCCGAAGCCGATCGCCGGTGTCCAGGGGAGTGGCATGCACACGCACCTGTCGCTCTTCCGCGACGGGAACAACGCCTTTTACGACGCCCATGACCCCTACTTCCTTTCGTCCACGGCGAAGCAGTTCCTCGCCGGGGTGCTACGCCATGCCCGCGAAATCACAGCGGTCACCAACCAGTGGGTCAACTCCTACA
>JANMYF010000348.1:0-2104 GCA_031381685.1 Acidimicrobiia bacterium
TCCTGCCAGCGCGCCTCGATCTCCCCCGCAAGCGTGGCGTTGTAGCGGAAGGAGGGCCCGCCTGTGGCGGGGGTGGAGGACTGCGGACCGGCGTCAGACATGGCAGACCAGGCTACAAGCCCCCTCCCGCCACTGGCCCGCACTTCACCCTCCCTCTTACCGCCTGCCCCAGATCACCCTCCCTCTTACCGCCTGCCGCCGGCCGCCCGACCCGCACTTGCTGAGCGCACCTGCCACTCCTGCCGTCAGCGCTCCTGCCACCAAGCCGGACCTCACGCGCACCTCGACCGATTCGGCGCGCAGATCGGCTCAGAACGCCGATGTGAAGCCGGAATTTCGTCGAGGTGCGCGCGAAGTGCGACGAGCTGCGCGTCAATCCGCCGGACTCCGAAGACGCTCGGATCGACGCTGGACGAGTACTTCGGCCATCGGCCAGGGTGGGCGGCCTCTTCCCCGCTCCAACACGACGACACATCGGAGCGCCACATGCCACGGACCGTCGCACCCCCACCCGTCCTCACCGGCCCCTTTGCCGCCCGCCTGCTCGATCTCGATGGATTTCGTGACATCGACTGGCATCCTCAACTCTGTCTACCCGTCGGCTATCGATCTGAACCGGGCATTCTCCGCACTCGGCGCTGGTTGCCCGCCATGAGGGTCGGCGACGTCGAGGTGGCACATCCGGCGATCGTCCTCCGCCACCTCGCCAGCGATCACGAGGCGTTGCACCGCGCCGCCACGATTGACGACATCGATCCCCACGACCGAGTTGAGTTCGCCGTCGAACACGCCCTTCGGACGGGGATGATCAGGATCGACCAGCTGCGGATCCCCGGGTCCTCGGCTCCGGGCGACCGCGCGATCCATGCCGTTCTGGATCGCCGCGGTCAGGTCCCGCCGACCGAGAGCTTTGCCGAGACGTCCGCCGTGCAGTGCTTTCGACCCAAGGGATGGGTCCCCTGGAGACAGGTCGCCATCATCGGTCCAAACGGGCGGATTCTGCATCGCAGTGACTTCTTCCTGCCTTTCCTCCCGATGCCGCGACCTCGGATCGTGCTTCCTCATCAGGGGTTGATCATTGAGATCGACGGGCGGACGTACCACGAAGGTTCTTTCGAAGCCGATCATGCCCGTCAGACGATCTACGACGAACTCGGTTTTCACTGGGTGACGTTCTCGGCCCACCAGGTCTTGCACAGACCGGATCAGATGGTGCGCGCCATCGAGTCGGCCCTCCGCCGGGCCGGGGCGGGCCACACTCGCCGCCGCCGGTCGACCTGAACGGCACGACGGGCGTTCCGTCCCCGGAGGTTTGGCGCGCACCTCAGGCTGGTTTGACGCGCACATGGCGCAGAACAGAGCCGTAAACCACTCGGTACGGCCGAGGTGCGCGCGGAATCGTCTGAGGTGCGCGTCACCGGGCGATGTGCGGCGACGCTCGGGGCGTCGGAACGGGGGCGGGTGGTGTCCGTCGGCGTATGCGGGCGGCGGGCGTACGATGGATGCACCCCGCTATGACCACGATCACCCGACCTCCCGTGCTGCCCAAATCGAACGACGCCTGCTGGTGCGGCAGCGGACGGAAGTTCAAGCGCTGCCACAAGGCATCGGCCAATGCCGTCGTCGTGACCGAGCCAACGGTGCTCCCCGGCAACGTGTCCCCCCGTCGTCCCGTGCCGGACACCATTGCCGCTCCCGACTACGTCGCCAACGGTGGCCGGCCGAAGAAGACCAATGTCCCCCTGGTCAAAGACGCCGACACGATCGCCAGAATGCGCGTCGCCGGACGAGCTGTCGCCGAAGTCCTCGCCGAGCTCGGCCCCCGGGTCGAGGTCGGCATGACCACCGACGCCATCGACGCGATCGCCCACGAGCTCTACATCGCCAAGGGCGGCTACCCGAGCTGTGTCGGCTACGGCTCGCCGGCCTACGTCAAGAGCCTGTGCACGTCCGTCAACGAGGTCATCTGCCACGGCATCCCCGATGATCGACCGCTCCGCGACGGCGACATCGTCAACATCGACGCCACCATCTTCCTCAACGGCGTCCACGGCGACTCGTCGATCATGGTCGGGGTGGGCAACGTCGACGAAGCGTCGCAGCA
>JANMYF010000359.1:0-6178 GCA_031381685.1 Acidimicrobiia bacterium
TCGTGCCGTCGTTGTGGGAGTGGGTGAAGCCCAGTGCCCGCTCCTGGCGTACGGCCTCGACGGAGCGCAACGCCACGATGTAGGCCCGACGCCAACTCGACTCCGTGGTGTTGCCGCCGGAACCGTGGAGCACTCCTTCGCTGTGCACGGTGATGTCCCCGCGAGATATCGGCACCGGCACCATCACGTCACCGTCACGAAGGTCGGTGACGAGGGTGTGGCTCTTGGTCCGGTCCTCATGGAGCGGCCGGTGCGGGCGGACAGGCTCGGTCTGGCTGCCCGGCAGGAACTGCATGCAGCCGTTCTCCAGGGTCGAGTCCTCGACCGCCAGCCAGCACGTGGCCGTGCGTCGATCGTCGGTGTCGATCCAGTAGGCCTGGTCCTGATGCCAGCCGAACACGGCGTCGCTGCGGCCTGGGTGCTTCGCGAGGAGCTGATCGAAGTCGATCGTCATTCCTTCCCCGCAGAGTTGCTCGGCGATCGACTGGGCCCGTCGCTCGAACACGTTGCCGACCCACTCGGGGTAGTAGCGGCGCGGCAACATCACGTTGACGATGGCGTAGCCGGACGGGTCAGTGCCGTGCTCACCGGTCGTCATGTCGTTGAAGTCCTTGCCGTCGACTGCGATCTCACGGCGAAGGAAGGCGTCGTAGACGGCCTCGATCTCGTCCACCTCGGCTTGGCAGAGAACACCGCGCAAGTGCACGTATCCGTCGCGTCGAAAGGCTTCGCGTTCGTCGTCGGACACCACGTAGGAGTCCGGCTGACGTCGATCGGAACCGTCGGTGGTGGTCATGCTCGTCACACCGTCAATCGTACGACCCGGTGGTTGTTGCGTTCGAGCCAGCGGGGTTGGTTCGCCGGACCTTCGGCCGGTCCCTCGTAAGGGCGATGGCAGGTGGAAAACTCGGAGACGTGCCTGCCAGCTACGAAAGCCGTCTCTTCACGATCACGCCCACCAAGACGGGCTACGAGACCCGCGTAATGCCAGGCGGGGATCAGAAGATCGGCCTGAACATGGTGTTGGTCGGCGCGTTCGGTCTCGTCGGAGGCCTCTTCCTGCCGGGGATCCTGAGCATCATCGTGGTCGCCCTCGCCGTGATCGTGCTGGCTCTCGGCACGGCCGCACTGGTCCAGGCGGCGCGAGCGAAGACGCGTGCGCTCACCACGCTCGATCGCGGCGCCGGCACAATCACCCAGTCGGGCACCGTCGTGCCCATCGCCGAGGTGACAGGGATCGGTCTCATCCAGGTACGCGGATTCCGGGTGGTCGGCGTCCACCGCAGCTCGGGCAAGCCCCTCTGGCTCAGCTCGGCGGCGAAGATGCCGAGGCTCCCAGAACTCGAAACCGCAGTGAGGTCGATGGCTGCGGACCTCGGTGTCCCGTACCTCGAGGCACCGTCGGCGTAGCCCTCGCCTCCCGGGCCGAGCCTACGGCCGGAGCCCTCAAGCGGTGATCGCCGCCAGGGTGACGACAAGCGCAGTCGGCGCTTCGTCGGCAGTGTCGTGGACGGTGAGCGTCCCCACCGCTCCGGCATCGGCAACGTCCGACGCGCTCAACCGGAGGGCTGCGGCGCGTTCGGCGGTCTGCGTGGTCACGACCGATTCGACGGGAGCCTTGATCGAGACCTTTGCCTCGGTCTTGGCCTTACGGATTCCACCGAGGGTCTCGGCCGCCACGGTCAACACGAGATCGTTCGCGCCGTCGCCCGCGGCCAACTCGGCGGCGACCGGCCAGTGTCTGTTGTGGACCGACCCGTCGCGCCACCACGACCACACTTCGTCGGTGACGAACGGGATGAACGGCGCGAAGAGCCGAAGCATCACGTCGAGGGCCAGCTGCAGCGTTGCCTGCGCCGATTCGGTCTCTTCGGCCGAGTAGCGCTCGCCGCCGTAGGCGCGGCCCTTGACGAGTTCGAGATAGTCGTCGCAGAACGACCAGAAGAAGGACTCGGTCCGTTCGAGCGCGCGGGCGTAGTCGTATCCCTCGAACGCGAGCGTGGCCTCCGTCACGAGGATGCCGAGCCGCTTGACCAGGGCGCAGTCGATAGGTACGCATATCTTCTCGGCCGGGACTTCGCTGTCGGAGAATCCAAGCGCGAAACGCGAGGCGTTGAGGAGCTTCACGGCGAGCTTGCGGCCGATCTTCATCTGGCCTGCGTCGAAGGTGGTGTCGACGCCCGGTCGAGCGCATGACGCCCAGTAGCGCACCGCGTCGGAACCGTGATCATCGAGGAGATCGGTCGGGACGATGACGTTCCCGACGCTCTTCGACATCTTCTTGCGGTCGGGGTCGAGGATCCAGCCCGACAGTGCGGCGTTCGACCACGGTGCCACCCCGAGTTCGGCGTTGGCACGCACGACAGTGGAGAACAGCCACGTGCGGATGATGTCGTGGGCCTGCGGGCGCAGATCCATCGGATAGATCCGCTCCCACAGGCCATCACCGCTGCCCCAGTGGCCGGCGATCTGCGGGGTGAGTGACGAGGTCGCCCACGTGTCCATCACGTCGGGATCGCCGATGAAGCCACCCGGTTGACCGCGCTGCGCTTCGGTGTAGCCGACGGGAACGTCGGACTGGGGATCGATCGGCAACGTTTCGATGTCGGGGAGCAGCTTCGTGTCGAAGTCAATCTCACCGTGTGCATCGACGGCGTACCAGACCGGGAACGGCACCCCGAAGAACCGCTGACGGGAGATGCACCAGTCACCGTTCAGACCCTTCACCCAGTCGTCATAACGCGACTTCATGAAGTTCGGATGCCACGTGATCTCGGTAGCCCGCTGCAGAAGGGTGTCGCGGTCGGCCACCGTTCGCAGGAACCACTGGCGGCTCGTGACGATCTCCAGGGGCCGGTCGCCCTTCTCGAAGAACTTCACCGGGTGGGTAATCGCCCGGGCGTCGCCGATCATCTCGCCGCTCTCCTGGAGTTGCGACACGACGATCTTTTGGGCCTGCTTGGAAGACTTGCCGACGATCGCGCCGTACGGGCCGTCGGCGGCCACCCCGTCCGGCGCCGTCGCGAGGATGCAGCCGTCGCGGCCGATGATCGCCCGGGTCGGGAGCTGGAGCTCACGCCACCAGATCACGTCGGTGAGATCACCGAACGTGCAGATCATGGCGACGCCGGAGCCCTTCTCGGGGTCGGCAAGTTCGTGCGCGAGGAGCGGTACCTCGACGCCGTACAGCGGCGTGCGGACCGTGGAGCCGAACAGCGGCTTGAACCGCGCGTCGTCGGGATGGGCCACCAGCGCGACGCATGCGGCGAGCAGCTCCGGGCGGGTGGTTTCGATCACCACGTCGCCTTGGCCGTCGGTGCGATGGAACGCGACTGCGTGATAGGCGCCGGGAACCTCTTTGTCGACGAGTTCGGCCTGGGCCACGGCGGAACGGAAGTCGACGTCCCAGAGCGTCGGCGCTTCGTTTGGATAGGCAACACCGGCGCGCAGGTTCTGGAGGAACGCCCGCTGGCTGATGCGCTGGGCGTCACGACCGATGGTCGTGTAGATCAGCGACCAGTCGACCGACAGTCCGAGCCGTCGCCACAGGGCCTCGAAGACCTTCTCGTCCTCGGTCGTCAGCGTGTGGCACAGATCGACGAAGTTCTTGCGGCTGATCGGCGTCCGGTCGCGGAGATCCTTCGGGACGTTACCGGCGTATGTGGGGGTGAACGACGGGTCGAACGGGACCGAGGGATCGCATGTGACCCCGTAGTAGTTCTGCACACGCCGTTCCGTCGGCAAGCCGTTGTCGTCCCACCCCATCGGATAGAACACGTCTTTGCCCTGCATCCGCTGGTAGCGGGCGATCGTGTCGGTGTGGGTGTAGCTGAACACGTGGCCCACATGGAGCGAACCGCTGACAGTCGGGGGAGGGGTGTCGATGGCGTACACGTCGGCCCTCGACGCCGTGCGATCGAACCGGTAGACGCCGTTGTCCTCCCATACCGACCCGAAGCGCGCCTCGAGACCGTCGAGGGTGGGCTTGTCGGGAATGCGGCGTGCCATAAGGCCATCCAGGCTACCGGCGCTCACCCTCCCACTCCTTCGCCTTTGCGCGTTGCTGTTCTCTTTCCCATTCCCGCCACGCCCATTGTTGGTCCTTCTCCGTGCCCGCTCCCGGGGTCCTGTCACCGGGGAGCCTTCCCACTCTGCGGTACTCGCCCGTTGTGCTCCTCCGTCGCACCGGGTCTCCGTTCCTCGGCGGGCCCCTCCCCGGCGCCACCCCTCCCGCTCTTTCGTTGGACACTGGAAGAGGCGGCTTGGGCTGCGCGGGCGCCAGATGGTTGTGGAGGGCCGAGAACAAACAAATGGAGGGGTGGCGCCGATGGGGCCCCGCCCGAGGAACGGAGACCCGGCGACGAAGGAGCTCGGGCGAGTACCGCAGCGGATGGGGTCGATCGGTGACAGGACCCCGCAATGGAAGCCGAACTGGGCGGTCCGGTGCACGGACCTCGGGAGCGGGGGTGGGGAGTTCCGTCAGGGCAGACGAGTCGAAGCGCCGGTCCGACGGGAAACGCGGGTTGGGTGTTCCAACCAGGTCGTAGCCTGTAGCGCGTGCTTTCCCTTCATGACACTGCTCTGGGCCGTCCGGTCGAGCTCGTTCCACGCGAGCCGGGGAAGTTCTCGTTCTACGCCTGCGGGCCGACCGTCTATGACCTCCCCCATATCGGCCATGGCCGGGCGATGCTCTCGTGGGACCTGATCCGACGCACGCTCGAGTGGATGGGCCTCGAGGTCACCCATGTCAGCAACATCACCGACATCGACGACAAGATCATCGAGCGCGCGGCCGAGCTGAAGATCTCCGCTGGTGAGCTCACGAAGAAGTACGAGGCCGAGTGGTGGAAGGCGTCGGATGCACTTGGCGCGCTTCGCCCCCATCGCGCGCCGCGAGCCACCGAGTTCGTCGACCGGATGGTTGAGCTGATTGGTGCGCTTATCGACAAAGGTGTCGCCTACGACACGCCCAACACCGTCTACTTCTCACCGTCGTCGGTCGCCGACTACGGACTGCTGGCGCGCCAGACGATCGAGTCGCTGCAGGCGGGCGCACGTGTGGAGTCCGATCCCCACAAGCGCAACCCGGTCGACTTCGCGCTGTGGAAGAAGGCCAGCGGTCCGGCTGACGTTCCGCAGTACCCGTCGCCGTGGGGTGCCGGTCGTCCCGGATGGCATACCGAGTGCGTCGTGATGAGCCTCGACATCCTCGGTGAGGGATTCGATCTGCACGGCGGCGGCCTCGATCTGATGTTCCCGCACCATGAGAACGAGCGGGCCCAGGCCGTGGCGATGGGCCACGTCTTCTGCCAGCACTGGGTGCACCACGGGTTCATCGAGATGGGGGGCGAGAAGATGTCGAAGAGCCTCGGCAACTTCACCTCGCTCACCGACCTGCTCCGTCGGGTCGACCCCCGGGCCTATCGCTTGCTGATCCTGCGCGGCCATTACCGTTCGCCCATCGAGGTCACCCCCGACCTGCTCTCCGATGCCGAGACGGCTCTCAGCCGCTTCGACGGCCTGGCCCGTCGCTGGGGCGAATCGCCGCAGACGACGATCGGGTTGGAGAAGGCACTGGCCACCCTCGACGCCGACGCCATCAGCCGGTTTCGGGCGAAGCTCGAACGCGATCTCGATACGCCCGGGGCGATGGCGGTGGTGTTCGAGACCCTTCGGGTGGCCAACTCAGCTTTCGATACCGAGAGCACTCACGCCGACCTCCTCGCGGCGACGGTGTTCGAGATGGCCGGCGCCCTCGGACTTTTCCCGGCGCCATTGGAGGCCGCGGTCCCCTTCGAGATCGTCGATCTGCTCAAGGTGCTCGACGCTGCCCGGGCGTCGAAGGATTGGGCGACGGCTGACGCGGCGAGGGCTCGACTGCAGGCCGATGGCTGGGTCGTCGAGCAGACCAAGGCCGGCTCGACCGTCCGCCGGGCGTAGGGCGGCATCGGCCGGGTCCACTGACCTGGGAAGATGCTTGCCGGTTCAACTAGCTGTGACGGGCGACACGTGATGTGATCCCTGTTACGCTGATTGTCGAGGGGTTCCAACCTCTGATCCTGCAACACAAGATTTTCGAGTGCCTCGGAGCGCTCGGTTGGTGGTAACACCGCTGAGCACCGGTTCGTTCACGATCCAGCAGTGTCGGTGGCTTCGTCCCCCTCTCTCAACACCCAAG
>JANMYF010000369.1:0-11336 GCA_031381685.1 Acidimicrobiia bacterium
CAGCCAGTTCACCCAGCTCATCCAGAAGAATCAGATCAAGGAAGCGAAGATCAACGTTCGCTCCAACACGATCTCCGGTGAGCTCAGCAAGCCCCTCAAGGAGGGCGAGCCGACGAAGTTCACCATCAGCTACCCGGGCGAGTACGAAGACGAGCTCACCACCGCCCTGCTCGACAAGGGCGTCAAGGTCGACACCAACGCCGAGCGTGAGAACGTCTGGCTGGCGATCCTCTTCCAGTTCCTCCCGATCATCGTGCTGTTCGGCCTCTTCATGTGGCTGATGAACTCGATGCAAGGGGGCGGAAACCGGATCATGCAGTTCGGCAAGTCGCGTGCCAAGCTCCAGTCCAAGGACGCGCCGAAGGTCACCTTCGCCGACGTCGCCGGGGCCGACGAGGCCATCGAGGAGCTCCACGAGATCAAGGAATTCCTGGAGAACCCGGCGAAGTTCGCGGCGATCGGCGCCAAGATCCCCAAGGGCGTGCTGCTCTACGGTCCCCCGGGAACCGGCAAGACCCTCCTCGCCAAGGCGGTCGCCGGCGAGGCGGGAGTCCCGTTCTTCTCGATCTCCGGCTCGGACTTTGTCGAGATGTTCGTCGGCGTCGGCGCTTCCCGTGTTCGTGACCTCTTCGAGCAGGCCAAGGCCAACGCCCCGGCGATCATCTTCGTCGACGAGATCGACGCCGTGGGCCGCCATCGTGGCGCCGGCATGGGCGGCGGTCACGACGAGCGCGAGCAGACCCTCAACCAGATGCTCGTCGAGATGGACGGCTTCGAAGTCCGCACCGGCGTCATCATGATCGCCGCCACCAACCGGCCCGACATCTTGGACCCCGCTCTCCTGCGACCCGGACGATTCGATCGCCAGATCAGCGTCGATCTGCCGGACCTCGAAGGACGCAAGGCCGTCTTCCGGGTGCACGCCAAGGGCAAGCCGCTCGCTCCCGAGGTCGATCTCGACGTGATCGCCCGGGGTACCCCCGGCATGAGCGGCGCCGACATCGCCAACCTGCTCAACGAGGCCGCGCTCATCGCCGCCCGTCGCGGCAAGACCGTCATCAGCCAGTCCGAGATGGAAGCAGCCGCTGATCGCGTGATGATGGGAGCCGAGAAGAAGTCGCGGGTCATGCCGGCCGACGAGCTCCGCATCACCGCGTTCCACGAAGCCGGGCACGCCCTGGTCGGCCACGTGCTCGAAGGCTGCGACCCCGTGCACAAGGTCACGATCATCCCCCGCGGACGCGCTCTCGGCGTCACGATCTCGCTGCCGACGGAGGACCGCTACTCACGGAGCCGCTCCGGCTTGCGTGACCTCTTGGCGATGCTCCTCGGCGGACGCACCGCCGAAGAGCTGGTCTTCGGCGTCGGAAACGTCACCACCGGAGCGTCCAACGACCTCGAACGTGCCTCGGAAATCGCTCGGGCGATGATCACGAAGTACGGCATGAGCGACGAAGTCGGTCTGCTCTCACTGAGCGCAGGTGACGCCGAGGTCTTCATGGGACGCGACTTCGGCACCCGGATCAACTACTCCGGCGCAACCGCGGCCAAGATCGACAGCGAGCTGCGCAAGTTCCTCGACGCCGCCCACGCCACAGCCGAGGGCATCCTCACCAAGCACCGCGGTGTACTGAACAACTTCGCCGAGACGCTCCTCAAGAAGGAGACGCTCGAGAAGTCCGACATCGATGAGCTGTTCAAGGACCTTCCGAAGTGGGAGGAGAAGCCGGAATTGCCGTCGAAGCCCCAGCTGGCACCGATCGACCCGACCCCCCTCGGTGTCGCCGAGCCCGAGCTCGTCGGAGCGGCCCGCCGCACCGGGGCGCTCGGCAAGGTCCGCAACCGCGCCGGGCGTGCCTGGAAGGGTGCCAAGGAGGGTCTGCGAGGCGACGACGACGTGTCTCCGCCTCCCGCACCGTCCGGGGTCGGTCGTCCGCGACGCCCCCGCCCCCAGCTCGGCGCCGGTCCCACCAGCTGATCCGACGCCCGGAGGACGCAGTCGTCCGCCGATCACGGCACCTCGAGCATCGCAAGAAATGGCCCGGCCTTCGGTGAAACACCGAAAAGTCGGGCCGTTTCGCATATCCGGGCGAGAAGCCGTCGGTACACTCACGAACGTTCCTGCAAGTAACCATGTTCGGAACGGGCAAAGGAGCCGACGTGCGAGGCAAATGGTCGAAGGGCATCGAGCCTCGGAACTTCTGTTGGGTCATCAAGGATGCGATCGCGATCTGCGAGCGACCGGGCGGGCACACCTCCAACCATCGGCGGGTCCGCCGACATGAAGAGATCATCTGGATTCGTGAGAAGGGCTTTGCCCGCGTCGTTTCGCTCATGCCGTCGCCGCACAACCTTCACGCGTATGAGGAGCTGCACGTCCCCTACGAGCACGTCCCGTTCGGGACCCACGACGACCCCAAGATGATCGTCAGCGCCCTCTATCCGCAGATGCGCGCCTGGATTCTTCGCGGCGACAAGGTGCTCATGCACACCGACGAGATCAACGATCGCCTCCAGGGTGTCCTCGGTGGCTATCTCCTCTATGCCGGTCTGCTCAAGACCGGGCCTGAGGCGATCTCGGTCATCGAAACGCTCTTCCGCCGCCAACTGGGCACCATCGGCCGCGAAGTGGTCGCCGCCGCGGCTTCACTCTGATCCTGGCGCTCGCGGTCGTCGGCTCTTCCGTCGCACGATGACGATCGTCGAGATCCACCAGATACCGTCGTTGCGGACGCTGCTCGATGGTCATCGGCGAGAGGGCCGCACCGTCGGACTGGTACCGACCATGGGCGCACTCCACTCCGGCCACGCATCGCTGATCCGGGCCGCCGCTTCGAGATGTGACGTCGTCGTCACCACGATCTTCGTGAACCCCCTGCAGTTCGCGCCCGCCGAGGATCTTGCCGCCTATCCCCGCGACCTCGACGGTGACCGCAAGCTCGCCACCTCGTCCGGGGCGTCGGTGCTGTTCACCCCGACCGTTTCGGAGATGTATCCCTTCGGGGCCGACCGCGTGCTCACGACCGTGTCGGTCGCCGAGATCACCGCCGTGCTGGACGGGGTCGTCCGGGCCGGCCACTTCGACGGTGTCGCCACCGTGGTGGCGAAGCTCTTCGCGATAGCCGGCACATGTTCGGCGTTCTTCGGAGAGAAGGACTGGCAGCAACTCGCCGTCGTCCGCCGCATGGCAGCGGACCTCTCCCTGCCCGTCGACATCGTCGGCTGCCCCACCGTGCGCGAGCCCGATGGGCTGGCGATGTCGAGTCGGAACCGGTACCTGTCCGCCGAAGATCGACTGCACGCCTCCGTCGTGTGGCGGTCGCTGCAGGCCGGCGTCAAGGCCATCGCCGACGGTGAACGTGCTCCAAGTGCGGTGAGTGCCACGATGCGGGCCGTGCTCGATGCCTCGTCCGTCGTGCGGTCGGTCGACTACGCCGCGTGCGTCGATCCGCTCACGCTCGCCACGCCGTCATCGATCGATGGCGAGGTACGTCTCCTGGTCGCCGCCCACGTGGGCCGTGTCGGTGCGTCAGCCCGCCTCATCGACAACTGCGCCGCGTCCTCACCGCACTGAAGCCACTCGCCGACGCGCAATGCCGCCGTCCGCGCCCGCCTGCGGACGTCGGAATCGCTGACGCGCAGCTCGGACGATTTCGCACGCACCTCCGTCCAAATCGTCCGGCAGGCCGCCTGTTTTTGCCGATCTGCGCGTGAAAACGGCCGATCTGCGCGGGGAACGGCGATTCGCGCGCGAAAACCGCTGATGCGCCCAGAACGGTGTGGTCAGCCGAGGTGGTCCAGCGTCATGGCCACGTGCAGGGCCATACCCGTCGTCATGCACGCTTCGTCGAAGCGCACCAGGTTCGAGTGGTTCGGGGCGGCCGCATGGGTCGGGATCTCGGGAGGGCATGCCCCCAGGAACGCCATCGCCCCGGGAACCCTCTGGAGCACGTAGGAGAAGTCTTCGGCGCCCATGACCGGCTGGGGCATGCGCATGGCGCCCCGCTCGCCGAATGCCGCAGTTGCCACCCGCAGCACGTCGTCGGCGACCGCAGCATCGTTCACGGTCACGGGGAAACCGAACGTGACCTCGACCTCGGCAACTGCCTCGTGCGCGGCGGCGATGTTCTCGGCGACGCGGCGGATGCCGTCATGGAGTGCGGTCCGGGTGCGCTCCGACACCGCACGGATCGTCCCGAGGACCGTGGCAGAGTCCGGAATGACGTTGTCGGTCGTGCCCGCGGTGATCTTGCCGACGGTCACCACGCCGGGATCGAACGCATCGATGCGTCGGGTCACCATCGTCTGGAGTGCGATGACGATCTCGCAGGCGATCGGGATCGGATCGAGCGCGTGGTGGGGCGCGGAGGCGTGACCGCCCCGCCCACGGATCACGATCTCGAACTCGTCGGCCGACGCCATCTGCGGCCCGCCCTTGATGGCGACCAGTCCCGACGGGACATTGCCGCCCACGTGGATGGCGAACGCCCTCGTCACCTGCCCGGCAGTGGTGAGGAGGCCGTCGTCGAGCATATGACGGGCACCGTGGTAGCCCTCCTCGCCCGGTTGGAACATGAAGAGCACCTGGCCCTTGATGTCACGACGGCGCGCATGCAACATCTGGGCAGCGCCCACCAGCATGGCCACGTGCAGGTCGTGGCCGCAGGCGTGCATCTTCTCGGCGTCACCGGAACGAAAATCGATGTCGGCGTCCTCGTGGAGCGGAAGGGCGTCGGTGTCGGCGCGGAGCAGCATCGTCGAACCATCGGCGCCGCCGTCGAGAACGGCGGTCACCCCCGAGGTGCTCGGACTCTCCTTTATCCGCAGACCAAGAGGTTCAAGCGCGTCGAGCAGGCGTTCTTTCGTCCACGGGTTCTCGAGCCCGAGTTCGGGATGGCGATGCAGGTCACGACGCAGTGACACGGCATCGTCGAGCAGACGCTGCGCGTCGGCCCGGAGGTCCGGAAGGGCGGCGGTCAGGGCGTCGTTCATCCTCCGGACGATACGCCCCTCCGCGACGCCGCGCTCAACTGCGTCACTGGCGGTCCGGGTCTTCCCGTGGCAGGGTGCGATGGTGACATCGTCCTCCGCCGCGCCACGTCGACACCCGGCCATGCCCGCCAAGGGTTCGCCGCCGTCAGACGTGCTCGATCGGCTCGAGGAATTCCGTCGCGGAGATCTCCGCTGGAAGGACGGCCGGGCCTTCTCACTCGCATACTTCGCCGGCGACGAGGCGTACGAGGTGGCCGTCGAGGCACACAAGCGGTTCGCCTCGGAGAACGCTCTGAACATGGACGCGTTCCCGTCATTACGTGCGCTTACCTCTGACGTGGTCGGCACCGTGTGCGGTCTCCTCGGCGGCGATGACGAGACGGTGGGCGTGTACACGTCGGGAGGTACGGAAAGCATCCTCACTGCGGTGAAGGGGGCCAAGGAGTGGGGCCGCACGCGCGGAGTACATCGTCCGCGCATGGTGCTTCCCACGACGGCGCATGCTGCATTCTCGAAGGCGGCGGACTACTTCGATGTGGAGGCGATCCGTATCCCCGTCGGCGGTGACTACCGGGCTGATCCACATGCGATGGCTGCCGCGGTGGATCAGGACACGATCCTCCTCGTGGCTTCGGCGCCCGCCTATCCCCAAGGCGTGATCGATCCCATCGATGAGATCGGCCGCCTCGCCCAGGATCACGACATCTTGTTCCACGTCGACAGCTGCATGGGCTTCACCCTCCCGTGGCTCGAGCGTCTCGGCCTGATGACGAAACCCTGGAACTTCTCCGTTCCCGGTGTCACCTCGGTGAGCTGCGATCTCCACAAGTTCGGGTATGCGTCGAAGGGTGTGTCGGTGCTGGCCCACCGGTCCAAGGATCTCCGCAAGCATCAGATCTTCATCACCAGCGACTGGCTCGGCGGGTTCTACGGGTCCGCGGCGATGCTCGGAACCCGGAGCGGAGGTCCCCTGGCATCGGCGTGGGCGGTGTTCCAGCACCTCGGAGAGGAGGGCTACCTCCGGCTGACGGAGCGTGCTTTCGTGGCGCGACAAAGGATCCAAGCCGGGCTGTCGGCGATCGACGGCATCGCCGTCCGGGGCGAGCCGGAAGCCACGCTGCTGGCGTTCGGGGCACCGGTCGGCGCAGAGAATCCGATCGACATCTACGCCGTCGCCGACCGGTTGTGGGCCGACGGTGGCTGGTACTGCGATCGCCAGACACCGCCGGACTCGCTGCACTGCACGGTCAATGCCGTGCACCTCGACGTGGCCGACGAGTTCATCGCTGCGGTTGCGTCAGCGGTGGAGTTCGTCCGGGACGGCGCCGCCGCCGGCGACCGCACGAAGGCCTACGGCACCGTCGAATAGCAGACCCGCCAGCTGTTGGTCACGTGGTGGCCGGCCCGAGACGGTACAGGCCGCCTTCGAGTGAGGTCGCAACGAGCTCGCCGTCGGGGCCGACGCCGAACGACGTGAGATAGCTGACGCGCGCGCCGAGGTCCGATGCCCGCCCCCGGCCCGGCAGCGGGTCGTCGAGCACCTGGATACGACCGCTGCAGACATCACCGAACACGTAGCGACCCTGCAGCGCGGCGATCGCGCTCCCGCGATACACCGCACCGCCGACCACTCCGCAGCGGCCGTCGGCATGCGGATAGTCGAACACCGGGTCCACGGCGTTCTTCGGCCGCGGACCCTTGAAGGACTGGCGCCCCTCGCGCATGCTCCATCCGAAGTTGAACGCGGAACTCGACCCCGCCGGGATCCGGTTGATCTCCTCCACGCTGCTCTCACCCACGTCGGGAATCCACACGTCGCCGGTCTCGGCGTCGACCATCGCCCGCCAGGGATTGCGGAGGCCGAACGCGAGAATCTCCGGCCTCGCCTTCACGGTCTTGACCGTCCCCAGCGAGGACGGCCCCCGGCCGGCGAACGGGTTCTCGGGCGGAATCGAATACGGCAGGCCTGCGCTCGGCTTCGGATCGATGCGGAGCACCTTGCCGAGCAGCACGTCCGTCCGTTGGGCATTGCCCTTCGGATCGCCCGACGATCCACCGTCGCCGATGGCGATGTAGAGCAAACCGTTCCGGTCGAACGAAAGGGTGCCGGCATTGTGCTCGTTGAACGGCTTCGGGATTCGCAACAGCACGCGCTCACGGGAGATGTCGGCGACGCGTCCGTCGAAAGGGACCTCGCTCACATGGACAACCCCGCGAGTGTCGGTGTAGTCGATGTAGAGCACGTCGCGGGACGAGGGCGAGAACGCCAAGCCGAGAAGTCCACGCTCGTTGGCCGAGTCGACTCGCGCCACGATGTCGAGAACGGGCGTCGGATCAAACGCGCCATTGCGGTAGGCGCGGACGCGGCCCGGTTTCTCGATGACGTAAAGGGTCTGATCGTCACGACGCGACACGACTCCGACCGGTAGCTCGGTGCGGGCGAACTCCACGGCCGCGATCTGGACGTTGGCACGGGGTGCGACCGTGCCGCTGGTCGGCGCCTTGCCGTCCTTGCCGAGCGGCGCTTTGCGCTCCGACGTCGAAGGCGATGCGGACCCTCCGGCCAAGCCGGTCGCCAGCAGGCCGGTGCCGAGCCAGTGCATCAGACGCCGGGTCCGGTGTCGACGCCGGGGGCTTGAGGAGGAAAGGGGCACGATGGTCGAGCCTACGGCCCTGACCCGCCGCCCCAGTAGCGTCGGACGATCGTGAACGTCGGTCGAGGAGTCTGGCATCGGCGCCCGTCGGTGGACCGGCTGTTCATCGGCGTGACGGTCGGTCTCGTCACCGGCATCTCCGCCGGTGTCGGGTCGGCTGCGTTCCTCCACGCCCTCACCTGGGCGACGGAGACGCGAATCGACCGTCCGTGGCTCCCCTGGCTCCTTCCCGCCGCCGGTCTCGGTATCGGACTGCTCCGCCGGGCGGCCGGCCGCGCCACGGCGGGCACGAACCTGCTCCTCGACGAGTTCCACACCGAAGAGCTCGACCATGACCTGCTCCCCGACGACGCCGCGCCCGGTGGGAGGGTCCCGTTCCATATGGCCCCCTACGTTCTCCTGGGTTCGGTGACGACCCACCTGTTCGGCGGTTCGGGTGGACGTGAAGGTGCCGCAGTGCAGATCGCGGCCGGGCTCGCAGCACCGGCCCGGCCGGTGCTCGAACGAGCTGCGCTCCGGAGAGGTACATCGCCCGTCCACGTCCGACGACTGCTCGTGGTCGCGGCGTTGGCCGGTGGATTCGGTTCGGTGTTCGGCGTGCCGGTCGCCGGGACGATCTTCGGTGCTGAAGCGCTTCGAAGGTGGCGGCCACGCACTTCCGAGCATCTGCGGACCCGAATCGACGAGGCCGTGGCGTTCCTGCCCGCAGCTGCCGTTGCATCGTTCGTCGGCCACATCGTCACGACGCAGCTCGGGATCCATCACTCGAAACCGCCCACCCTCGATCACTCGATCAGCCTCGGGATCGTCGTGGTGGCAGTCGCATCGGGTCTCCTGGCCCGGGCTTTCCTCGCGGCACACCACGGCGTCCACGAGGTTCTCCAGCGGACGGGCCTTCCCGTCGTTGTGTGGCCGGTGGTCGGTGGTGCGTTGGTCGTGGCTCTCACGCTCGTCATCGATACGCGCGCATATCTTGGCCTTTCGCTGCCGCTGATCGACGCAGCGCTCCTCGGGGCAGCTCTCCCTACCGGTGCCTTCGCCCTCAAGTTGCTCTTCACCGCAGTCACCCTCGGGAGCGGTTTCCCCGGTGGGGAGGTCACTCCTCTTCTGTGCATGGGGGCATGCCTCGGTGCGGCATTGGCGGGACCGCTCGGCGGTTCCGCTCCGCTGCTCGCGGCCGTCGGCATGGTGGCCACCTGGGCGGCCGCATCGAACACCCCGATCAGCGCGGCGGTGATGGGGGCTGAACTGTTCGGGCCGTTTGGGCTGCTCCTGTTCCTGCCGATGAACGTCGCGGCCACGTTCATCAGCGGGGCAAAGGGCGTGTACCGGGCACAACGCTGACGCACCCGGTTCCGGCTGGGCCATGATGGCGCCATGGCTGTCATCGACCTCAACGCTGATCTCGGGGAGTCGTTCGGGCAGTGGTCGATGGGCGATGACGCGGCGATGCTCGAGGTCGTGACGAGCGCCAACATTGCCTGCGGCTTCCACGCCGGCGATCCTTCGGCCATCCGGCGAACGGTGCACGCCGCTGTCGAACGCACCGTGGTGATCGGGGCCCATGTCGGCTACCCCGACCTGGTGGGCTTCGGCCGACGGCGCATGGACGTCGAACCCGACGACCTGGTCGCGGATGTTCTCTATCAACTCGGCGCGCTCGACGGGATATGCCGGGTGGCCGGCACACGGGTTCGGTACGTGAAGGCCCACGGTGCGTTGTACCACCGGGTCAACAGTGACTTCGTGCAGGCGCGTGCGTTCGCTCAGGCGGTCGCGCTCTATGACCCGACCCTGACGCTCCTCGGCGCCGATGGACCGCTGCTGGCCGAGGCCGCGATGAACGGACTGCGAGTCGTCGGCGAAGGCCTGGCGGATCGTGCGTATCGTGACGACGGCACCCTTGTTCCACGGAGCGAACCTGGCGCGGTCCATTCCGATCCCGACGCAGTTGCCGCACAGGCGGTGGCCCTCGCTCACCGGCACGAAATCGGATCCATCTGTCTGCACGGAGACAGCCCGAACGCCGTGGCGAACGCCCTTGAGGTCCATTCCCGTCTTCGGCGTGAGGGCTTCACCGTGAAGTCGTTCGTCGATTTCCCAGAATCGTAAGCAGACATAGGAGTTGGTGTGAGCGAATCCGCGAGGCGAGACGTTTTGCCCACCGACTTCACGTGGCGACCGTACGGAGAGCACGGAGTGCTGATCGAGTGCCGAGACCTCAACGAGGTCCACGGGCTCTTCCGCAAGGTGCGAGGGAGTGGTCTCGTCGAGGAATGCGTGCCCGGTGCGGAAACGCTCTTTGTCCGGCCCCGGGATCCGGCGACATCGTCGGCCGAGCTGGTTCGAAGGATCACATCGCTACCAGCGAAGTCGGATGGCTTCGGCGACGTCGAGCGGCCCCTTCACGTCGTCGATGTCGTCTATGACGGCGTCGATCTCGACGACGTCGCCGCACTCACGGGCCTGTCCGTCGAGGAGGTGATCCGGCGCCATGCAGCGCCGACGTACACCGTGGCGTTTCTCGGGTTCTCGCGGGCGTTTCCCTATCTCGTCGGCCTCGACCCCCAGCTCATCGTGCCCCGACTCGAATCGCCCCGTTCGAGCGTCCCAGCCGGATCGATCGCCATGGGCGCCGGCTTCACCGGGATCTATCCGGCATCGACCCCAGGCGGCTGGCGGCTCCTCGGGCGATCCAGCGCGGCGTTCTTCGACGAGAGCCGTGACCCACCGGGACTGCTCTCCCCCGGGGATCGAGTCCGGTTCCGGGAGGTCCGCCCGTGACCCTGGTCGTGCACCGGTGTGGCCCGATGCTCACCGTCCAGGACCGCGGCCGTCGTGGGCGGGCACACGAAGGAGTCGCGCGCGCCGGCGCGTTTGACCAGCGGTCGGCGTCCCTCGCCAATCGACTCCTGGGCAACGACCCCGACGCGGCCGTGCTCGAAATCCTTCTCGGTTCGTGCGCGTTCGAGGCGGTTGCGCCGACGACGATTGCGATCACCGGCGCAGCCGTGCCGGTTCTCGTCAACGGCATGGACGCTTCGCAGAATCACGTGCTCGAGCTCCGTCGAGGTGATCGCCTCGAGCTCCGCAGCCCGACAGATGGTCTGCGCGCGTATCTTGCGCTGAGCGGTGGGGTGGACGCACCGGTGGTGCTGGGGAGCCGGTCGTACGACTCGCTCGGGAAGATCGGGCCGCGGCCGCTGGCCGTCGGCGATGTTGTCCGACCGGGACCGTCTCCGCCCGGCGAGGCCTGGTTCGAGCCCGTCCCCGTGCGCCCCCGTCCAGCGGTGCCGACCATCGACATCGTCGAGGGCCCCCGCTACGACTGGCTCAGCGCCTCGGCCCGCGTCGACCTGGTCCAGGGGCTCTGGACGGTCGACTCGGCGAGCGATCGGACCGGCGTCCGTCTCCGCGGCGAGATGCTCACCCGGGCGGTGGAACGTGCGGGTCGGGAACTCGCCACCGAGGCGATGATCCCCGGAGCGATCCAGCTTCCGTCGAACGGCCAGCCCATCGTCCTCGGTCCCGACTGCGGTACGACCGGTGGCTATCCCGTCGTCGGCGTGGTGCGGGAACGATCGATGTCCGATCTCGCCCAACTGCGGCCCGGCCAGCACGTCCGGCTGCGGCTCCGGTAGCGCCGTGCCAGGACGAGTTGCGGCAGAACACCTCCGTGCGCCGTTGGGA
>JANMYF010000386.1:0-12250 GCA_031381685.1 Acidimicrobiia bacterium
CAGGCATGGCCCAAAATCGACTGGGGGTCAACTCGGTAGGTCCTTCGACCTGAGATGTTTTCTAGCGGGGTGGGACGAAGCAAGCACCGATGCCGCCTTTCCGACTCTCACTCTGAGCGGCCGCAATCGTCGGTAAGTTTCGAGTGGGGTCCTTCATGGCTGGCCTCCCTGATAACGCCGCTCCGCCGCGGAGCGGGGACCAACGACAATCGACGAGCGCAAGCCGCTGCGATTAGCTCGCATACCTACACGCGCTGGACTTTGCGCTCCCCGCCATGTCCGGGATGGTTCTTGTGCCGCGTAGTTGCCGTGTGGTCCGGTCTCGTTCCGAGTATGCGTCCCGTTGGCCGGTCGGTTTTGGGGTGGTCGTTGCTCCCGCTCGATCGCCGTGCCCATGAGTGCCAGTCGTTGGAAAGCCGTCTCGGTTAACGGACGGTCTTTCGTCAGTCGGTGTTCGCACCGAGCAGCCCGGTGCTAATGCCGGTGTGATTGTGCTGACCGAACATGACCGAAAGGGGTATCAGCTGACGCGGTTGCCTGCGGAAAATGACTGTTCATGAATGGTGTGGACACTTTCTGACCGGGTCCGGCGTGATCTCTTAATCCGCAGGTTCTCGGTTCGAATCCGAGGGGAGGCACCAACCGATCGGCTCCGTGAGGCCTGCGCTCTGGGCGAAGCACCCAACGCCGAGCGTGAGAATGGGTAGCGTTGGCCCGTGTCTCCGCTGCGATCCGCTCCCGTGCGATCGACGGGGGCGCGCACGACCGGGACCGGTGTCGCCGTCCTCGCCCTCGTCGTCTCGGTGCTGGTCGCGCCGGTCGCTCCGTCGGCCGGGCAATCGGCCACTGGACGTGATGGCTTCAACGTGTCCGCCGGCCGTTCTGCTGGTCTCCTGCCGATCGCCGAATTTGAGCGAACCCGGTTTCCCATCACCTCGCGCATTGCGTCCCGGCTCGGCGTCTCAACCGAGGTCGTCGACCGACTGACGGAGGACCCGACCTTCTACGCCAAAGAGGACGGCTCCGGGGTGTTCGTCGAAGCGCCGATCGACAGCGCGACCGCCCTTTCCCCTGACGTGCAGCAGAGTGACGTCGCCGGTCGAGCTCCGGGAACGCTTGGAGCGGGACCCGTGCCTCCCGATTCGTTTTCCCTGCACAGCCGTCCCGGGAGTGCCAAGACCCTGTACCTCCAGTTCCGCGACATCACCTCCGGACCGTACTGGAACAACAACGCGACGGTCAGCCGACCCAACTTCGACTTCGACGATTCGCCGAGTTCGTTCTCCACCGCCGAGTTGAACTTCATCGCCGATACGTGGTCGGGCGTGGCTGAAGACTTCGCGCCGTTCGACCTCGACGTGACGACGGAAGCACCCTCACCCGAACAGCTGATCCGATCATCGCCGGCCGACGGGGTCTTCGGTCAGGCCGTCGCGATCACCACGGCGAACTTCATCTGTCCGGGAACCTGTTCCGGCGTGGCCGGCATTGGCGTCTTCGAGGACTACGGTGCGGTCACGCCCGGCGGATGGGTGTTCTTCGAGCCATTCTTCCGTCCGGCCATCACCGCTTCGGTCATCTCTCATGAAGCGGGTCATCTGTTTGGACTCGTCCACGACGGCACCTCGTCATCTGAGTACTACGGAGGGCATGGCAGCTGGTCGCCGCTCATGGGATCGCCGGCGTGGTACCGCACGAGCCAGTGGTCCAAAGGGGAGTATTCGGGGGCGATCAACTTCGAAGACGACATCGCCATCATCGCCGCCATGTCGGGCTTCATCGGTGACAGCGTCGGCGATGACGTCGGCACAGCGAGCGTTCTCGGCGACGGCAACGTCGTCGTCGACGGATTGGTGAACAGCGACGCCGATGTCGACGTATACCGGATCGTCCACCCCGGCGGACGACTACGTGTCGACGTGACGCCCAACGCGATCAGCGCGAACCTCGACCCCCACCTCGTGCTGTTCTCCGCGGCGGGCGCAACGATTGCCGCCGATGACCCGCCCGGTGCCGTCAGCGCCTCGTTCGACGCCTCCCTCGGTGCCGGTACGTACTACGTCGCTGTGTCGGGCGAGGCATACCTCACACCATCGTCCGGCTGGTCCGGCTACGGGAGCATCGGCCAGTACCGATTGGGCGTGACTCGACTCTTCATCCCGGAAGTTGCCACGTCGCTTTCGCTCATGCAGGCGAGTGACCACGGGCTGGCGCTGTCGTGGGTCGCCACGTCGGATGGCGGCGGGGGGACCACGTCGTACGAGGCGAAGGTGTGCCGGGGCGCTGACCAACTGCAGTGCTCAGCGGCAGTGACGACGGCCTCGCTCTCGGCGACGTTTCCCGGTCTGGAGCGCGGGCAGAGCTATCGGGGTTGGGTCAACGTTCGCAATGAGGCGCTCGCGTCGGGATTCGTCTCGAGCGATGCGCTTGTCGTCGGCGACATTCCCGGTGAACCAGCGGTGTCGGTATCCGTCGATGAGGGATCTGACCCGCCCCTCCTCACGTTCTCGTGGTGCTGCGCCGACCCAAAGGGCAACGTCGTCACCGCTCATCAGGTCGAACGGGTCGACCTCTCGAACGGCACGTCGGTGTTCAGCAACGCCACGCCGCCTTACGTGGCGAGCGATCTCGCCCGCGGCGGGCGGTACGCATTGCGCGTTCGTGCGGTTGCCGGAGCAGTGCCGGGTGACTGGAGCGCATGGGTCTACGTTTCGGCACCGGGTCGGGTGGAAGCCCCTCAAGTGCCCTCACCGCCGACGATCAGCCCGCCGATACGTCCGGAGGCTCCGGCAGCGAATACTGTTGTGTCACCGGGGCGCACACCAGCCCCACAAGCGTGAGGCCCGAAATGAACCGACCGCCAGCACCGCAATCGATCGCCCAGGTTGCCCAGGCGAGGCTGGCTGGTGCGACCGCAGGCCGAGACGGCGCCCCGCAGTCCGCGGCAACGCCGGAAGAAAAGGCCAAACCAGCGGCGGCCCAAGCATCGGGTGATCCGGATCCTGCGAAGACCCAGTAATCGCTTTCCCGGTTTTGCCGCAACAACCGTTGACGAACGGCGCTCCTGGTGTGTCGCTGAATTTTGCGGATTGCGAGTCAGGTTTGCCGAGGGCAAGGACGCAGGAGGCACTGCTAGCCAGCGCCCTAACGAAACGACGAGGACGCCACGGCGGAATCTGGCCGAGAATTCTGCAGCGGACTTGTGATTCGGGACACTAGTACCAGCGCAACGATTCTTTGACCGTAGGCACCACGACGACGACGCCTCGCACGGTGCACCCGGCGTCCGTTCGACGAAGGAGCTCGCGTCGGAGCTCGTACGCGCTTGCAGGGTTCTTGGCGTCGAGTACGAGAAGGCTCACCGCATCCGAGGGTTGTGCGGAGTCAGGGGGAGTCTCCCCTCGGAGTCGCACATTCAGTCCGCTGGTAGCCGGAACGCGGGTCAGTAGGAGCTTTGCGGCGCCTGGGCCGCTCTCTGCCGGCACGGGAACAAGTTCGATCGCGCCGGCATCGTGGCCGATCCGGCGAAGCGCCTCGACGAAGAACTCATCGATCGGTTCGGATCGTGCGACAACGGCGACAAGCGCACCCGGAACCGTTGCCCGTTCGATGTCCGCGCGTGAGGAGATCCTTCGTCGCCGACCGGTGATGAGAAGCGACGCGGCACCGGCCAGTGCACCACCGAGCACCCCACCGAAGCCGACCAGTAGCGGGACACTCGTGCGGCTCTCGTTGGGTCGGTCGATCTGTACCGACATGCCGACGGCATCGAGTGTCGCCGAACGACGAAACGCTTCGAGTCCGCTGCGGTAGGTTCGAAGCTCCTTCTGAACCGCTGCATAGTCCGTCACGAGCGATCTCGACTCGCCGCCATCTCCAGGTAGGAGCTCGAGCCGCTTCGTGATGCCCGAGAGCTCCGCCTCGAGCCGGCGGACTTTTCGCGCCTGTTCGCGCTCGGTCGACTGTATGACGCCTTCTGGCAGGGTTCGTAGGGTGCGCGCTCGCTTGACCACGAAGTCGATGAGTCGGCGAGCTTCACCGATTGAGGAGGCCCGTACGCTGACTTTGATCCTGTTGTCCGCTTGAGCGTAGATCGCTTGCGCTCGCGGGGCAGCCTTCTTCGATGCCTGGCGGAACTCCTCGGACTGCAGTTCGCGGGAGATCCTCGATGGCTCCGTCCGTGGCAAGTTGACGCTCAGGTCGAGGACCTGGTTCACCGCGCGCACGGCGGGGGCGTCGACGAACGTCAGGTTTGCCTCTTGCGCAACCGACGGTGAACTCGAGACGGATGTTGCCGTGGCCCCAAGGATCACACCGAGGGCGATCAGCCACCAGAACGATCGAATGGTCTCCGCCACCTTCGACGGGCTGAAATAGTTCATCGGTTTCTCCATGAGAGGTCGATCGGGCTACCGGCCGCCGCGACGAGCCGTAGCGCCTTTGGGGTGGACGGCGTTGGGTTGTGCACACCCCGCCGGTAGTAGGTCGCGCATGCGATCAGGACGAGGAGTGAAGTTGCTGGTAGTCGCAGGCGCCCGGCGGCGCCGAGGTTGTCGTTGAAGATTGCAACCAGCGCAAGGTAGGAGAAAGCGATCATGAGCAGACCTCGAGCCCACGGTTCGAGCGTCGACCTCCGGCGAGCGATGACGTATACCGCAGCGATGACAGGGAGCGAATCGAACAGGAACGACACGACGAGGACTGGCGACCGTATCTGCCACGGAAGTGGCCCGGCGAGGTTGAAGAGGAAGCTGTAGAGATACCCGACGGCTCGACTCAACGGACTCCCGGAGGAGAGGGAGATCCCGACGCTGCTTCCGCCAATCGAATAGGTGGTGTCTCGAAGAGTGGCCAAGGTGTTGAGCTGCGCCAGTATGCGCGCATGAAGAACCGCCAACGCACCGAGGCCGACGACGACGACGACGAGCCGCGACAGCCCTCGGAAGTTGCCCAAGACGATCCACGCCGATGCTCCCATGAGAATCGCGATCCCCGCATACGGGCGCAGCATCGACACGAGGATGAAGCAGAGGAATCCGAACACCAGCGTCAAAGGTTGGAGCGCTCGTGATCGGACGATGCTGGCAAAGGAAAGGCTGGCGCCCAAGAAGCCAAGGATGATCCACACGTCACGGGTGAGGGAGTTCGTGCTGTAGAAGGCAAGAGAGGGCGACAACCCGAGAGCCAGAACGGACACGTGGCGCCCATTCAGACGACGAGTTGGCTCGCTGCGGACGAATCCTCCAAGGGCAAACGCCGCGCCGAGAGAACAGAGGACTCCAATCCACTTGAACGGATACAAGCTTCGAACGCCGAAGACATTCATGAGGAATCCGATGGCCGATGGGAACGGATTCACTGATCTGGTGCCAAAGCCATCGGCGATCTGGAGAGCTGTCTTCTGGTAGTAGGCGCCGTCGTCGCCTCCGAACGAGAACGGGGACAATCCACCCGAGTGGCCGGCGACGGCGGCGAGTTGGAGGAGCATGCCGACTCCGAGTCGAAAAAGAACGACGGCGCCGACAACAATGAGCAGCCAGTCGCGCTCGACGCGGGCGACGAGCATCGAGCCGTCGTCGTTCATCTTCCCTGCCCGAACAAGAAGTGCGAGAAGGTTCGAGCGATGATCTTCAGGTCGAGGATCGTCGATTGGTGGGCAAGATAGAAGAGTTCGTACTCGAGCTTCTCGAGCGCGTCATCTTCGTTCGCTCCGTATGCGTAACGGATCTGCGCCCAGCCGGTGATGCCTGGTTTCACTGAGTGGCGATACTCGTAGTGCGGGAGCTTCTGGCTAAGCATTTCGACATAATGCGTTTGCTCCGGCCGTGGTCCTACGAGTGAGATGTCACCGCGGATGAGGTTGATGGCCTGCGGGAGCTCGTCGAGATGGGTTTTTCGAAGAACCTTCCCGAACCTCGTGATGCGCACGTCTCCTTCCTGCGTCCATTTGCCCGCCGCCTCCTTCGTCGGGCGCATGGTGCGGAACTTGAGAATGCTGAACTCCTTGCCCCCTTCACCTACTCGCATCTGAGAGAAGAACGTTCTGCCTCGGTTCCCGAAGAGGTTTCCGACGACGACAACGGGGATCGCAACGAGCACGATGGCTGCGCCGACGAGTCCAACGGCGAAGTCGATGGTGCGTTTCGTTCGGCGGTACGAAGATCCGTGCAAGTGGCCCACGTCGAAGAGCAGGTGCATGCGGACGAGCTCGGAGACCGGGAGTTTCCCGAGCCACTCGTCGTAGAACCCGGTGAGCGTCCGGACACGCGCGCCCCCCACGTGATAATCGCTCACTGCACGGACGAGGTCAGCGTCGGCTTGTGCGAGTTCGTCCAGCACTACCAGGCTCGGTCCCAGGGTCGCTGCCGTTTGCGTGAAACGGCTCGTTGCACCGGGTCCCGACACGTCGACGGAGCCGATGAGCGTCGCCGGCTGGATTCCTCCGCGCGACAACTCGCGAAGCAGTCGCTCCTCGTTCTCGGCGGTGCCGAGAAAGACGACGCTTTCCGCTGTTCGATTCCAGGCATTCGAGAACAGTGCGGCGCAGAGTATGGCGACGCAGAAGCAGAGCACGGGTGCGAAAACGAGCACAACTGGTCTTGGCAAGAGCCAGGGGCCGAAGATCTGACTGATCAGCGAGAACAGTGCGGTCGTCAGGAGTACGCCACCTCCGGTCGCTTTGGCGGCACCTCCGAAGGAACTGAACGGTCCGGGGAGGCCGAGGATGGCCAGCGCGGCGAACATCGTGAGGCCATAGATCGAGAGCCAACGCACCTCGACCAGGTCAAACAGTGGCACCTTGGATCGGTATCTCGCCTGGATCCAGCTGGCCAAGAAGATGGAACCGCCGATTCCGCAAGCCATGAGTAACGAAGAGAGGCGTCTCATTTCCAACCCCGCTTTCCGTGGAGGCCGTCGATGGCGCCGGAATAGACAGACAAATACGACTTCGCCATGGACGCAGAGGTGAATTCCTGCTCCCAAGCTTGGCGAGCCAGCAGCCCCATCTTTCGGAGTTCCGTTCGACTTCTCGTGAGCTCGACGATGCCTTCGGCGATGGCTTCAGGAGATTTCTTGACGACGCGACTAAAGGTTCCATAACGAGCAATTTCGTGAAGACCGGCAAGGTCATTACCTAGAAATGGAAGTCCGTAGGACATGGCTTCCAAGATGCTCATGGGCATGCCCTCGTGATCGGAACAGAAGACGAAGAGGTCCGCCGCGGCAAGGAATGGAGCGGGAACGGCCTCGCCAACCCACCGAACTCGTTCGCCGAGGTCTGAACATGACTGCTTGAGCTGGGCGAGCAACGGCCCGTCGCCGACCACCGTCAGTCTGGTCGTCGGCACCAATCGAGTCGCCTCAAGGAGAAGGTCAACTCGTTTCGGCTGGGCGAGACGACCTACGAACACCATCTCGACAGGGCCGGACTCGGACCTGTTCGACTCCAGAAGTGGTGGCCCGGAGGTGCCGTTGTGGATGACGTGGCGATGCCCTGAAGTGCCGATTCTGTACCGACGCGCCGCGCTCAGATCGTTTTCTGTCACCGTGACGATCTCGCTTCGCAGGCGGCTCACAGCCCACTCTCCGACGAACGACAGCATCCGTTGACCGGTGGGCATTCCGGGTCGGAACGGCCATCCGTGCGCCGTGTAAACCGACGGGAGGCCGGCTCGACGGGCCGCGATTCGACCGACCATTCCACCCTTGCTGGAGTGGGTGTGCACGACGGAAGCGTCGCTACTGCTCAGCTCGCGCTCGAGAAACCGAACCGCGGCGAGGTCCCGACGCGGATTCGGTGGGTGAATGAGATCTCGGCATGACACGACGGTCGCGCCGAGTTCCTGCAGACGCGAAGCCGAGGGCCCGAGGAAGCCGCTCCAAACGGTGACTCGGTGCCCGGCTTCGATGTGATGTCGTGCGAGTTCGCACACGACGGTCTGTGCGCCACCGACGTCGAGCTTCGTGATCACGTGGCCGATGTGCACGTTCCTAAGGTATCGTGCTGGTTCGGACGGCCGAGCGATCGAGGAGCCTTGCAAGTACTTCCCCGGCTCAAGGGACTGTTGATTCGGTTGCTCGGCGAGAATGTCACAGCCACGCTGCATTCCCTTCGATTCGCATACCGAATTCGTTTCGTCGATCCCGTCGAGCCCGACCTGGCCATCGTCGCCCGCTTCCTGTCCGCGGGCGACTGCGTCGTGGACGTCGGCGCGAACGGTGCTGACTGGTCGGCCGTACTCGCAAGGGCAGTTGGCAGGGGCGGGAGAGTGTTCGCGTTCGAGGCTGACCCTTATTACGCCCGGGTGACTCGACGCGCGCTGATCATCTCCGGGCTGCGGCGAGTAGAGGTATTCGGTTTTGGTCTGTCGAATGCCGACACTGATGGGCACCTGCAGGTCGTCTTCGACGACGGTCTGCGAGCGGCTGGTTTGGGGCAACTGGTTGCACGGGAGTCAGTGAACACAGTCCCCATTGCCCTGCGTCGGCTTGACTCCGTTCTCGCCGAGATCGGACGCGGTCAATCGCCGCGACTTATCAAGTGCGACGTAGAAGGACACGAACGTCAGGTGCTCGAAGGTGCGATCGGATGTCTCGCCTCGCGGCCGATCATCATTGCCGAGCTGTATCATCTCGGACTCGCAAGCGACACCTCAGCGGACGTCTCCAGCTTCCTGTCGCCGCTTGGCTATCGTACGTTCGTGGTGAACGAGGAGAGGACGTCGTTGGTCCCGGAAGAGACGTACCGCAACATTCCTGAGTTCCCGAATCGATGGTTTCTTGCGGAGGCTGACGTGGAGCACTTTCGTCGCAAAGGTCTCCTGACGGAAAGCTGAATCGGGACGGAGAACTCGGGACAGCAAGGACGTACAGCGAGTAGCCGCCGAAGAGTTTCGCGGCAGCGGTAGGCGAAAACAAGGTGGCCAGCTTACGCAAGGGATACATGATCCGTTGGCGTGTCGCTGCGCGCGACGATGACTTCGGGACACCCTGAAAGCCGGCGGCAAGCTGAGTCCCGACAATCTCGAATGAACAATCCTTGAGTGTTGCCAGAGCCGTGGACTCCGAGAAGTAGTGCAGGTGACCGTAGGCTTCGCGAGCCCTGGTTTGGTTGTTCGTGAGTATTCCCGCAACATGCATGTCGAGCGGGATGTTGAAGACGAACATCTTCGCCCGGGGGCGTAGGCGATTCAGAAATCCCATGTAGTCGGGAACGTGCTCGAACACGTCGATGAGGAGGAGGAGGTCAAACAACTCATCTGACTCCAGGAAGTCTTCCGAGCGGAACTCCAAGTTCTTCTGTCCGGAAAGGTTCCAAAAGGCTCGCGCGTCCTTCGCTGTGTCGTATCCGACGAAGGAGCTTTGTGGATAACGTTTTGCGAGATTTATTGCCACCCCGCCGGCGCCGCAGCCGACTTCGACGGCCGAAGAGAATCTGACTGAATGCCTATCCAGAAGTCCACTGATCTGACTTGCTTTCCAGGGGGAATCCGAAAGATGCCAGTCCCGATTGTGAAGCAGATAGTCCCCGTTATCGTACCTGCTTGATGTATTTGTCATATTGGTCAAGCTTTCCTTTTCGCCAGACCGGACTCTTGCGACGTTGCGCTGGTCGACCTCGGCTGGGTCAGTTCGAGCGTGTCGGCAATCCAGTTCATCGACTCGGTGTGGTTTCGCAGGTGTCGGACGCCCGACAGCGTGGAGGGCTTCGGCCCGAAGATCGCAAGGTGTTCGACTCCGGCCGACCGTCCAGCCTGGATGTCGGATTCCTGATCTCCGATGAGAAAGGAGTCTTCCAGCCGAATCCCGATTTCCTCGGCAGCTTCAAGAATCATCTGAGGTGAAGGCTTGCGGCGCGATGCAACCTGAGCGCCGGGCACAGAGGGCTCGAAGTAGACGGAATGAATCGGTCCTCCAGCTCGCGCTGCCTCGTCGCCGACCCACCTCATGAGTGAGTGGAACTCGTCCGGCGAAAAAAAACCTCGGCCGATGCCGGACTGATTGGTGATCACAACAACGGGGAGCGACTGTTCGGCAGCAAAGGCCAGCAGTTCACGTGCTCCGTCGATCCAATCCCAACGCTCGATCGAACCCACATACCCGTGGTCGATGTTCAGCACTCCATCTCGATCAAGGAAGAGGGCCCGCTCTGTTCTCATCCAGAGAGTCCTTCGGGAAACATATCCTGCTCGATCAGAGCGCAGAAGATGTGCCCAAGTACGATGTGGCCTTCTTGAATCTTCGGAGTCTCGTCGGAAGGGATGGCGAGCCACAGGTCAGCAACTTCGGCGATGGGGCCTTTCTGCCCGCCCGTCATCGCAACAACGACACACCCGACTGCGTGAGCAGCTTCGGCTGCGAGAAGAACGTTCCGG
The DNA here is from genome assembly GCA_031381685.1 of Acidimicrobiia bacterium. Classification (GTDB taxonomy): domain Bacteria; phylum Actinomycetota; class Acidimicrobiia; order Acidimicrobiales; family JANYDT01; genus JANLQX01. Next base: position 10,377 of record JANMYF010000386.1, read on the forward strand.
GATCGACCGGACGTGGAGATACACACGAGTACGTCACCGGCTCTCGCCAACCCGGACACCTGGCGCGAGAACACGTGCTCGTAGCCGAAATCGTTGCCGATTGCTGTCAGGGCCGAAGTGTCGACCGTCAGCGCGAGAGCGGGGAGGGAATCGCGGTTGAGATTCAGCTTGCCGAGAAGTTCAGCGGCGAGGTGCTGGCTATCGGCAGCGCTTCCGCCGTTGCCACAGAACATCACCTTTCCCCCGTTGCGGATGCTGTGGACGCATCGTTCAGCGACTCGCACGGTCTCGTCGATCAGTGTGCCGGAGTCCTGGATGTCCTGGAGCACCCGTTGTGCTTTCGAGACTTCGTCTCTGGCGTACGCGGCTGCGATCATCGTGGCTGCCAACTCTCTAGGCCCAACTTGGTGAAAGAGAACGACAATACTTCCCCGGTCTCTCGCTCGAGCGCCTTGCGGACATGCAATCGCCGTTCCGGCGGGCAGAGAAAGGTCAGAAAGCCACCGCCGCCGGCGCCCGAGACCTTTGCCGCTACCGCGCCGTGCTCCGTGGCCGCGGCGATCGCACGCTCGATCGACGGCGTCGTGATGCCGGATGCCGTCTGCTGTTTGGCGACCCAGGATCGATTGAGCACTTCAGCGATGGCAGGTATGTCCCCCTTGAGAAGAAACTCCTTCATATCGAACGCATCCTGTTTCAATTGATGCATGGCCTCCGTCGATGTCGCTGAACCCTCACGGAGGTTCGACTGTTGCTGATCGATGATTGCGGCTGATGAGCGCGAGACGCCCGTGTAGTACAGAATCATCGATGCTTCCAGCTCCGAAATCACCGCTCGTCGAACGCGGAGCGGATTTACGATCGTTCGATCATTCGGGAGAAATTCCATGAAGTTGAAACCGCCAAAGGCAGCGGCATATTGATCTTGGCGACCACCGGAGAGACCCGCGAGCACTCTTTCGACGTGGTAAGCGTCGCGTGCCAGCGAGTAGTCAGAGATGGTCTTTCCGAGAAAGGCCGCGAAGGCTCCCAGAATGGCAACGACCATGGTCGAGGAGGAACCGAGGCCCGAGCCGGGCGGCGCCTCGCAGAAGGTCGAGATCTGGCAGTTGAACGGCTCACCGTCGTTGTAGTTCTCGACCGCCCATCGGTAGGAGTGGTGATGCAAAGCCAACGTCTCGGAGGTCTCTTGGTCGAGCGAATCGAGGACCACTTCGAGGTCGAGGTCGATCGCTCGAAAGACCGTCACGTCAGACGACTCGACGAATGCATACGCATACAGGTCGATCGTTGCGTTGAGGACAGCTCCTCCATAGGAATCGCAGTACGGCGAGAGATCGGTTCCTCCGCCTCCGAGGCCTAAGCGAAGGGGAGCGCGTGTATGAATGACCCGTCGCTCCATCTCACCCCTCCGACACTCGTGGTCGAAGTCTCTCGCGGAGATCCGCAACGCAACCCTGCGTGTTCAGCCAGGAGTTCTCGACGATGGTCGGCCCGAGAAGTGACCAGCGTTCTTCCGAGTCGAGAACGGCGAACGACCCGGCGGAGAGTCGTTCGCTGAACTCGTACGAACTGGTGATCTCGCAAAGTGCGTCAGCGAGCGCCTTCGTGTCGCCCGGTGGCACGATCAAGCCGGTGACCCCATGTCGAACTTGCTCCCGAAGCGCGCCGACGTCGGTAGCGACGACTGGAATCCCGTTGCTCAAGGCTGTCGCTGCTGGCCCTGATTGGGTCGCTGAGCGATAGGGCAACACCATGGTGCCGGTCCAAGCAAGGAGTTCCTCGAGTTCGCCATCACCAATCCACCGATTATCAATCTCTGCACCGGATTCTTCCAACGAGTGCCGAACATCCGTGGACATCGACCCACGCCC
>JANMYF010000446.1:0-4194 GCA_031381685.1 Acidimicrobiia bacterium
GTGGAGACGTCCGGCGCGGCCCGGGTCAATGGTCGCAGCGCTCTCGCCCTCGGCATAGCGGTAGCCGTCACGGCCACGGATGCGCTGATCGCCGCCGGAGCAGAAGGCCCAGCCGCCGTCCTTGGGCGATGGTCCGTTGCCCGTGAGCAGCACGCAGCCGACGTCGCTCGTCTGCCGGGCGTGGTCCAGAGCGGTGTAGAGCTCATCGACCGTGTGGGGACGAAACGCGTTGCGGACCTCGGGCCGGTGGAACGCGATGCGCACCGTTCCCTGGTCGATGGCGCGGTGATACGTGATGTCGGTGAAGGCGAAGCCCGGTACCTCCGTCCAGCGTGCGGGGTCGAAGATTTCGGAGACGGGCGAAGCCATAGCCGTCCATTGTGCCCGCCCACTCGCCGATGTTGTCGCCGCGTGGGAACCTGTGGGCATGACGACCGCCTTCGACGACGCCGTCCGACGCGTCCATGACGAGTTCGAGGACCATCGGGACGTGGCCGCCGAACTCGTGGAGCAGATGACGCTGGAGGAGAAGCTCGGGTGCCTCGACGGCGATCTCGATGCCTGGCCGGGTCTGGCCGAGATGGTCAGCGGCGGGTATCACACCCGCACGTTTCCGGCGGCGGTGGTGGAGCGTCTAGGCATCCCGGGCATCCAGTTCTCCGACGGTCCTCGGGGCTGCGTGATTAGCGACAAGACCGCCTTTCCCGTGAGCATGGCCCGCGGGGCCACGTGGGATCCGTCGCTGGAGGAGCGGGTGGGCGAGGCGATCGGCGCCGAGCTGCGTACGGTCGGGGCGACGTACTACGGCGGCGTCTGCATCAACCTGCTCCGCCATCCCGGCTGGGGCCGGGCCCAGGAGACCTACGGCGAGGAGCCCTACCTTGTCGGCGAGATGGGTGCGGCTCTGACGCGCGGCGCGCAGAACCATGTGATGGCGTGCGTGAAGCACTTCGCCCTGAACTCGATGGAGAACGCCCGCTTCACGGTCGACATCGCGGTCGACGAGCGTGCACTTCACGAGGTCTACCTGCCGCACTTCCGTCGGGTGATCGAGGCCGGCGTGGCGAGCGTGATGAGTGCGTACAACTCCGTCAACGGCGAGTGGTGCGGCGAGAACGCCACTCTGCTGCAGACCATCCTGCGCGACGAATGGGGCTTCGACGGTTTCGTCACCAGTGACTTCATCTTCGGGCTGCGGGATGCGGCGAAGAGCGTGAAGGCGGGGCTCGACATCGAGATGCCGTTCCGTCAGCAACGCAAGATGCACCTCGGGGTCGCGTTGACGAACGCTGAGTTGACTGAAGCCGACATCGATCGTGCAGTCGTCAACACCGTCGCCACGCTCCTTCGTTTCGCGCCGACGTTCACCCGTGAAGCCGTGCCCGCCCGAGTGCTCGGTCGCGCCCATCGTCAACTCGCCCGAGAGGTGGCGACCGCTTCGATGGTGCTGCTGCGCAACGAGCCTGGGTCTACTGGCTCGCCGTTGCTGCCGATCGACGTTTCGTCGACGAAGCGTGTCGCCGTGCTTGGGCGACTGGCGAACATCGCCAACCTCGGAGATCGCGGATCAAGTGATGTGATCACTCCCGAGACCGTCACGCTGCTCGATGGGATGCGCGCGTCTCTTCCCGGAGTTGAGGTCGCGCACGCAGACGACGACGTGTCGATCGCGGCCGGCGCGGACCTCTGCGTGGTCGTCGTCGGCTACACGTTCGAGCACGAGGGCGAGTACATCGACTCGGCCGGCACGGCGCCGTTGCTCGCCGCGCTGTTCCCCGAGCAGACCGCCGAGGACAGTCGGGCGATGGGTGAGATCTTCGCCCGCTCGAAGCGCACGGGGGAGCAGCGGGAGTTCTCGCCCGGCGGTGACCGCCGAAGCCTTCGGCTGCTCCCGGAGGACGAGAGCCGTATCGCCGCCGCCGTCGCCGTCAACCCGAACGTCGTGGTCGTCATCATGAGCGGAAGCGCCGTCACGATGCCGTGGGCCGCGACCGTCCCGGCGATCGTAATGAGTTGGTACCCCGGGATGGAAGGCGGACATGCCCTCGGCTCCCTTCTCACCGGGGAGTCCGACTTCACCGGCCGCCTACCGTTCGTGGTGCCCGTCGATGAAGCGGACCTACCCCATTGGGACGTCGACGCGGTCAAGGAGACTTACGACCTCTGGCACGGTCACGCCTTGCTGCGACGCAATGGGACCCAACCCGCCTATCCCTTCGGCTTCGGGCTGTCGTACGGTCGGACCGAACTCCACAGCGCGCGGGTGGAGGAGGTCGACGGTGACCGCATCCATCTGAGCTGTCGCATTGCGAACACCGGCGGGCGGGCAACGAGCGCGGTGGTGCAGGTCTACGGGGGCGTTCCCGGGTCGGCATTCGAGCGGGCGGAGCGTCGACTCGTCGGCTTCGTACGTGTTGACGTGCTGCCCGATGCCGTGACCTCCGCCGAGATCGTCGTCGATCGACGCGTGCTCGACGTGCGCGCTGACGGTGCCTGGTTTCGCGAAGATCGTCCGATCCACCTCTGGATCGGTCAGTATGCGTATGACCCGGCGAGCCTTCAGCTCACGGTCTGAACCGGGGACGGACGACTGATGCGACGGACCACAGCAGCCCTTCTCACGATTCCCTTGTTCCTGCTCGTGTCGATGAGCGGCTGCAGCGACGACAGCGATGCGAGCTCATCGGGGGTCGGGAACAGCGCGACAGGGCCGACGGACACGGGCACGCCGGCCGACACGGTGGCAACGACCTTCCCGATCAGTGACACCGCCCGAATCCCGGTGGTGGCGCCCGAGGATCTGACCGGGCCTCTCGTCATGACACCGGTCGGCATCGGCCCGTTCCGTCTCGGTGACGAGGCGAACGCGGTGATCTCGTCGATGAACGAGATCTTCGGAAAGCCGAGCGAGGACACTGGCTGGGACATTTCGCAGTCGCCGTGTGAAGGCCTCGGACGTAGGAATCGCTACGTCACGTGGGGGCGCTTGTCGATGACCTTCGCTGAAGGTCCGACGCTGCTCGTCGCGGACAAGGTCGAGCACCTTCTCAGCTATCTCGTCTTCGACGATCCCGATCCGAAGATGCCCGGGGACCGCTTCGTGCTCGACGACGGACAGCCGGCCCTCGGTCGGAGCAAGAACGAAATGACCAGCTGGAACCCGGATGTGACGTTCCAGGTATCGGACATCGAAGGACCGGTGTGGTTCGTCTCGATCGGAGGAGAACCGATGAGCGGGATGTTCGCTCCGCCCGACGACGGGGTCGGCGCTGCTCGCACGCGTACCGTGCAGGCCGGGCCCGTCTGCATCGATTGATCGCACGCGTTCCCGATGTCCCCTCGCGCTCAGCCAACGTCAATCCCTACGCGCGCTGACCGTTTTGACTCTGCGTACTACACGCGCTGGTACGGGCGTCGTCCCGTGCAGACTGCGGCCCGCATCGGACACCTTGCCGACGGCACGCTCGCATTGGCGAAGTGGTGGGGGATACCCGTTCGATCCGTGCTCGACGTCGGAGCAGGCCCCGGTTGGTGGAAGCGTCACCTCGCCGCGCATCACCCGAAGGTCCGCTACACGGGCGTCGATATCAGCGACTACGCGGCGAAACGCTATGGCCACGAGCAACGCGACATCGCGACGTGGAAGCCGTCGCGAACCTATGACCTCGTCGTGTGTCAGGGGACGTTGCACTACCTGGATGACGACGCCGCCGTTCGGGCAATCTCCCATCTGGCTTCGGCCACCCGGGGACTGATCATGCTGGAGATCCCGACCCAGGACGACCTCGACGGTGACGTCATCGACGCCGCCGCCAGCGACCTCGATGCGTTCTGGCGATCAGCTGCGTGGTACCGGCGCCGACTTCGCAAGTTCTTCGTCGAAGTCGGCGGAGGACTCCACGTGCCGAAGGACAGCCCCCACCGCTTCTACGCCCTGGAGCGCGCCGGCAACAACTGACGGGACCGCTCGCCCGGTGGCACGGTGCCATATCCCACATCTCCCATTGCGGCATCCCAGATGGCGGAAAACTGACGGAAATCGGCAATTTCGGGCCGGTCTGGGATGCCGACAACGCCGGGAACAGCCGACGACGCCGGGAACAGCCGACGACGCCGGGAACAGCCGACGACGCCGGGAACAGCCGACGACGCCGGGAACAGCCGACGACGCCGGGAACAGCCGACGACGCCGGG
>JANMYF010000062.1:0-2040 GCA_031381685.1 Acidimicrobiia bacterium
GAGTGGTTCATGATGCGCCAAGCGCTCGTTCGGTTCCATCGCCTGGCCGTCCCCATGCGTGAGGCGGTGAGTGCGCTGATGCGACACGAGAACCGCGCCGTGCCCGAAGAGCTCTACCCCTACTTCCAGGACGTGTACGACCACATCCTCCGGGTCAGCGAGTCGACCGAAGCCCTGCGCGACCTGGTCAGCACGATCGTCGAGACCAATCTCAGCCTGCGTGACTACCGTCAGAACCAGTCCATGAAGATGGTGACGAGCTGGGCGGCGATCATCGCCGTCCCGACACTCGTCACCGGCTTCTACGGCATGAACGTTCCGTATCCGGGCGCCGGTCGCACCAGCGGTGTCGTCGCGGCGATCGTGCTGATCGTCGTGCTGTCCGGAGGGCTCTACATCGCCTTCCGCAAACGCGACTGGCTCTGAGGCACCGACCGAGCACGGCCGTCCGCAAAGCGAACGGCCGGCTCGAAAACACCGGGCGAGATTGCCCAGATCGCAGTCGCTATTCCGCCAAGGGGTTGCCCGTGCGGACCGACGTCACGACGTAGCGGATTGCCCGGCCGGACAGACCGGCCATCGCCTTGTTCTCGGTGAGCATGGCGTGCGTGGCGTCGGACACGATGCGGTGGGCGACGTTCGTGGAGAGTGCGACGAGTTCGTCTTGCGCTGCCGTCCACCCGCCTGCGGCTTCCTTCTCCGCCGTCAGGACAACGAGCGGCCGATCACCGAGACTGGTCAGTGCGCGGGCTTGAGCCATGGCGGTGCGCAACCGGGAGAACTCGTCACGAACGCTTCGGCTGTCACGAGGGGTCGCCATGAACGCCCGCTCCTGATTGCGGACCGACTCCGGCAGGTCGCTGTATGCGCCTTGGTAGAGCAGGCGGCCGAGGCCAAGACGGGACAACGAGGGAAGCACCGCCGAGGCCCGACGGAACATCTCATAGAAGCCGGGCCACGAGGGGATCTTCGTGTACTGCTCCGGGTGCATCGAGTCGAGCAGGACAACCCCGGCGACCTCTCGGGGGAAGAGGTTGGCGAAGTTGAGGGCGTAGATGCCGCCCGCTGAATGTCCGGCGAGCACGTAGGGTCCAGGTTCGCCGGCCCGGTCCAGCAGCGTGTGCAGATCGGTCGCGGTCTGAACGCCGTCCTGGGGAGCCGAGGCGGATTCGCTCCAGCCACGACCGGCCCGGTCGTAAACACACACCCTGGTGGTGGTCGCAACGTCGGAAGCGATCCAGGCCATCGCCGTTGACGGCTCGCCGAGGCCGGGCTCGAGCACGACGGTCGGACTGCCCGTACCCGTGCAGTTGATATGGAGACGGTGTCCACCGACATCGATCAACCTGCCGGGCATCGGGTAGTCGGTCCGATCCGCTGTTTCACGGTAGGTCTCGTACGCGCCGCCCACTGCCGACAGCATCAATGCCGCGAACACGGGATACACGAGCCACACCCGCGTCCGACTCCGCAGTTCCCGCCGGGCGCGAACGACCATCCAGATCGTGAGAGCTGCGATGGCCGGCGGCCAGATCCATCCGAGCTGGTTGCCTGTCGGAGCGAAGACCAGGATGCCCGCACCGGCAATCCCCATGACGACGGCAGGGGCGATCGCCCACCGTTGCGGCTGATCCGTCCGATGGGTGGACAGCAACGCGAGCATCGCCCACGAGAGTGAGAACGCGGCGAGCACCGACCCGGTGATGATGTGCTCCTCGCGGCCGGCAAGCGGCCCGGCGACGAGAGCGACCGCGGCCACGATCCCGAAGATCAACGACCCGGCAACGACCCGACCGATCCGGCTCTTCTTCGGCAACGCCGTGTCTCCCCCGAGCGGCGCTGTGGCGACGTCGGCTGCCTGGGACCTCACGAGTCCTAGTCGATGCGCGCGGGCCGTGCCGTGACGAGTGCGTGCTGGGGCGGTGATGTTCATGGCGTTGTCAACTTTCGTGATGTCGGAGTAGGAGTTCATGAGCGGGTGCCGTGCAGTGAGCCGAGCGAAGACCCGTGCGATGACCCATGCGATGAGCCGTGCGATGA
>JANMYF010000097.1:0-4616 GCA_031381685.1 Acidimicrobiia bacterium
CCGAGCGCTGCGCAAGCGTGACGTCCCGGTCGAGCCCCTCCTCCTGCTCGTGAGCGGCTCGCAGCTCAACGACCTCGAGCTCCGCGAAGACCTCTTCGACGACTTCTGCCTGTCGCCGTTCCATCCCCGCGAGTTGGAAGCACGCCTGCGCCATCTGCTGTGGCGCGCCGGCAAGGGAAGTCGGCCGGAAGTGGTCGAGTACGGACCGTTGATCCTCAATCTCGAGACCTATCAGGCGGTGATCGAGAAGCGCCCGCTCGATCTCACCTACATGGAGTACGAGCTACTCAAATTCCTGGCCACGCACCCGGGGAAGGTGTTCACCCGGGAGACGCTCCTGTCTCGGGTATGGGGCTACGAGTACTACGGCGGGGCGCGCACGGTCGACGTCCACATCCGCCGTCTGCGGGCCAAGCTCGGCGACGAGCACAACCTGATCCACACCGTGCGGTCCGTCGGCTATCGCTTCGGAACCGGCCGCTGGGGCAGTTGAACCGCAGCGACGACGGGTCCGGCGCACCCCGGAGTCGTGCCTTCGCCGGAGGCACGACCCCGGATTGTGTCGGAGGGCGAGCTACTGCGGTCCGGTATACCTGAAGATGTAGAGGCCGAAGTCGCGGTCACTTGCAGCGACGTATTCGACGCCGTCGACCACAAAGGTCTGTACGCCCCAGAAGTTGCTCCCACCATCGTCGATGAAGTGGCCGACTTCGGTGATCTGATCGTTCTCGACCTTGGCGACCCGGAACCCGGCGGCGTAGTAGGAGAAATACGCCAGTTTGGGATTCACCTGCGACGTCGCCACTTCGTGCCCCGACAGGTCGCCGAAGCCTGAGGCGAACGCTGGGTTGTGTGCCTCCGGAACGGCGTAAGTGTCGACCTGCTCGAGCTTGCCGCCGTCCATTGGCCGCTTGAACAGACGGACATACCCCCAACCGTCGAAGGCCGAGGTGAAGCTCAGCGTGTCGCCGGGGGTTCCGACGACGATGCCCGAGAGTGCCGAGCCGTCACTGGGAAGCGAGAGGCAGTCGGCTTCGATGGTCCGGTCGAACAGGGCGAGACCCTCGCTTCGTGGACTGACGCCGAACGTCGGGATTGCGCCTTCGACGCTCATCCCAAGCGCTCCGTCGCATGCGTCGGAGCCGGTCCGGTTGAAGACGAGCACTCCTTCGTATCCTCCGGCGGCGATGACCGATGCGACCTTCTCGGTGAACGGACATACCCCGCGCTCGACGACGGCGATCTGCGAACCCAATCCGCCCGCGGGGACTGCGGCGTCGGCGGCACAGGCGCGGCCGACGTAGACGCTCAGGCCGGAGAGCGTCTGACCGGAAATGAGTTGCGTCGTCCCGCTGCCCGACGACGCGTGGACCGTGACGTTGTCGGTGACGTTCTTGGCGGCGAGTGCGTACGGGGAGAAGTCTTCGTCAGAGCCGATCAGATAGCTGTTGTCGAGCGTGAACTCTGATTGGTGGGCGTTGCCTTCGGGGACGACGGTGAAGCCGCTCAGGAGAGGTTCGGTGTCGGGGTTCGGGAAGTCACTGTCACCGATATAGACCGGAGCCAGCGGATTCGTCATGTCGAGTAGCACGTAGCCGCCGTCCCAGTACGACACCGACATGATCTGCTTTCCGCCGATTTCCTTCACGATGACGTCGTGGTGGAAGAGCTCGATCAGGTTGCCGGGGGTCGTCTGAACGATCTGCGGGAACATGACATCGAGGTCGTATTCGGCAACGACCTTGGCCTTCCTCGGGTCCGTGATGTCGACGATGTCGACGTCGGCGCCCTCGTCGTTGTCGACAATGACGGCGTAGGCCTTGTCGCCGGCGTCCCAGGCGAAGACACTGTGGATCTCGTTCGCGTCCTTCTTGCCCTGGCCGTTGACCGAGAAGTCACCGACACCTTCGGCAAGCATCGAAGGGTTCGCCGGGTTGGAGATGTTGTACAGGTTCATGCCGCCGAACCCGACCTTGTCCTTGCACTTCTCGTTGTTCGTGACGAGGATGTCTCCGGTGAACTTGGGCGTGGAGATGGACAGCGCCTGCACTCCCTCACCGGGGTAACTGCCCTCTTTCGCCTGAATGAACGAGACCTCTTTGGGGGAGGCTGGATTTCGCACATCGACGACGTGGATGCCGTTGTACTTGCACGTCACGACGCCCCATGCAGCGAGGTACGCGTAGCCCTTGTGAACGCCGACGTCGGCAATCTTTTCGGGCACGGCATTCTTGAGCTTCAGCTTGCTGATCAGCGCGACATTGCTCTGACTGGTGGGGAGGTGCCCATCGCTGTCGCCATGCTGGTGGGCGTCGCGGTCACTGTCATCGGAGAACGCGCCATCGGATTGCAGCTCCGGGTGACTGGACGCCGACGGCACCACCGCGAACATGAACGCAGCTGACGCGCCTATTGCAAGGAAGATTCGGGGAATTCGCATCACACGCCTTTCGATTGTTTGAAGCCGACGGTAGCGCATTCGATGCCTGCGAAAAAACGTCGCTCACCGCGGCCGTTTGACCGATACACGATCCACTCCTCGGCGACGCGACGCTCGCCAGAAGTCGCGTCAGGAGTTCAGCGCGATGAGTTCGCTGCCCTCGTGGCGTTCGTCGGCGTCGTCGGACAACAGGACGCCATGCAGAGCCGAGGCGATCGCTCCGGTGAGGAAGAACCCCACCGGGAAGACCGCGACCATGAACACGATGAGCGCAATGGCACCGAGCATTGTTCGTGTCTCCAGCCGGTTCAGGGGGTCGTGATGCCGGCGGGGCCGGTGTAGGCGAGGAACTCGATCTCGACGATCGCGCCGAGCGCCATCGTGACGTTGCCGACCGTTGAGCGGGTCGGGCGGTGTCCGGCGAAGCACTCCGAGTACGCCGCGTTCATCGTGGCGAAGTCGTCCATCGTGGCGAGGAACACCGTGCACTTCACGACGTCGGTGAGCGAGGCGCCGGCCGATGCAAGCAGACCCTCCGCATTGCGGAAGATCTGGCGGGTCTGCGCATCGACGCCACCTTCGACGATCACTCCGTCGGCGAGGCCGAGCTGACCCGAGAGGATCACGAGGTCACCGGCGCGGAGAACGGGCGAATAGGGGCCAACTGGTTTCGACACGGAACCGAACCTAGCGCGACGACTGCCGGGTCACGCAGTTGGCGTCAGGGGGGTCAGCTGAAGGAGTTGCCGCAACCGCACGAACGCGTGGCGTTCGGATTGTCGATGGCGAAGCCGCCGCCCTGAAGGCTGTCCTTGTAGTCGAGCGTGGCACCCTTGAGCATGCCGGCGCTGGTGGCATCGGTGATGACTCGGATCGTGCCGTATTCCTTCACGAGGTCGTCGTCGGCTACTTCGCCGTCGAAGAACATCTCGTAGGAGAAGCCCGAGCATCCGCCGGGGCGGACGGCAACGCGCAAGGCGAGCGACGTGTCACCCTCGGCTTCGAGAAGCGCAGCGACCTTCGCCGCCGCAGCGGCGGTGACGATGATGGTGTCGGACTTGCGGCTGAGACCGATCTTCACAGCGGTGGGGGCGTCTTGCACGCTCATGGGAAGCTCCTCGTTGCGGAGTCCGGGAGGGGAACCCGGACAGGTGTGTCCGGGTCACATCGACCGGACGGAAAGAAAGTGTACCCCCGCCGGTACAATTGCAAGCATGCCCGGCGTCACTTCCCCCGACCAGGCCGGCGAACAGGTCACCTCGACTCCCCCGCCGGCAGGCCGGACACCACGTCCGTCGGTGGATGACGTCCGCCAAGTTCTCCGCGGCGTGATGGACCCCGAGCTCAACGCCGACATCGTCGAGCTCGGCATGGTCGAGCGGATCGACGTGCTTCCCGACGGCACGGTGGAGGTCGTGATTGCGCTGACCATCGCCGGATGCCCGCTCCGCACCCAGATCCGCGACGACGCCCGGTCGAAGATCCGTGGCCTCGAAGGAGTGCACGATGTCGTCATCAGCTTCGGCGAACTCAACGCCGAGCAGCGCAGCCAGGTGATGCAGCGGGCCCGCTGGAAGGCCAGAGAGAACGCCCCCACGACCGAGGTGCCGGCAACCACTCGTGTGCTTGCGATCGCGTCCGGCAAGGGAGGAGTGGGCAAGTCATCCGTCACGGTCAATCTCGCGGCTTCCCTCGCGGCCCGTGGGTTCATCGTGGGCGTGCTCGACGCCGATATCTGGGGCTTCTCGGTGCCACGCATGCTCGGACTCGAAGGAAGGCTCGGGGGCGCCGACGGAAAGATCGAGCCGTCGAGCCGTTCGGTCGGCACCGGAGAGATCCGTGCGGTGTCGATGGGCCTCGTCGTCGACGATGAGGACAAGGCGATCATGTGGCGTGGCCTGATGCTGGCGAAGGCCGTCGAGGAGTTCCTCACCAAGGTCCGTTGGGGCAAGATCGACTACCTCCTCATCGACATGCCCCCGGGGACCGGCGACGTGCAGATGGCGCTTGGAAGGCTCCTCCCCCGCACGGAGCTCCTGATCGTCACGACCCCGAACCTCGCTGCGCAGAAGGTGGCCGTCCGCGTGGCCGACATGGCCCGCCGGAGCTACCTCAAGATCGCCGGGGTGGTCGAGAACATGAGTTCGTTCACCGACTCCGTCGGGGTCCAGCATCA
>JANMYF010000108.1:0-8758 GCA_031381685.1 Acidimicrobiia bacterium
GCTGCTCTTCGGTTCCGTTTCACGGCTCTTTGCGTTGGGGACTGCGGACCCAGAGGTGAGGGCGCGGAGGGCGAGGGCTCGTAGGTGGTCTTGCTTCTCGCCGGAGTCCGTCGGTGTGGTTGATGGCGTCTTCGTCGCGAACATGGCGGCCATGGCGGCTTCGAGTCGGCCGTGGATGCGGGCGCCGGTTTCGGGGTCGAAGGTTCCGGAGAGTCGCCACATGCCGGTGGCGCGGTCGGTCCAGGTTCGTAGGCGGGTGGCGCGGCGTTGGCGTTCGAATCGGCTCATGCCTTGGTCGGCGGCGATGCGCTCCGCGGTGGCGTGGAGGCTGGCGGCGAACTCCTCGGGTGTTGATCCCGATGCTGCGGCCGTCTCGATGAGTTCAGGTGCGGCGTCGGCGAAGCCGGCTTTGACATCGCCGTCGAGGGTGGCGAGAACCTTGGCGAACACATCGACGTGGTCACCGCTGAGCTTGCCACTCTCGAGCGCATCGTTGAGTGCCGGTGTGTCCGTGAGCGCGGCCGCACGGGCCAAGACTCTGGCGCCGTGACGGTTCGATCGCTGTGCAGAGTTCGCGATGTCGCGTTCCGGTGTTGGTGTGGCGTCTTTGAGTCGCCGGGCGACTTCGGCCTCGACACCGTCGAGGCGCGCCCGCACACGCCGGATGTCATCGAGCACACCACGGAGTTGCACGGTGGTGGCGACGCAAAGATCGACGCGTCGGAACCCGTTCATGAGTACGGCGGGGTCGATGACTTCCATACGTACAAGTGTACGAAGGGGCTGTGACAAACCATCCGGCCGTCGGAACTTTCGGCGGAGAATTCTGGAAAGCCTTGTCGAGCATTCTCGCTCGAACCGCTCCCCGGCACCTGGAAACGAAAGCCAGCGACGGCACTGGTTCCCCTTGCAGCCCGCAGGTCCCTGCGCAGTGCTTGACTCGTCTGCCGTGACTGACACCGCTCCCGCGTCCGAGTTGACCTACGCCCAGACCTTCCACGCCGTCGCCGCCCAGTTGACGGCGCCGGGCGCGCCCTTCGAGATCGCCACGATCGACGTCGGTGGGTTGGCGACGAAGGTATTCGTCAACGCTCCCGAGACCCTGTGCGAGTTGTTCGAACGGGGTCGGGCCAACGGCGACGAGCCGTTCATCGTCTATGAGGACGAGACGCACTCGTTCGCGGCGGTCATGTCGAGCGTCGACGCACTCGCTGCCGCGTTGGTGAACGACTTCGGGATCAAGCCAGGTGACCGCGTCGCGGTCGCCATGCGCAACTACCCGGAGTGGATCATGGCGTTTGCTGGGATCATCTCCGTCGGTGGCATCTCGGTATCGATGAACAGTTGGTGGACGGAAGACGAGCTCGCGTACGCGCTCGAGGACTCGGGTGCCTCGGTGCTCATCGCCGACGATGAGCGTCTCGACCGGGGCCAGGCCACCTGCAGTCGGCTCGGCATCAAGATGATCGGTGTACGTATGAAGTCGCCGCGGCCGGGCGTGATCGCATGGGACGACGCGGTGGTTCCGGGAACGCCGGCACCCGCCGTGGAGGTCACGCCCGACATGGATGCCACGATCCTCTACACGTCGGGCACCACCGGCCGGCCGAAGGGCGCAGTGTCGACGCACCGGGCCATCTGTCAGGCGTTGATGGCGTTCCAGATGCGCGGGGTCATCGAGTCGCTGCGTCCCGGCGCTGCACCGCCCACAGCTTCGAAGCCGTCGTTCATCCTGATCGTGCCGCTGTTCCACGTGACCGGCTGCGTGCCGGTGATGCTCTCGTGTTTCGGCGGCGGGCTGAAGCTCGTCGTCATGTACAAGTGGGACGCGGAGAAAGCGCTGGAGCTGATCGAGCGTGAGCGGATCACCAACTTCACCGGTGTGCCCACCCAGAGCTGGGACCTGGTCAACCATCCGCGCTTCGCCGAGTTCGACACCTCGTCGCTGCGTGACGTCGGGGGCGGAGGCGCTCCGGCGCCCGCCGCGTTGGTTCGCAAGGTGGCCGGTTCGCTCAAGGGCGGCGGACCCGTGCTCGGCTACGGCATGACCGAGACCAACGCCTACGGCCCGGGCAACCGCGGCCGGGACTATCTCGAACACCCGACCAGCACCGGCCGCTGGGTCCCCGTCATGGACCTCGAGATCCGCGGGCTCGATCGCGAGCCGCTGCCGGTCGGTGAGCGGGGCGACATCTGGTTCCGCGGTCCGAACCTGATCCGGGGCTACTGGAACAAGCCGGAGGCTACGGCCGAGACGATCGTCGCCGGGTGGCTGCTGAGCGGCGACATCGGCCGGCTCGATGAGGACGGTTTCCTCTACATCGAAGACCGCGCCAAGGACATGATCCTGCGCGGCGGCGAGAACGTCTACTGCGCCGAGATCGAAGCGGTGATCTACGAGCTGCCGGGCATCCACGAAGCAGCGGTGTTCGGCCTCGAACATCCCCGGCTGGGCGAGGAGGTCGCCGTTGCCGTCCACATGCTGCCCGGAGCCACGCTCGACCCCGCGGCGCTTCAGGCCCACGTGGCGACGAAGCTGGCGTCGTTCAAGGTGCCGACGAAGGTCTTCCTGATCGACGAGCCCCTGCCCCGCAACGCTGCCGGGAAGTTCCTCAAGCGCGAGCTGACCAAGCAGTTCGCTGGCGCGTAGGCGCAGAGCCGGCTCGATTGACGAGAAAGCCGATGGTTTTTGTCGGGAATTGCCGATAGGGTGGAGGCATGCGTCCGACATGGCTCCGATTTCCGGCAACGGTGAATGAAAAGGCGGCGCGGGTCGTTGCCTCCGGTGTGGTCGCCCAGGCCGTGCTGTTTCTGGCGTTCCGATGGTCGTTCCTGCTGGTCACGCTGGCCTTCGGGTTCCTTGCCCGGGTGATTGCCGGTCCGACCTTCTCGCCCCTCGCCCGTCTTGCGGTCCATGTGGTCGCCCCCCGCCTCGGTGAGCCGAAGACCGTCGCCGGGTCGCCGAAGCGCTTCGCCCAGGGGATCGGCCTTGCCGTGTCGTCGGTCGCGGTGCTCGGCTGGTTCGCCGGTGCGCCGACCGTTGCTGTCGCGGCGATGGCGATCCTGGTGTTGGCTGCCTCGCTCGAAGCGGGCCTCGGGTTCTGCCTCGGCTGTTGGATGTACGGCCATCTCGTCCGCCTCGGCGTGCTTCCCGAGTCGTCCTGCGTCGAGTGCTCCGACATCTCCCTGCGTCGGCGCCCCACTCCGGCCACCAACGCCGGTCCGGCCGCCACCACGGTCAACGCTGCGTAGACGGTCAACGCTGCGTAGACGGTCAACGCTTTGTAGACGGCCAGCGCTGCGTCGACCGTTCCGCACCACCCGGACGCGTTCAACACCTCGGCGTCGACCTGTTCCGTAAGCAGGCATACCATGCCGCGGTCGTTGCGCGAACGCTCCAGTAGCTCGGCGCGTGGCATCGGCGGACTACGCGAGGCAGCGGATAGGTCATCGCCCCGATGTCGACGAGAATGTTCGCATGCCCCTGCTTCCCGTTGACGGCACCGACATATGGTTCGAGGTGCACGGTGGCCGTGACCTCGCCCCGGCAGTGGTGATGGGTGGTTGGGGCACCTTCGCCCACGGCGCGATCGACGGAGTGCCGCAGGCGGTTCGTGACCGGTGCCAGGTGCTGGTGTGGGACTACCCGGGTGTCGGCGAGTCCGCCTTCGACGGTGCGCATCAGCCGTCGATGCGCCGCTACGCCCAGATCACCGCGGCACTCTGCGATCACCTCGAGTGGTCATCGGTGCACCTCATGGGGATCGTCGACGTGGGCGCCTGTATCGCCCAGGAGGTGGCGATCGCCCGCCCTGATCTCGCCCGCAGTTTGTTCCTGACGGGTTGCTGGGCCCGGCCCGATGCCCGTCTCACCGACGTGCTCGTGCTGTTCCGCGAAGTGCACCGTCAGCTTGGGTTCGAGGCGTTTCAGACGATGGCGGCAAGTCTTTCGTTCGACCCCGCGTTCTACGACGCCAACCGCAGCCGGCTCCTCGGCGCCAAGGGTGCGTGGGGCGAGTTGCGCGGTCGCCTCCCGGCCCATGAACGACTCGTGCAGGCGTGTCTCGACCACGACGTGCTCAGCCGTCTCGGACAGATTCGGTGCCCAACTCATCTCGTCCACGCGGGTGCCGACGCGATCACGCCGCCCTCCAATACGCTTCCGCTCGAACACGGGATCCCCGGCGCCACGGGCGAGCTGTGGCCAGAGCTGCCGCACGCGATCGCCGGCACGGACACCAAGGTCCGCTTCGACAGGATCATCGGCGCGTTCCTCGACCGCACCTGACGCACACGATGCGCGGGCTCGCGGACCAGCGTGGGCGGGCCGGTCGCGTCGGGCCGGGAAACCCCTGCTCTTCGGATCGCTCCCTGGCCCCAGACCGAGTCGTCGGTCAGTCCTACGAGAACGCCGTCCGGGGACGACCGATATGGCGGCCGTCGACCTCGATGTCGACCTTCTCGTTGTAGAAGCTGAGCAGCCCGGCGATCTTGAACGCCTCCGGGATGGGGTCGCGGTACGACCAGACGATGTCGGGGTGGGTCGTTCCGTCGATGTCGACAGACCAGTACTCGGCCACGCCCTTGTAGGGGCACACCGACGACTTCACCGTCGGCGTGAGCAGGTCCATGCGCGCGTCGAGTTTCGGTAGGTAGTAGCGGGCGGGCAGGCCGGTCTCGAAGAGCAGCCGGGGGCGGTTCGACTCGGCCACGACCGCGCCGTCGATGATGACGCGCACGTGTCGGCTCGAGTCTCGAACGTCGACGCGGTGATACGGATCACGAGGGTGTCCGAATGCCTCCTCGTCCTCCTCGAACCACGCATCGACACCCTTCCACTCGATGCGGGTGTATCCGTCGATCCCGATGCCGTCGCTGATCGCCGCGGCCGGAAGAAGTTCGCGCTTCACCGAGGCCGTGGGCACGTACCACCACGGGTAGTACGGATGCTCCCAGACGTAGAGCGCATCGGTGGTGTCGACGGCGATGATTCCGTCGTGCATGACCCGCACGCGGCGCTGGCATGGTTCGCGATGTCCGGTTTCCATGGGTGGAGTATGGCGGACCGGAGCACCAGGCGGGAACCCCCGACCCCCAGGTGATCGCTGTCCTCGCGCCGCCCACGGCCGGTTCGTGGTCGGTGGCATCCCACATCGGCCCGGTCGGCATCCCACATGGCCCGAAATCGGCAGGCACTGTGAGATGTGGAGGAGGGGGGTGTGGGATGCGGAGCGGGCGCCTGATCTCGGTCACGCGCTGGCGCCGGTGAGCCAGTTGCGGACGTTGTCGCCGAGGGAAGGCACGTGATAGCCACCCTCCTGGAGGATGACGAGGGGACGGCCGAGCGCAGCGACGAGCCGGCCGTGGGTTTCGTAGGACTCGGTGGTGACCCGGAAGTCGCCCAGGGGATCGAACTCGTGGGTGTCGACGCCCAGTGACACCACGATGACGGAGGGATCGAAGGCGTCGACCGCCTCCAAAGCCTGAACCAGGGTCGCGGTGAAGTCGTCGTCGGAGGTCTTGCGGGGAAGCGGGAGGTTCACGTTGCTCCCGAGTCCGCGCCCGGTCCCCGTTTCGTCAGCGTGGCCGACGAAGTAGGGGTACGCGTTGCGAGGGTCGCCGTGCAGCGACACGTACTGCACGTCGTCGCGGTCGTAGAAGATCTGTTGGGTGCCGTTGCCGTGGTGATAGTCGACGTCGAGCACAGTCACGCGGGCGCCCGTCGTCGATGCGATCATCTGTGCACAGATGGCCGCGTTGTTGAAGTAGCAGTAGCCGCCGTAGGAAGCTCTCGGGGCGTGATGGCCGGGCGGCCGGCACAGCCCGTAGGCAGATCGCTCGCCGCCGAGGACGAGGTCGGCGGCCGTGAGCGCGACGTCGACTGCTGCGCGGGCAGCGTCGTAGGTCCCCTCGACGAGCGGAGTCATCGTCTCGAAGCACCAGTAGCCGAGCTGGGCGTGCACCGCGGACGGGAGCGGCGCCGGACCCATACCCTCGCGGATCGACGGATGCACGAACGTGTCGGGAAAGACCTCGCGCTGTTTCTTGATCGACTGGAAATCGCGCCAGGCGCGGGCGAGGAAGTCGACGAGTCCCGGATCGTGCACGGCGTCGAGCGGCCGGCGACCGTGATCGGTTGGCGGAACGAACGTGAATCGGTCCGGGTGGCGTCGCAACGACGCATCGATCACCTCGGCCCGCACCGGCGCCTCCCAGTGCCCTTCCGGAATGCCCCATGCGACCTCGGTCCCGTTGGCATGTCGGAGGTGGGCAGCGCTGGCGACGACCTTCATGGCGGGTGACGCTACCGAACCCGGAGGCGGGCAAATCGCTGGGCAACGGACGCGGAGCGGTCTACCGTTTCCCTTATGCGAACGGTCACCGGAGTGTGCCATCACGACTGCCCCGACTCCTGCGGTTGGATCGTCACCGTGGAGCCCGACCCCGAGGGCGGACCCGACCGCGCCACCAAAATGCGTGGGAACCCTGACCATCCCTTCTCCCGGGGTGAACTGTGTCCGAAGGTCAACCGGTACCTCGATCGGGTGTACAGCCCCGACCGCGTCCTGACCCCGCTGCGCCGGGTAGGTGCGAAGGGTGAGGGACGCTTCGAGCCGATCACGTGGGACGACGCCCTTGCCGAGATCGGGCGGCGATGGACGGCCATCATCGAGCTCTCGGGCGGCGAGGCGATCATGCCGCTGTGGGATGCCGGCAATCAGAGCGTGCTCGCCATGCGTGCCCACCAACGGCTGATGGACCGCATGGGTGCTTCCCGGATGGTCGACTCCGTCTGCGGGCAAGCGGCCGGTGTGGGCACCGCCGCGACCTACGGTTCGGGTCGGGCAGCCGATCCAGTCGAGATCCGTCATGCCAAGTGCATCGTGCTGTGGGGTACGAACACTCGCCTCACGAATCGCCATCTGTGGCCCTTCATCGAAGAAGCGCGCGAAAAGGGTGCGGCCGTCATCTGCATCGACCCGCTCCGTACGATGACAGCCGAGAGCAGCGACGTCTTCGTGCAGCCGCTTCCGGGCACCGACGCCGCCTTGATGCTTGCGCTCATCAACATCTTCGTCCGCGACGCGCGCATCGACCACGCCTATGTCGACAGCTTCGCCACCGGATACGACGACCTCGTTGCCGAAGCGGCGAACTGGACTCCGGCGCGTGCCGCAGAGGTATGTGGACTTACGGTTGGCGAGATTGAGGACCTGGCCCGTGTCGTGGCGACTGCTCCTCCGGTCCATTTCCGGACGGTGATCGGTGCAGAACATCGCGAACACGGTGCCCAGTTCTTCCGCCTCCTCGCAGCGCTGCCGGTGCTGCTCGGCTCGTGGCGCCATCGCGGTGGCGGCATGTCGCGCTCCGTCGGCACCTACACCGGCGATGCGATCGGCTCGATCGCCGCGTCGGGTCTTCGGTCGGAAAAACCGTCTCGATCGCTGTCGCAGAACCAGGTTGGGCGCTGGCTGACGGACGACACGCTCACCCCTCGCGTCGAAGCGCTCATGATCTGGAACTTCAATCCGGCGGTCACGCTCCCGAACGCCGACGCCATCCGTCGAGGCCTCGAACGTGATGACCTCTTCACCGTGGTGCACGAGATCTTCCTCACCGATACCGCCCGCTATGCCGACATCGTGCTCCCGGCCGCTACCCACATCGAAGCGAACGACATCACCCCTTCGTGGGGTTCGATGCACCTCAACTGGAACCAGGCAGCGATCGCACCGCTTGGCGACTCCGCGTCGAACACCGAGCTGTTCCGCCGCCTCGCCGGAGCAATGGGCTACACCGACGTGGAGCTCTACGCCACCGACGACGAATTGCTCGAGCTGGCGCTGGCGTCCGGGCACGAGTTCGCCGAAGGCATCACGCTCGACCGCTTGCGGGCAGAGGGAACCGTCCGGCTCAACATCGCCGACGACTTCCGCCCGTTCGAGAAGGGCGGTTTCGCCACGCCCGACGGCCGGGCCCAGCTGTCCTCGGCCGTGATGGAGCAGCGCGGACTGGGCCGCGTCGCCACGTATCTGCCGTCGATCGAAGGTCCGCACAGCGAGAGAGCTTCCGAGTTCCCGCTGTCGCTCATGACGCCGAAGGTCCACACCCGATTCCTCAACTCGTCCTATGCCCACCTGCCGAATCACGGTGGTCGCGAGGGCGGACCGTATGTCGAGCTCTCTGCAGCCGATGCCTTGGCCCGTGGGATCGCCTCCGGTGACACGGTGCGCGTCTTCAACAACCGCTCCTCCCTCACGCTCACGGCGCGCATTGGGACGACGGTGCGTCCCGGTCTCGTGGCGGTGCCGTTCGGGTGGGGAAGCGCGGACCATTCCGATGGGAGAACGGCGAACTCGCTGACCAACGACACCCTCACGAGCTTCGGCGGCGGCGTCGCCTATTCCGACACCCTGGTGGAAGTAACCCGCACGTAGGGCTGCCCGTCGCAGACCCGTGGCCGGACCGACATCGTTCGGAAGAGCCGACGCGCGTCGACTTCACGGTGATAAGCAATTGCCCGACGACCCTCCACGGGCTGGGGCGTCGACCGCCACGCCGAGGCTCGCGCACACAGGTCCGAGGGGGACTCATGAGCAAAGACGGCTCTTCCACAGCCGACAGAGACCGATTGCACGAACTGGGCTATGCCCAGGAACTGCACCGAGGGATGGGGACGTTCTCGAACTTCGCCATCAGCTTCTCGATCATCTCGGTGCTCGCAGGTGCACTCACGAGCTTCTCGCTCGGCATGTTT
>JANMYF010000195.1:0-34309 GCA_031381685.1 Acidimicrobiia bacterium
GCAGCATCCTTTGGACCGTGGATGGTCACCGGTTTGCCTTCGAAGGAGAACGTCCCGGTGTCGGCTCCGTAGATACCGGTCACGCACTTCACGAGCGTTGACTTGCCGGCGCCGTTGTCGCCGACGAGGGCGGTGACCTGACCCGGGTAGACGGCGAAGTCGACGTCGTGCAGCACGTGGACCGCTCCGAAGCTCTTGTTGATCCCGGCAAGCTGCAGGATCGGTTTCGTGTCACTCACGATGGTGGTGTCCCCCTCGGACGCTGGCGCAGACATAGGTGTTCGGGTTGAGCGAGCGACTGCTCGGCGTATGTTCTAGCCCTATTCGCTCGGCGCGTGCATGCGCGCAGTGACGCGGTCGGCGAGGTCGCTCTCAGGCCCGGACGAGGCGGACATCGTCGAGCGAGTACGGGCTCCCCGCGTCGCCGACGCCGTACCAGACGTTTGCCTCAGTTATCTGACCGCTGGTGATTCCGAGAGCTGCCAGATCGATGCTGACCTTCGACCAAGCATCGGCCGGGATGGGTCTGCCGAGCGACGTGCTGATCGGCAGAGAACCTCGTGCGGTCGATCCGTCGAAGAACTGGATCGTCAGCGATTGATTTCCGGTCGTGCCGCCATGGATCCAGAACTCCATCTTGGTCGGCGCAGTGATCGCGAGGGGGGACGAGAGGTGAAACACGACGGCCGTCCACGGTGTTGTGGTGACCGCCAATGCCCGCGTGCCGACCTTGACGGGATTGGCCGACGCCGGGTTGTTCGGCGCCCACGACCAGTTGTTGGCGTCGACGAAGGCATCGGCGTAGAGCGTCCGGACGGTCGACCCTGCCGGCGGGAGCGTCGTGGTTGTCGTTGTGGTTGTTGTCGTGGTGACCGGGGCGATCGTCGTCGTTGTCGTCGCGGGGAGCGTGGTGGTCGTGATCGGAACCGTTGTCGTCGTTGGCGGTATCGATGCGGTTCGCAGCGCGATGTCGTCGACGAGAACCGGGGGCTGATCCCCCCCGCTCAAGTCCTGGAGAATCAGATCGAGGCTGGTCCCGACCGCGACCGGTCGTGTTGTCGTGATGCTGACCTGCTGCCATCCTGTGCCGAGGCCGGTGACCACCGACTCCCCGAGCGACGCGCTGTTCTGGCCGACGATGATGCGAAGAGACTGGTTGCCGCCTCGACCGTTGATCCAGAGGTCGACCCCGGTGGACGCGACCGGAAGTGCCTCGGAGCGCAGATACAGGCCACGCCACGCATCGGGCTCGAACTCGATCGCCGTGCCCGTGCGGCCGCCGGGGACCGAGATGTTGGCCACCGCCCACGACCAGTTCAGCCACCCGTTGCGCAGCGCGTTGTCATAGACGATGGTCGCGCCGATCGGTGGTGCCACGGTGGTGGTCGTGCTCGGCCGTGTCGTGGTGGTGATCGTCGGGGGCAGGGTCGTCGTTGTGGATGTCGTCGTGGTGGTCGGCGGCCTGGTGGTCGTTGTGGATGTGGTGGTCGGCGGCCTGGTGGTTGTCGTCGTGGTCGATGGTGGTGGTGTGAACGAGCCGAGCTGAACCTTGGCGGCAACCGACGGTACGCCGTTGTTGTCGATGACGAACAACAGGTACCAGCCCGGAGCCGCGGCGTTGGCGTTGGGCGGAGTGGTCACCGACAGCGAGCCGGCTCCGGCGGTGAACGACAGCGGGATGTAGCGCTGCTCCATGTCGACGGAGTGGGTGACGGATCCCATACGGACGAGCGCGACTTTGGAGATGGTTGACGGTGTCGGCGTGGCCAAAGGATACGAGGTGGCCCAGCTGAGCTGGTTGGCGGCTGACGTGATCACCGGTCGCACGGCGGGGGAGCCATCGGCGGCGAACAGGTACGGCGGTGAGTAGATCTCGGCATTGCGCTGGAAGTACCCGATCTCATCGCACACCTTGCACATGCCGCCACCGGAGCTGAGCACCCGCCCGTCGGGAAGGAGCAATGCGGTCGAGTGGTACTGCCGGGATCGCTCCTGTGCGGCTACCGTGCGCCACTGTCCGGTGGCCGGGTTGTAGATCTCGGCCTCGTACACGCCTGCGGTGAGGCTGGCCTGGCTCTCTGTGGTGTTCTCCAGGCCACCGGTGGCAAGGACGGTTCCGTCGGCGAGCACCGTGAGGTTGTGCTGGCGTCGCTGATGGGCCATCGGACCGGTCGGTGCCGTCGCGGCCGACGCAAGATCGACGATGACCGACGTGTTGTCGAAGAATCCGCCACCGGACACCAGGACCCTCCCGGGTGCGAACGCCGCGAAGCTTCCGTAGGACCGGTTCTTGCCGTCGCGCGTGGCTCGGGCCAGGTAGAGGCCTGCCCCATTCGTGCTGAGCGCACCGATCTGGTCGTCAGGACCGATGTAGGAGACGGATCCGTTCTGGGTCGGGACCATCCACTGGTACTCGCGCTTGGCCCAGATCGCCTGGGATGCATTGGTAAGAGCGCGGAACGTTCCGTCAGCCTTGCGGACCTCGGAGATGGCCGGCCCTCCTCCGGTCACCAGCATTTCGCCGTTCGGGAGCGGCGTGACCGACGGATACCACCGGGCTTGGGACATGCGTGGACCTTCCGTCCAGGCGTTGGTCGTCCAGTCGAAGGTCGTGCTCCGATCGATGCCGTCGTAGGCCTGGTTGAGGTTCCCGCCCGCGGTGAAGACCAGTCCGCTGGCGAGCTTGGCCAGCCCGCTGCAGAAAATGTTGAACCCGAGGGTCTCGTCGACCCGGGTGATCGCCTTGGTCACCGGGTCGAAGATCATCGCCCGGCTGAATCGGTGCTCCGTTGATGCGTCGGCGCGCAGGTCGTTGACCGAGTCATACGCCAGTACGTTGCCGTTCGGGAGAAGAGTCACGTGTACGCCCAACACGGGCCAGTCATACGGGCCCTCCCAGGACCCGGCGGTCGCGGCCGTAGATGCAGCCGCAGCGGCGGCGATGATCGGCCCGGACCGCCGGGCAACGATGTCGGGTCGGATACCGACACCGTCCCGTTCCACGCGGGCGACCAGAGCGTCCTCCTCGGCCTTCGTGAGTTGGGAGGAGTCGATGGCGGCGTGGGTGTGGGGCAGCGATTCGTCGACGGGCGCAGGGGCGGCGGCCACCGTCTGCGCGGTGGCCCGCGTGCCGAGCGGCGCGCCGACGGCGACCGCACCGACAATGGTCGACGCCGCCAACACCGCGACGCCGAGGCCGGCATGGAGGCGGCCGGATCTCGATGAGGAGACACCGGTGCTGCCGGGTGGTCTCGCTGAATTTCGGTTCACCCGTGAACACCTCATCACCACGGAGCGTAGGCAAGGTTTCCCGGGGGCGTCCATGGGCCGATGGACCCAGGGTGCCGTGTTCACGCGGTCGCGTGATCCCTTCCAGCCGAGCCGATCGGAACGGATAGGAAACGAACGATGGCCCACCCCGAAGGGTGGGCCATCGTCAGATGGAGCCTCAGCCGTTGCTCACGGCCGAGTCAACTCAGTGCCGTCGGAGAATCAGACTCCGGCGGCGGTGCACTTGTCTTCGATGTCCTTGCAGACGGCGTCACGGGTGACGAATCCGTCGGCGATGACGTCCTTGACAGTGTCCACGTAGACGGGCTGGATCTGGGCCTGGACGTACGGCACGTCACGAGCTCCGTCGTTGATGGTTGCGTTGGCGGAGGGCGTCTCACCCTTGAGGAGCGCGACGGCGGCGGCAACGGCCGAATCGGCCTCAGCCTTGACCGGCTTGTAGATGGTCATGCACTGCGTGCCGTTGAGGATGGCGCGGAGACCGTCGACGGTGGCGTCCTGGCCGGTGGCCGGAACGCTGAGGCCGTTCTTGGTGAGCACGGTCTGGGCGGCGCCGGAGAGGCCGTCGTTGGCGGCGAGAACGCCGTCAATCTTGCCGCCGGCCTTGGTGAGGAGCTGCTCGAAGATCGGGACGGCCTTCTGGTTGTCCCAGTCCGGCACGGCCTCGCTGCCGACGACGTTGATGCCCGAGTCCTTGATCGCAGCGTCCTGGCCCTGCTTGAACAGGGTGGCGTTGTTGTCGGTCGGCGAGCCGCTGAGCTGGATGATGTTCTTGCCCTTGGCGGCATCGGCGCCACCGAGGCACTTGATCATGCCTTCGCCCTGAGCGGTGCCCACGGCCACGTTGTCGAACGAAACGTAGACGTCGGTCTTGCCGTTGAGGGTCAGGCGGTCGTAGTCGATCAGCTTGACGCCGGCGGCGGCGGCCTTGGTCTGGATCTGGACGGCCGACTCGGAGTCGAGGTTCACGATGGCGAGAACCTTCGCGCCATCAGTGACCATCTGATCGGCGATCGTCGCCATCTTGGCCTTGTCGCCTTCAGCGTTCTGGATCAGGCACTTGATGCCGGCAGCGGCACAGGCCTTCTCGATGAGCGGACGGTCGAAGCCCTCCCAGCGGTCGGAGCTCTTCGAGTCCGGAAGGATGAAGCCGGCGGTGCCGCCTTCGGCAGCAGCAACCGTCTCAGCCGCAGCTGCTTCGGTCTCGACGGCCGCAGCTTCCGTCTCCACGGCAGCCGCTTCAGTCTCGACTGCCTCAGTGGCAGCCGCTTCGGTCTCGGCCGGTGCGGCGGTGGTGTCTGCGCTGTCCGAGGAACAACCAGCGGCGAACATCGCCAGGGCGCCGAATAGGAGCGCGGCGCTCGTAGTTTTCTTCATAGGTGTTTCTCCCCTGATGGATCCGAGGACGTCTCGGTACCAAGCCGTGCACTTTATGCGCTTACACGACCGGGGTGTGGCACCCGTCTCATCGACGGTTCATTCCCCCATGGGGCCGCGCCTAGCCGCGCTTGGGAGCAATTGCAAGGTTCCACTTGCGGATTGCCCGGCGACAAGCGAGAATGACACCTGTGTCATTCGGCATTCGTGCGGAAATGACCTGCTCGGGGGAAGCGTCGGCGGCTTGCCGATGGCCTGCTTCGCAGCGGTCATCACCGTTCGGTCCAGCCGTTGCCGGTTGACCACCAGTTTCGAGCCCTGCCCATCCGACCGACACGCGTGCGCAGTCACACCGAGCGCACCACGCACAACAAGGACCAACATGCTGAGAACGACTCCAATCCAGGCGCTCGAGGACCGCACCTGGCAGAGCAAGGCGAACTGTATGGGCGTCGACCCCGAGTTGTTCTTTCCCGAACGCGGCGCCTCGACCCGCGAGGCGAAAGAGGTTTGCCGCGGGTGCGTCGTCAAGGGTGACTGCCTCGAATATGCCCTCGCCAACGGCGAGAAGTTCGGCATCTGGGGCGGGCTGTCCGAGCGTGAACGGCGCAAGGTCCGGCGGTCGCGGGCGTTGGCCCGCCGCGCCGCCGAAGCAGCGACCGCCTGAGCAACCGGCAGGCGGGCGTCGCCCTCCGGTCCTCGGCCGTTGGCACCGTTCAGGGAGTGTCGGAGCGGAGAGCAGGTACACTGTCAACATGTCCGGTATCGGAGCTCCAGAACTCATCATCGTGCTCGTCATCGTCGTCCTGCTCTTCGGCTCGACGAAGCTGCCGAAGTTGGCCAAGTCGTTGGGCCAGGCGTCGAAGGAATTCAAGAAGGGCGTCGACGAAGGCGTGAAGGACGACGAAGGAACCAAGCCACCCACGGCTTGATCTTCACGGCGCTCGCGTACCCGCGCTCGCCACCGTTGTTCTTTCTCATTCGGAGCCTCTGATGTCTTTTTCTTCCGCCCCCACAGAAGTGCCGCCGCGTGGCCACGTTCGCGTCGTCTACCTCGGCCCAGTCGCTCCGCATTGGGACGTCGAGAGCGCTGACGTCGACCGGACACTTCTCGAGGAGTTCCGCCAGCGCACGTTGGCGCGTCTGCAGTTGGTGCCGCGCCACGACCCCCAGTTCCGGCGCAACCACGACCGCGTCGTCCACGACGCTGAGCGCGAGGGCCTCACGTTGGAGTGGGACTTCGGCTCTCAGGCCACCGCCTGACCGCCCACACCATGCCTTGGCGAGCGGCGGGTGCGGGAACCGGTTCGGCCGGCACATCACCACTGCTCAACCGCGAGTTGAGCTGGCTCGATTTCAACGCGAGAGTCCTCGCGCTCGCCGCCGACGCCTCCGCGCCGCTTCTCGAGCGGGTCAAGTTCTGCGCGATCTTCGCTTCGAACTTCGACGAATTCTTCGAGGTCCGCGCTGCTGCATTGCGCGCCCAGGTCGCCGCCGGGGTGAACTCGCGCTCCGCCGATGGGCTGCGCCCGCCCGCCCAGCTGTCGCTCATCCACTCCGCTGCGACCGACTTGGCCGAACGGCACACTGCCCTCTTCCGCGATCAACTGGTACCCGCGCTTCGCGACGCCGGCATCGACGTGGTCTCGTGGGGCGATCTCGACGGTCACGATCGAGAAGACCTGCACCGACTTTTTCGCGATCGCGTCTTTCCCGTCCTGACCCCGCTCGCGGTCGACCCCGGGCATCCGTTCCCTTACATCTCGAATCTCTCGCTCAACCTCGCCGTCACCATGCACGACCCTGCGACCGGGCACCGACGCTTCGCTCGCGTGAAGGTTCCGCCGCTGCTACCCCGCTTCGTGGGCCTTCCCGATCAACGCCGCTGGCTTCCCGTCGAGGACCTGATCACCGCTCACCTTCACGAGTTGTTTCCGGGCGTGGCGATCGATGCCAGCTTTCCGTTCCGGGTGACTCGTGATACGGACCTCGACGTCGACGAGGAGGAAGCCGAAGATCTTCTCGAGGCCATCGAGACCGAACTCCGCCGTCGCCGGTTCGGACGCGCCGTGCGACTCGAAGTCGCAGTGGGCATGCCCGCCGACATGCAGTTCATGCTTGTCGAGGAACTCGAGATCGATGCCGACGCAGTCGTCAAGGTCGACGGGCTCATCGACCTCACCGGCTTGTGGACCCTCGTGGCCATCGACCGTCCCGATCTGAAGGACGAGCCGTGGATCCCGAGAACCCCGCTCGACCTGCATGACGGCGAGCAGCCGCTCGACTTCTTCGAGGTCATTCGAACCGGTGACGTGTTGGTGCATCACCCCTACGACTCCTTCTCGGCTTCGGTCGAGAAGTTCATCGGGACAGCAGCGGCGGATCCCGACGTACTGACGATCAAGCTCACCCTGTACCGGACCTCAGGTGACTCGCCGGTCGTGAAGGCCCTCATCGACGCCGCCGAGGCAGGCAAACAGGTCGCCGCCCTCGTCGAGCTCAAGGCCCGCTTCGACGAACAGGCGAACATCGCGTGGGCACGAAAGCTCGAGCGGGCCGGTGTGCACGTTGTCTACGGACTGGTCGGACTCAAGACCCATACGAAGGTGGCCCTTGTTGTCCGCAGCGAAGCCGCCTCTGAGCTCCGTCGCTATGTGCACATAGCAACGGGCAACTACAACTCCACCACAGCGCGCGTCTACGACGACATCGGGCTCTTCTCCGCCGACCACGAACTCGGCGACGACGTAACCAGGCTGTTCAACGCGCTCACCGGGCTCGGCAAGATGCCGACATTCTCCCGGCTTCTCGTGGCGCCGACCGATCTCCGTCCCCGGGTGCTGGCGATGATCCGCAACGAGATGCCCAACGAGCGCCGTGGCGCCGGACGGATCCGGATGAAGATGAACAGCCTCGTCGATGAGGAGATCATCACCGCGCTCTACGAAGCCTCGCAGTCGGGTGCCTCCATCGATTTGATCATTCGTGGGATCTGCTGTCTGCGCCCCGGAGTTCCGGGCCTCTCGGAGAACATACGTGTACGTAGTGTTGTGGGGCGTTTCCTCGAGCACTCGCGCATCTGGGAGTTCGCGCACGGCGGTCCCGAGGATGAGCCGGTGTGGTTCATCGGCTCCGCGGACATGATGCCGAGGAACCTCGACCGACGCGTCGAAGCTGTCGTTCCCATCCTCGATTCCCGGCTGCAGGAACGCCTCGCGTCGATCCTCGATCTGCTCCTCGCCGACAACCGGCTGGCGTGGAGCCTCGCGGCCGACGGCGGGTGGACGAAGATCGACGCCGGCGACGACGAGCCCGTCGACGCCCAGGCCGTGCTCTCCGCCAACGCGGTGTCGCGCTCCCACGCCTTCTGATCCGAACGCTCCAGCTATGCCTCTCCTCCTCGTCCGCCATGCCCAGGCCGGATCTCGGACCGGATTCGCCGGCGACGACATGCTGCGTCCCCTCACCGGCCGCGGTCGCCATCAGGCAGCCGATATCGCAGGTCTGCTCCTCGACCTCATCGGGACGAGACCGGTGGTGCTCCGCAGCAGCCCGTATCGCCGATGTATCGAGACGGTTGCTCCGTACGCGGCGGCCACCGGGCTGCAGCTCCACGTCGAGCCATGGCTCGCGGAGGGGCCGACGGAAGAAGCGCGCGACCGTGTTCGGGCGATTTCGCCGTCGATGCGCGATCGGGCCGAGGTCTGGTGCAGCCACGGCGACATCATTCCGGCGGTCATCGAGATGCTGGCGGCCGAGGACCATCTCGACCTCGGGGTCGAGCCGCGCGTCCAGAAGGCGTCGATCTGGGTCCTCGACGTCGACCCCGATGACCGGTACGCCGCGGCGACGTACCTCGGGCCGACCTGCTGACGTTCACCGGGCGTTCATCCGAACGGAGCACGCCGTTGTCGGGCGACCCGTTAGCGTCTGCATCGTGAGGATCGATCTGACGCAAGAACTCCACGACATCGACCGGAAGGTCACCGAACTCTTCTCCTTGGTGAGCGAGGGTCTGGCGGCGGCCACGGACGCCTTGCTGTCCGGTGACTTCGACGCCGCCTCGAGCGTGGTCGCCCGAGAGCGTCTCATCGATTCGCTCTACTACGACATCGAGGCGCTGCTGCAGCGCCAGTTCGCACTGGCGTCGCCGGCGGCGACGGACATGCGTTACCTCCTTGCGATGCTCCGCATCGTTCCGGAACTCGAACGAAGCGGTGATCTCGTCGAGCACATCGCCAACCGGGCTCTGCGCGGGGTCGGCGCCGAGCTCACTCCGCGGATCCGGGGGCTGGTCGACCGGATGGGCCGCGTCGGTGTGCTGCTCTGGCGCGGAGCAGCGGAGTCGTACGTCTCGCGTGATCCGTCGAAGGTCGGCGAGCTCCGAAACCTCGACAACGAGCTCGATGAGCTTCACGTCGCGCTCATCGCCGAGATCGTCGAGGCCGAACTCCGACTCCCGACGGCGATCGAGATGGCCCTCGTCGCCCGGTTCCTCGAACGTCTGGGCGACCACGCAGTGAACGTGGCGAACCGCATGCGCTACGTCGCCACGGGCGAGCACGGCCCCTCGCACTGAACGTCGCAGGGGGTGGCCTTGCCGTCCCGTTTCCCCGACACCGGCACGAGAATCCCGTAGCCGTTCATCTTCCGTTCACCCGACGTCAAGAAGTCGGCCACTTCTAGCCTCTTGACTGCAGGCGTGCTCGTTGGTGACCAGATTCGTCTTGCGTTCCGACCGACCCTCCCGTTCGAGCGTGAGACGATCCCGCGCATGGTTTCCCGATTCGTGACGGCGCAATGACCGCCCCGATCACGGCGACGTCGCTCGCCCCGAACGACGACAAGCCCCGTACGCTCAGCGCTCCCCTCAGCCGCGGAGACCGCATCTACCGCTCGATCACGGTTGGCGGTGCGCTGTTCAGCCTCGTCGTCATGGCGCTCATCGCCATCTTCCTGTTCCGGGAAGCCTGGCCTGCCCTCTCGAAGGCGGGTGGCTCGTTCTTCACGACCTTCGAGTGGGGGCCCGACGACGAGCCGGCAATCTACGGCATTGGCTCGATGCTCTTCGGAACCGTCGTGATCGCCCTGATTGCTCTCGTGGTTGCCGTGCCGATCTCGATCGGGGCGGCACTCTTCATCAACGAATACACACCGCTGCGATTCCGCGCTGCGTTCATCACCATGGTCGACCTACTCGCAGCGATCCCGTCGCTCATCTTCGGCCTCTGGGGACTGGCCTTCCTCCAGCCACGCCTCGACGGCCCTGCTCGATGGCTGTCGGAATGGCTCGATTTCATCCCGATCTTCAAGACCACGGTTCCAATCTTCGGTTCATCGCTCTTCGTCTCCGGCCTGGTGCTCGCCCTGATGATCATCCCGATCATCACCGCGATCGCGCGAGCGGTCATGGCGGAGGTCCCGCGGGTCTACTGCGAAGCGGCCCTGGCTCTCGGCGGGACCCGCTCGGGCATGATCCGCGAGGTCGTGCTGCCGTTTGCCAAGGGAGGACTCATCGGCGCCTCGATGCTCGGCCTCGGCCGTGCTCTCGGAGAGACGATCGCGGTGGCGTTGATCCTGTCCAATGACTTCCGCATCCCCGACAACGTCCTCTCGCCAGGCGGGGCGTCGATTGCCGGGACGATCGCTCTGAAGTTCGGAGAGGCGAGCACGAACGGTCGGAGCGCGCTCGTCGCCGCCGGGCTCGTGCTCTTCTTCGTCACGCTGCTCGTGAACATCGTGGCCCGTGGTGTCGTCGCCCGGACCAAAGCACCGGCTGGAGCAAAGAAGTGACCGTTGCCCTCCGTCCCCGGCGGCCGAACCGGATCCGTCCCTCCGACGCCATTCGATCGTTCGGTGTGTTCGGGGCATCCATGATCCTGACGCTCGGGTTGTTCCTCGTCACGCCGCTCGACGGCCCGCTGGGTTTCGTCGTCCTCGGGTTCACCGTCTTCGTCGCTCTCCAGTACGCCGTGGTCCGCCAGATCATGGATCGCAAGCATGCGGTCGACCACATCGTGACCACGCTGGTCTACGGGTGCGCGACGCTGACCGCGCTGCCCCTGGTGCTCATCGTCGGAACGGTGGTGGCGAAGGGTCTTCCCGGCCTGTCCCTCAACTTCTTCACGAAGACGCTCGAGGGTGTCGACCCGTCTGCCGGTCCGAAGGTCGGCGGTGCGCTGCACGCCATCACCGGCACACTGACCCAGGTCGGATTCGCGATGATCGTCACGGTGCCGTTCGGCATTCTCACGGCCGTGTATCTCACCGAGATCAAGGGCCGGTTCACGGGGATCGTCCGCCTGTTGGTCGACGCGATGTCAGGAATCCCTTCGATCGTTGCCGGTCTATTCGTCTACGCCATCTGGGTCGTCGGACCGGGCAACGGATTCTCTGGTCTCGCTGCAGCGTTGGCGCTCAGCATTCTGATGCTGCCCACCGTTGCCCGTACGACCGAGGAGATGCTCAAGCTGGTGGATCCGTCGCTGCGCGAGGCCTCACTCGCTCTCGGCTCACCGCAATGGCGCACCGTGTGGCAGGTCGTGCTTCCTACGGCCCGGTCCGGCATCATCACGGCGGTCATCCTCGGCATCGCACGCGTCGCCGGTGAAACCGCACCGCTGCTCATGACGGCCTTCGGCAACGATCGCGTGGTCAACCCCGGGGCCGCTCTGCACGAGCCGCAGTCGGCGCTGCCGCTCTTCATCTTTCAGCAGCTCGCCCAGGATCAGCGGGAGCGGGCATGGACGGGCGCCCTCGTTCTCATCGGCCTCGTGCTCATCCTGTTCCTGATCGCCCGCTTCATCTCCCGCACTGCCAAGACCGCCCGCTGATCACCTCAGCGCGCGCCACCCCTCAAAGGACGCCACAATGACTGCCGTCATGCAACCTGGAACGGAACACGTGAACACGAATCCGGCATCCGCCGACATCGCTCTCCGGGCGACTGACGTTTCCTGTTGGTTCGGAAAGCGGAAAGTCCTCGAGGGAATCAACCTGGCGATCCCGCGTCACACCGTCGTCGCGCTCATCGGCCCGTCGGGGTGTGGCAAGTCGACGTTTCTGCGGACACTGAATCGCATGCACGAGCTCGTGCCATCGGCGGCACTCGCCGGTTCGGTCGAGTTGGATGGCAAGGACATCTACGGCAACGAGCTCCGTCCAAGCGAGGTCCGCAAGCGCATCGGCATGGTCTTCCAGAAGCCGAACCCGTTTCCGGCGATGAGCATCCGGGAGAACGTCCTGGCCGGCCTCAAGCTGACCGGGCAGAAGTCCAACGATGCCGACCAACTCGTCGAATGGGCGCTCATGCGGGCGAGCTTGTGGAACGAAGTGCGCGACCGCCTCGATTCGCCTGGCGGTTCGCTTTCGGGCGGCCAGCAGCAGCGTCTGTGCATCGCCCGATCGCTCGCCGTCAAGCCCGATGTGCTCCTCATGGACGAGCCGTGTTCGGCCCTCGACCCCACCTCGACGCGCCGTATCGAGGAGACCATCTCCGAAGTCTCGGAGGAGGTCACGATCGTGATCGTCACCCACAACATGCAGCAGGCGCAGCGGGTGTCTGACGAATGCGCGTTCTTCCTTGCCGAAGAAAATCAGCCGGGCCGGATCGTCGAGGCCGGATCGACCGAGCAGATGTTCGGCAATCCGGTCGACCCGCGCACCAACGACTACGTGAACGGTCGGTTCGGCTGACCGAGGTTTGCGTACGCTGAGGCCCCGAGCCGCGCGGTGACCGCGCAGCCCGACCGCCGCCTAGCGTGGCGCGAATGATTCGTCGTTGGTTTCCATTGCTCGTCGCTGCGGGAGCAGGCGCGCTCACCATCGCCGGTCCGGCCGAGGCTGCGGGTTCGCTTTCCGGCCAGGGGTCAACCTTCGTCGCGAACTTCCTGGAGCAGTGCAAGGCCGATGCGACGAAGACGGGCGGCCCGTCCGTCACCTACCAGTCGACCGGCTCCGGCGCCGGCCGGAACGGCTACATCGAAGGCACGGTCGACTTCGCCGCCAGCGACGTGCCGTTCTCGGCAGCGGAGAAGGCGAAGGCTGACGCCAAGCCTTACGTGTACGTACCGATTATTGCCGGCGGCGTCGCCGTGATCTACAACGTGCCCGGGGTGACGAAACTCACGCTGTCGGGCCCGACGCTCGGCAAGATCTTCACCGGGAAGATCGTTTCGTGGAACGACAAGCTGATCGCCGCCGAGAACCCCGGCGTGAAGCTGCCCAAGCTCGTCGTCCGCGTGGTGGTACGTAGCGACTCCTCGGGCACCTCGAACGTCTTTTCGAACTACCTCTCGAAAGCGGCGGCGAAGGAATGGACGAAGGGCGCGACGAGCACCTTCCCGGTTCCCCCGGTCGTCGGGATCGGTCAGAAGGGTTCCGACGGTGTCGGCAACTACGTGGCCGGCCCGCAGGGCAAGGGCTCGATCACCTATGCGGAGGTCAGCTTCGCCCGCGAGCGCAAGTTGGGTGTGGCGAGGATCGTCAACGCAGCAGGCAAGGCGGTCCTCCCCGACGCCGCGGGCGTGACGGAGTCGATTGCCGAGTCGCCGGTTGCCAAGGACAACGTGATCTCCGTCGATCCGTTGGCCAAGGGCGCCGCCGTCTATCCGATCGCCGCCGTTGCCTACTTGATCGTTCCTCGGACGTCGCCCAAGGCCGCAGAACTCACCTCCTTCGCGGCGTCCGTTCTCGGGCCCTGTCAGGCCAAGGCCACGTCCCTGGGCTACGCACCGCTTCCGAAGTCGGTCGCTGCCATCGCGATCAAGGCCCTGGGCTCCGTCAAGAAGCGCTGACTCCTCCCTCCGTAACCTTTGGTCGCTGTTCACCCTGCGTCCATCTCGGCGTACGGAGCAGGACAGGTTCGGACCGTAGTTTCGCTCCGTACCCCAACAAGGAGTGAACACCGTGCTTCGCAATCGTTTCCTGGTCGCCTTCGGCGCCGCCGCCCTACTCGCTCCACTGGCTGCCATGTCGGCCTCCGCCCAGACCGCCACGCTCGACAAGAACGTGAATGTGAGCGGTCAGGGTTCGACGTTCATGTCGAACTTCATGGAGCAGTGCAAGGTCGACGTGAAGAATGCGTTCGGCATCAACATCGGGTATCAGCCGACCGGTTCCGGAGCGGGTCGCACCGCGTACCTCGCCGGCACCAATGACTTCGGTGGCTCCGATGTCGCCTTCACCGCGTCAGAACTCCCCCGGACGAAGGACAAGCCGTTCGTCTACATCCCGATCACCATCGGTGGCATCGCCGTCATCTTCAAGGTTCCCGGTGTCACGGATCTGAAGCTCTCCGGCCCGACTCTCGCCAAGATCTTCGCCGGTGCCATCCAGAAGTGGAACGACGATGCAATCGCGAGGGAGAACTCCGGGGTCAGCCTGCCGGACCAGGTCATCCGAGTTATCGTTCGCTCCGACTCGTCGGGGACCTCGAACGTGTTCAGCGACTACCTCGCCACGGTCGGCAAGGGCGCATGGAAGGCCGGAGCCACGAGCAACTTCCCGCCGCCTCCCGGCAACGGGATCGCCCAGCGTGGCTCCGACGGCGTCTCGAACTATGTCGCAGGAAGCCAGGGGGACTTCTCCATCACGTACGCCGAAACGAGCTTCGCCACGGAGCGCAAGCTGAGTGTCGTCAAGGTCATCAACGCCGCTGGGAACGCTGTGCTGCCGGACCCTGTGAACGTGACCGAAGCGATGGACGAGGCGGCAGTGAACGACGACGGGACACTGTTCCTCAACTTCAACGCTCCCGGAGCGAAGGCCTACCCGATCTCCACCACCGCCTATCTGATCGCCCCGCAGACCCTCGACAAGGCCAAAGGCGACGTCCTCCGGACCTTCCTGACCTACTCGGTCGGCGAGTGCCAGAAGAAGGCGGAGAAGATCGGTTACGCGCCGCTGCCGGCCTCGCTGGTGAAGCTGTCGCTGGCGAACGTCGACAAGATCAACCCGGGCTCCGCCGCCGTGCCCATCGTTGGCGGCGAAGTCGCCGCCACCCCATCCTCTGCCGTCCCGACGACGGCAAAGCCTGCTGCTACGGCGGCTCCGACGACCAAGGCGACGGCAACCACCAAGAAGCCGGCAACCAAGAAGGTCGTGAAGAAGACGACGAAGAAGAAGTGAGAACCGGGCGATCGTAGGCTCAGCCCCGTGCTGCTCGCCCACATCGCCGGCGCCTCGACCCTTGCGGTCGAGGGTGTGCCGCTCCTTGCCACGGCAACTCTTGCCGTCTCTGTTCCGGCGCTGGTCGCCGAGGGCCTCCTTGCCGGGGTTCTCGGTGCAGCAGCGGCGACCGTTCTCGCCAATCGGCGCCATCGGGGTCGGCTCGAGGCGGCGGCTTCCGCCGCAACCACGGCGCAACAGACGACCTCCAG
Organism: Acidimicrobiia bacterium; assembly: GCA_031381685.1. Classification (GTDB taxonomy): domain Bacteria; phylum Actinomycetota; class Acidimicrobiia; order Acidimicrobiales; family JANYDT01; genus JANLQX01. The sequence continues at coordinate 15,048 of JANMYF010000195.1, forward strand.
GTCGGAAACCGAGCTCCGCGCTCGGTCGAATGACCTCGCGACGATCGCCTGCGCGGCGCGGGCCTTACCGATGGGCATCGTTGTTGTCGGTGCTGACGGAACGGAGCTGATGCGCAACGACGAAGCGGCACTGGTCCTCGGACCCGCCGAGGGAAAGCGCGAACACCGCACCGACGGTGAGGTGATGGCCGGCGGAACCCTTCGTCGGCTGTTGGAGCGAGGCGCGAGCGGGCAGAGGGGACGGGAGACGCTCGAGATCGTCGGACCGCCGCGGCGTTCGTTCGTCGTCCTCGCCGAACCGATCGGTGAGCCCGTCAACGGGAAGTTCGCCGTGGTCGGAACCGTCACCGACGTCAGTGAGCAGCGACGAACCGACGCCATGCGCCAAGACTTCATCACCAACGTGAGCCACGAACTGCGAACACCGGTCGGGGCGGTGGCCGTGCTGGCCGAGACGCTCTCGGAGGAGAGCGACCCGGCGATCGTGGCCCGCCTGACGGCACGTCTCGAGTCCGAGGCCCATCGTCTTTCGGCGATGGTCGACGACCTGCTCGCGCTCGGTACCGTTGAGTCGGGCGGGGTCGGCGAGGACCTGCTTCCGGTACCCGAGCTCATCGACGAAGCAATAGAGCGCGCCCGTGTCAGTGCCGAGACACGGCGTGTGCCGATCGTGATCGACGACGTCGGACGCGGCCTCGCCGTGCATGGTGATCGACGCCAGCTGGTGACGGCCCTGCACAATCTCCTGGAGAACGCGCTGAAGTACTCCGACAAGGACACACCGGTCCGGGTCGGCGCGTCGGTCCGTCGAGACGACACGACGAACGCGACCCGGATCGCCATCGAGGTCGTGGATCAGGGCATCGGGATCCCGACGCGAGACCAGGAGCGGATCTTCGAACGCTTCTACCGGGTCGATCGGGCCCGGGCCCGTGACACTGGGGGAAGCGGTCTCGGTCTTGCCATCGTCCGCCACGTCATGCTGAACCACAACGGAGAGGTGAGCGTGCGCTCGGTCGAGGGCGAGGGGTCGACCTTCACGCTCCTCATCCCCGGGGTCGCGCTCGACACACGCGACCCCCACACCTCCCGAGTTCCCGACACCACGCCCGTCGCTTCCGACGAACGCCACGAAAGAGTCTGATGCCACCCGATGTGATCACCATCCTGGTTGTCGAAGACGAAGAGTCTTTCGTCGATGCGCTGACGCTCTCCCTCCAACGTGACGGCTTCCGGGTGCTGGTCGCCCGCGACGGTCTGGAGGCGCTCGAGGTCTTCAAACGGGAGTCGCCTGACCTCGTGCTGCTCGACGTGATGTTGCCGAAGCTCTCTGGCATCGATGTGTGCCGGGCCATCCGTGTGCTCGGCACCACGCCGGTGATCATGGTGACCGCGAAGACGAGCGAGATCGATGCCGTCGTCGGTCTCGAGGTGGGTGCCGACGACTACATCGCCAAGCCGTTCCGGATCCGCGAGCTCGTCGCCCGCATCCGTGCGGTGCTGCGTCGGGGCCCCGTCGCCGGTGGCGACCCCGCGTCGTCGACGGCCGGATCCCACCCCGGGGACCAACTCGAAGCGGTCGCCGTCGGTGATGTCCGGCTCGACCCCGAGAGCCATGAGGTCACCATTCGCGGGGTGACCGTGGCCTTTCCGCTGAAGGAGTTCGAGCTTCTCGAGCTGCTCCTCGAGAACGCCGGACGGGTGCTGACCCGGGAGGTGCTGATCGACCGGATCTGGGGCCACGACTACGTCGGAGACACCAAGACGCTCGACGTACACATCAAGCGGCTCCGGTCCAAGGTGGAGACGGACCCGTCGAACCCGACCCGGATCCTGACGATCCGTGGGTTGGGCTACAAGTACGCAAGGTAGCGCCCGGTCGACGACGGCCGACGCCGCCGCCCCGACGGTCGCACCCCGCTCGTACACTTCGAAGACCATGGGTGCGCGATCGGACGAGTTGTCGGGCGGGGGTTGGCGGCCGCTCAGCGCACCACCGGAGTTCGATGGCTCCCTCCGGTTGCCGACGACTCCCTTCGGTCGTTTCGCGGTCGCTCACGCGGCCAGCGCGGCCGGCGACACGCTGATCACGATCGGTCTCGCCCAAACCCTGTTCTTCGTCTCACCCGACGAAGCCCGTGGCCGCGTCATCTTGTACCTCGTCCTCACGCTTGCGCCGTTCGCGGTGGTGTCGCCCTTCATCGGGCCACTCGTCGACCGCATGGCGGCGCAGCGCAAGTGGGTCGTCGTCGGTGCCGCCGTCCTACGCGCCGTCCTCTGTTTCCTCATGGCCCGAGACACCGAGAGCCTTCTGCTGTTCCCCGAGGCGTTCGCCATTCTGGTGCTCAGCAAGGGGTATGCCGTTGCCCGAAGCTCGATGGTCCCGGATGTCGTTGCCGATCAGTTGCAGCTCGTGCGGGCGAACTCCCGGCTGACGATCATCTCCGGCCTTTCCGGATTCGTGATCGCCCTCCCGGGCGGGTTGCTGTCGCACTTCGGTGCGTCATGGGTGCTGTCCTTCGGTGTCGTCGTGTTTGCGGTCGCCACGTTCCTGTCGGCGCGCATCGAGATGGTCGAGCGCCCGGGCACTGTCGCGCCCGAATCACTTCCGGATGTCGTGTTCGACGACCAGCAGTCACGCAGCGACGAACAGGTCCGGGCCACGGCATTCCGTCTCGCCGCAATCGCGATGTCCGTGCAGCGGGCACTCGTCGGGTTCGTCACGTTCCTCGTCGCGTTCACCTTCAAGGACGAAGGTGCGCCCACCTGGTGGCTCGGTCTCGTCGCCGGCGCCGGTGTCGGCGGCGGCCTTCTCGGGGCGGCGATCGCGCCGCGTCTGCGGCGGACGGCCGATGAGGGGCGGATACTTCTGGGCTCACTCGTCACCGTCACCGTGTGCTGCCTGCTCGGTGTGCTGTGGAATGGTCGTGTCGGCGCGATGTTCGTCGCCGCCTCGATCGGCGTGGGCGCGTCGATCTCGCGGTTGGCGTTCGACGCGATCGTGCAGAGCGAGGACACCGGAACGGTCGGTGCCCGATTCGCCCGGTTCGAGACGAAGTTTCAGCTCGCCTGGGTGATCGGGGCGCTCATACCGGTGATCTTCCTGGTCTCGCGAACCATCGGCAGTGCGCTCATGGGGCTGGCCGGCTTGGCTGCCACCGTCATCCACGCGGGTGGCGAACGGGCGCTGTCCCGCATCGACGACACGGTGCGTGCCGGCGCATCCGTGTGGCGCCGCCCCGACCGCCCCGTGGCGACCGATTGGGAACGGCCCGACGACTGGTCGTGGACCGACGACGGGGCGGGCCCGGGAGACCGGCCGGCGAAGCGGTAGGCGGCCCTCAGTCCGCCATCCCGATGCGGGCCAGCCACAGCCCTGGAGCCGCCAGCTCGGCTTCGGTCGGCAAACGATCCGGGCCGCCGAAGAGCGCGAGCAGGCCGTCGTGGCCAGCGCGTTCGAGGACACCGCCGACGAAGGTCCGGCCGTCGTCGAGCCCGGCCTGGTCCACGCCGATTCCGAGCAGGTGCTCGACCAGCCGAGTGCCGCTGTCGCGGTCGAGCCGCCTCCGTTGCAGCGCCTCGACGACCTGGCGATTGTCACCAAGCAGGCGGGCACCGATCGCCGAGGAGAGGTAGTCGATCGCGCCGAGAATCGGAATGATCACGAGCCGCAACTGGGCCCGCAGCCCTAGCTGTTCTGCGGTCGGCTCTCCGGCGAGCATGGCATCGGGCGACGGGCCGCCGGGCGTTGGCCCGCCCAGGAGTCCGCCCAGTCCTCCGCCGAGCAGGGCGGTCAGCCCGCCCACGTCGCCGAGTCCGGACGGGTCGAGTTGTCCGGCCGAGGCGTGGGCGACGGTCAGGCGGGTGATCCGCTCGCCGATATGGGCGAGTCCGAGGATCGCATGCGACACCAGGTCACGGGCAATGATCTGCGTGGCGGCGTGATCGACCGGAAGCGACCACGAGTCGGAGAACTCGGCAACGGCGCGGCTGACCACCAGAACCCGCGCCGCCGGTGCTCGCGGCACGACGAGGTCGTACGAACCGAGTGCCGTGGTTGCGAGTTGGCCGAGGAGCGTCCCGGCCTGCATGGCGGCAACCGTCGGCGCGATCATTTTCGCCAGACCGGCGAGCCCGCCGGGAAACGCTCCGAGACCGAGGGCCTGGAGCTGTTCGGCGAGGTCGTCATCGGTGTCGTCGGGGTCCGGGGTGAACGCCGCCCCCACACTGCCGGCGAGTCCATCGAGGATCGGCCGCCACGCGGTGAGCGTTTCCGCCGCCCACTCGGCGCGGGTGCCGCCGCCGACGGGTGACGGCTTGGTGGGCCCGGGAAGCGACAGCCCGGTCACCTCCTCGACCAGTGGAATCGCCCGAGCGGCGATGGTTTCGATACGGATGCGTTCGAGCGGCTCCAGATTGGCCTCGACCGTCCCGCCCGCGGCCGTCCAGACGGCGAGATGTCGGGCGAGGTCGGCGTTGAGCGGACCCTGTCCGGCCGTGGTCTGCGCGAACTGGGCGAACAACCCGGCGAGCGGGTTGAGCGTCGCGTCCGGCGGAGGCGTGACGGGCTGGCCGGCGGCAAACGGATCACCGGGGAAGGGATCTGGCGGCAGCTCATCGTCGCCGGGGCGCGTGGACATGGGTTCAGGCTACGACGACCTTCGGGTGTCAACGACCGAGTCGGCCGCAGGCCGGGCAGCGGGCCCGGGGCGGGGAATGCGACGAGAGTCGGACCGCCATCTGGGCACGACCGCCCTCTGGCCCACCCAGGTCAGATGACCGACGAGACCTGCTTGGCTGGAGGGATGGCTCCGCCGCAACCCACCGACCCAAACGGTGTGCCGCCGACCGTCGCCATCACCGGCGTCAGCGGCGCCCTCGGCCGCCGGCTCGTCGCGCAACTCGCCGAGCGGTCCGAATGGCGAGTCCTCGGACTCGACCCGGTGTCCTTCCCGGCCGGGGTGGCGAAGCCCCGCTACTTCACCGTGCATCGCGTCGATGTGGCCACGACCGACCTCGCCCGCCTGCTCGGCGGCGTCTCGGTGCTCGTTCATCTTGCGACCGGCGATCCCGCGTCACCGACTGCGGTGGACGATGAGGTCAGGCTGATCCGGCGGACGCTCGCCGCAGCCACCGCGGCCGGCGTCAACCGCCTCGTGGTCCTGTCGTCGGCCACCGTCTACGGAGCCTGGGTCGACAATCCGGTGCCGCTGACCGAGGAGGCTCCCCTTCGCCCGCACCCCGGCTTTGCCTTCGCGGACCAGAAACGGGCCTTGGAGCACGAAGTCGGTGTCTGGCTCGCCGACAATCCCGATGCCGCCGCCGTCATTCTTCGCCCATGCGTCGCCCTCGGGCATCCCGACGCCCGGGCGTGGCTGGCGAAAGCCACCCGTCCACCCCTGGCGGCGCGTCTGAGCCACGAAATCGCGCCCCAGCAGTACGTGCACATCGACGACCTTGCTGCCGCGGTGCGGATCGCCGTCGATGCGCTCGTCGACGGTCGGGTCCAAGGAGTCCTGAACGTCGCTGCCGACGGGTGGTTGACGCCCGAGGACGCCCAGGAGCTCTTCGGTCCGACCACCCGCCTGCCGACGGACGGACCGATCGGGCAGCGTTTCCTCCGGCTCGTGCGCAACCTCGTCGACGGCGACCGGCCCGACGGTATCGAGCCCTACCTGACCCATCCCTGGGTCGTATCCAACGATCGGATGCGCTCGCTCGGATGGGCACCGCGTAGCTCCAACGCCGAGGCGCTCGTGGCCAGCCAGCGACCGCTCCCGGGCAGCCAGTTCGTGGCCCGCCATCGCCAGGAGGTCACCCTGGGCGTCGTGGCCGTCGGCCTGAGCGGGATGTTCGCGACGGTGGCCTGGTTCGTACGGCGGTGGCTACGGCGCCGCTGACAACGGGGCCCCGTCGCTCGGCGGCGAATGCGTCAGAGGCGCGACAGAGACCCGACAGAGACGCGACAACCCCCGCCACTAGGGTGGAGGGCGATGTCCACGACCGCATTGCTCGTACCGCCGGAGGAGGCGACGAACGACTGGGTAGCCCTGACGGAGCTTCCGCTGTCGATCGGCCTGTTCGCCGATTGGGCGGTCCTTGCACGATGCGGTGCGATCGTTGCCTTCTCGGGAACGGTCCGAGACCATGCCGACGGCCGGCCCGGCGTGTCGCTCCTCGAGTACGAGGCATATGAGGAGCAGGTCGTGCCCAAGCTCCAGGCGATCATCGACGAGGCACGTCGGCTCTGGCCCACGCTCGGTCGGATGGCCCTGGTGCATCGGATCGGACCGATGGCCGTCGAGGAGTCATCGGTGATCGTCGTCGTGTCCTCCCCCCATCGGCCCGAGGCGTTTGCGGCGGCGCGTTTTGGCATCGACACGCTGAAGTCGACGGTGCCCATCTGGAAGAAGGAGCACTGGGGCGAGCGCGCGGAGTGGGGCCAGAATGCGGTGCCGGTGGAACGGATCGCGCAGCACCAGGTCGAGGCCCCCGCCATGTATGCAGCGGTGCCGGTGGAGCGCATCGCCCAGCATCGTGAAGGGGCCCAGCCATGAGTGTCCTCGCCTGGTTGGCGATCCCGGCGCTGATCGGCGTCGCGGCGATCGCCATGCTCGTCTATCGCGGCGGCAAACTCCGTCGTCCGGGGTCGATGGAAGACGACATGCGCCAGTTCCGTCGGGGTCTCGACGCCCTCGATCCGGCGAACGATCCGATGCGTCGACGCGAGCAGGAGCTGTCGCGCAAGCGTCCGCCCCGCTCGCCTTCGGATCGCTGACGGCGGGGACCCATGGCCCGCGACCTTGCCATCGACCTCGGCACCGCCAACACGCTGGTGTACGCCAAGGGCGAAGGCATCATCCTCAACGAGCCGAGCGTGCTCGCGATCAACAGTCAGACGCAGGAAGTACTCGCTATGGGGCGGGAGGCGTGGCACATGATCGGTCGCACGCCGGGCTACATCGTGGCCGTACGTCCGCTCCGCCACGGCGCGATCACCGACTACGACGTGACCCAGCGCATGATCCGGCTCCTCCTCCAGCGTGCTGGGGTGAGCCGCATCAACCGGCCGAAGGTGCTGATCTGTGTGCCTTCGGCAATCACCGAGGTGGAGAAGCGGGCCGTGAAAGAGGCGGCAAGGCGGGCCGGGGCCATCGAGGCCGAGCTCATCGGCCAGCCGATGGCCGCAGCGATCGGCGCGAACCTGCCGGTGCACGAGCCGATCGGTTCGATGGTGGTCGACATCGGCGGCGGCACGAGTGAGACGGCACTGATCTCCCTCGGCGGCGTCGTCGCGCTCAACGCGATCCGCATCGGCGGGTTCAACTTCGACGAGGCCATCCAGACCTACATCCGACGCGAGCATGGGATCGCCGTCGGTGAGCGCACCGCCGAGGAGATCAAGATCGCGGTCGGCAGTGCCGCGGCAACACCTGACGAGTTCGCCGCCGAGGTCCGGGGCCGGGAGGTGATGTCGGGTCTGCCGAAGACGGTCGTGCTGACGCCCGGCGAGATCCGTCACGCCCTTGACGATTTGTCGAACCAGATCTGCAAGTCGGTCGTGACCTGTCTCGGGCAGGCCCCCGCCGAACTGGCCCAGGACGTGATCCGATATGGCATCAATCTGGTCGGTGGCGGAGGCTTGCTCCGCGGGCTCGACCAGCGTCTGTCACGGGTGACGGGCGTCCCGGTCAAACCGGTTGATGCCCCGCTCGAGTGCGTCGCGCTCGGAGCGGGCCGCTGCATCGAGAACTACGCCCTCCTCAAAGACCTCTTCATGCACAACGACCGCTAGGCACGTTTGGGAGTGAGATTGCCCCCATAGATGGGGGCAGAACACCTCCGAACGTCGCTGGGACGTTCTGCCGCATGACGGGCGGTCGCCGGGGTCAGGCGGGATCGTCGTCGGATTGACCCGAGGCGGACAGGTCTTCCGCCGCTTGACGGACTTGCCAGTCACGATCCCCGCGAGCGGAGACGAGCGCCTCCTCGATTTCCGGCCCGTCGAAGGGCGCGAGTGCGATCACCGCGCGTCGACGAACGGTGGCCTTGTCGTCCATCGCATCGATGATGACGGGGATCGAACGGCTCGCGCCGATAGCCCCGAGCGCAGCGACGGCCGCCTCCCGGACGAGGGCATCGTCGTGACGGCGGGCCGCGGACTCGATCGCATCGAGAAGAACGGCACTACCGGGATCCCCGCCCCGCTCTTGCCACCGCTCACCGAGGGCCCATGCCGCGACCTCCGCGAGGTCGGCGTCCGCTCCTGCGACGAACGCCCGCAGTCGGTCATCGACCGAGGGTGCACCGATTCCGTGGCGGGAGCTCAGCTCGATCGCGCGCCGCGCCGTCCCTTGGTCATCGAGCGCGGCGATCAAGTCGGCGTCACGAAGCTCCCCCAGGCGCGCCAGCGCACCGATGGCGCTACTACGGACAGCCGGGTCCACATCATCAACATGTGCGCGTACGGTTTGCGAATCCCTGTTGTGCCCGGCGATGACAACAGCAGTCCGGCGGGCGGCCGCGTCTGCCGGCGGCGATGCGGTCGACGAACTCATCGCCGCCACGGTACGCCGCCCGGGGATGAGCCGACGACGCCACCGTACGCGCCCACACAGTGGCAGGCTCGGAGGATGCTGTCTGGGGACGAAGGCGGAACCGGGCTGCTCGAGCACCGCAGCCGGTCCGGGGGATGTCCGTCGTGATACGGCTCAAACGCCCCCGGCGGCACAGGGAAGAGTCGCCCATGGTCCAGCTGCTCGGCCTGGATGAGGAGCACGAGCGCTTCCGCCAGCGGCAGAACCGCCGGCGACTGACGATTGCGCTGGTCATCAGTGCGGCGTGGGTCGGCATCGGTCTGGTGCGCATCGATGCGTACGTCATCGTCAAGCCGGGCACGGCGGATTCGGTCGACCGTCGGCTGGACATCAGCGGTGCGCAGACCTTCGCCCCGAGGGGCGAGACGTTCTGGGCCACCGTGGGGGTTATCGAGCGTCCCGCCCCGATCCAACTCCTTGCGGCGTGGATCTCCGGCGAGCAGGACGCTCCGAAGCGCTCGGAGGTCTATGGCGATCAGTCCAGGAAGGAATCGCGGCGCGTGAGCACGGCCCAGATGGAGGGTTCGAAACAGATCTCCGAGGTTGTCGCTGCACGAAAACTGGGCATCAAGGTCAGCGGAGGAGGCGCAGAGCTGGCGGGCGTCGACAAGAACTTCCCGGCCTTCCGGGTGTTGCGGGCCGGAGACGTCATCACGGCCGTGAACGGCACCCCGATCTGTCTGCAGACGGACATCGTGGCGGCCCTGGTCGGTGTGAAGCCGGGAGAGACCGTTGATGTGACGGTTCGCCGGAGCTCGCGGACGCTGACCCTGGCCACGCCGACGAAGAAGGTCGTCGGGGTGTCGCGGCCGGTGTTCGGTGTGGAGCTCACCGCCGAGACGAAGGACCCGTGTCGGCCCCCGTTCACCGTGAAGATCAACACCGATCGGATCGGCGGTCCATCCGCGGGGCTGGCCATGACGATCGCGCTGCTCGACCGGTTGACACCGGGCGAGCTCACCGGCGGACAGAAGGTCGCAGTGACGGGCACCATCGAAGGAGACGGTTCGGTCGGCGAGGTCGGCGGCGTGAAACAGAAAACCCTCGCCGTGAAGGCCGCAGGTGCAAAGCTGTTCCTGGTGCCGAAGTCGGAGGTCTCGCTCGCTCGTCCACACGCCGGAACGATGTCGGTCGTGGGAGTCGAAACGCTCGACGACGCACTGGCCGCCCTGCGCCAGCTGGGCGGTGACCCGCTACCTTCCCCGCGCGGATGATGCATCCGCCCAGCGCTCTTCCTTAGGAGACGTGCCGCCGTGCTTGCTCGAGACATCCATGACCGTCGATTCGCCACCGCCTTCCGCGGGTACGACCCCGCAGAGGTGCGTCAGTTCCTCGCCCACGTGGCCGGGCTGTATGCCGACATGCAGGCGAAGGTCGCGCAGTCGGCCGAAGGCGAAGTTGTCGCAGTCGTGGCTCCGCTCGCCCACGGCGAGAGCGGTGATGATGTGGGAGGAACGGGCGACGAGCAGACCTTGTCGGCGGCCGCCGAAGCGGCGTTGGCCGACGCGCAGCATCGCGCCGAGGACGTTCTTGCCGCCGCTCGTTCGGAAGCGCAGACCATCGTCTCGCGCGCCAACGACGAGGCAGCGCGGATCGTGCTGCGCTCCCGTGCCGAGTCCCGCGGCAAACCGTCCGCCGAGCGGAACGCCGCGATCGAGGCGGCGCTCGCAGAGATCCCGGGTGATCCGGAGCAGGCACGCGAGCAGGCTCGTCTGATGATCAGCGAGGCCCGCGCTGTCCGCGAGCGGATCCTTGCGGATCTGGCCAAGCGGCGTCGAACGGCCCATGTGCAGCTCGAACAGCTCCGCGTCGCGCGGGAGAAACTCCTCGAGACCCTCCGCGATGCCCGTCGGGTCGTCGAGGACGCGTCACGCGATCTGTCCACGGCTGAGGTCGAGGCCCGGTTGGCTGCCGAGACCGCCGGGCGACGGGTGGCCGGCGAAGCCATGCCGGGCACCGACGAGTTGGAAGCCGAGCTCTTCGGTGGCCGGTACGCGGTGTCGCCGCAGATCCTGACCGACGGCGCGGTGACGCGGGTCGTGGTCGGCGAGGTCGTGGAGGAGACGGTGGCCGTCGAGTTGGTCGTGATGACCGTGGCTGCCGGCGCCGATCCCGAGAGAGCGTCTGATGAGTCGGCGATCGGTCTCGTCGGGGTCGACCTCGGTCTCGTCGGGGTCGAGCAGGGTGTCGAGCAGGAAGCCCCGGCCCAGGGCGTTGCCGTCGAAGACGGTGCGCTGCCCGACGGCGGTCCCGGGGACGACCAGCTCCGCGTCGACGTCGCCGGAGCGGCAACAAACCCGGTCGGGGTGGTCGATGACCTCTTCGCCCGCCTGCGTGCCGAGCGGACGCAGGGGGCCGACGTCGCCCGCCAGGTGGTGGCAGGCGAGAAGCCCCCGACGGCCAAGAAAGCCCGGTCCCCCCGGACACCGAAGAACGGGGCCCCGGATCCCGCCGAGAGGACCGACCTCAGCGCACCGTCAAGCGCGGGGACGATGGATGACACCGTGCTCGTCATCGATGTGACTGGTGACGGTGTGGCGGACGCCCAGCAATCCGACGACGGCGCGACCACCGCTGAGCTCGGCACCGATCCGACGGACATCGCCAACCTTGTTGCCGAACGGTTGGCCCGTTCCATCAAGCGCCACCTGCGCGACGAGCAGGGTGCGGCGCTCGTGGCCCTCCGCACGTCTCGCGGACTCCCGAGCCTCGACTCGATCGTCGGAACCGACACCGAGCAGCATTCCCGCCTCTCACAGGTGGTCGAGCGCAGCCTGGCCGACGCCGGAGCGTCTTTGCACGTCACCGACCTCGTGCCGGTCGTCGATGACATCGTTGGCGACGTTCGTTCGTCGCTCGCAACCGCGTTCGGCCTGGTGCGCTCCGGATCGGTAGAAGCGGCCGACCTCTCGGAGGCGATCGCGTCGGCCTATCGCGGATGGACCACCGAGCGTCTCGACGCGCTGCTGCGCCGGGTCGCGCCGGTCGCGGCGTAGTTCCCCTCGACCGACGCCGATGGCGTGGCGGCGGGTGCCGCGCCGGGCGCTGCCAACGGGGTGTCCGCGATCAGGCCGTAGAGTCGGCGCATGTCTTCGGGAGGAAGTCCGGTGTCCGGGCTACGACGCGTGCCCTCGCGGCGCAAGAGTCAGATCGCACTCGCCGCCGTCGCCGCCCTTCTGATCGTCGTCTTCTCGTTCGGTGGTTTCGTCGCCGGCCTGCTGACGGACTCGTGGTGGTTCCGTGACCTCGGCCATCACTCGGTCTGGACGACTCGCATCGTCACGACGGCGGTGCTCTTCGCCGTCGGCGTCGTGATGACCAGTCTTCTGGGCACGCTGATTGCGGCGACGGTGACCCGCTCCACGCCGATCAACCCGCCTGATCAGAGCGCGGCCCGGCTCCGTATGCTGTTCGGCGGCCGATCCCGGTCACTTCGTATCGCCGGGGTCGGGGCGCTCGTGCTGCTCATGGCTCCTGCGCTGGCCGGCAACACCTCGACGGTGCTGCTCCTGATCAACGGTGACGCGAGCGTCGGCCCCAAGGATCCGTTGTTCGGCCGTCCGCTCGGGTTTTACTTCTTCGTTCTTCCCTTCCTACGTGCGCTTACTGGTTGGTTGCTGGCACTGCTGGCCGTCTCGATTCTGGCGACCCTCGTTGCCGCCTATCTGGTGGGTGCGTGGCGCCCGGGGCGTCGCGGTGGCGAGTTGCCGCACGGCTTGCGCCGCCTGGTCGGTGGGCTCGCCGCAGCGTGGTTCGTGTTGCGCGGCGTCGGGTACCTCCTCGACCGCTGGTCGCTCGTGTCAAGCGGACGCGGCTACGTGGACGGACCGGGGGCGACCGATCTCCGGACCAGACTGCCCGGCCTTGCCGTGCTTGCCGGCGTCGCCTTCGTCGTCGCCGTGATCATCGTGATCGGAACGGTGCGGCGCGACGTCCTCCCGTCGATCGTCGCTGGTCTCGCTTGGCTGATCGTTGCGGTTGTCGTCTTGCAGGTTGTTCCGCGCGCATATAATCAGCTCGAAGTTCGACCGAACTCGCCAGGTATCGAACGAACGCCGATCCAGCGCAACCTCAACGCCACGCGAGCCGCGTACGGGCTCGCGTCGATCGACTCCAAGGACCTGAAGACCGCACCCTCGGAATCGGCCGACGAGGCTCCCGCGCTGGCGGCGGAACTCACGGCGAACGCCCGTATCTGGGGTCCGGCGCAGCGAACGATCGCGGCCTTCAACAAGGTGGTGTCGCTCGACTATCTGCGGGTGATCGACGTCGACATGGACCGCTACGTGATCGACGGGCGCGAGCAACTCGTCGCCGTGGGAGCGCTCGACCGCGTTGGCTTGAAGAGCGAGACGTGGTCGCAGAAGCACCTGGAGAGAACCCATGGTTACGGCGTGATGGTCGCTCCGGCGGGCGAGGTGGTCGGTGAGGGCGAGCCCCGCATCGTCGCATCGGGACTTCGGAAGTCGGCGATCTCCGCGCGTGAGCCGCGGCTGTATGTGGGCGAGGACGCGACGTCCTATGTCGTGGTCGGGACGCCATCCGAGGTCGACGTCGCCGCGCTCGACGCACCCGCCGCCGATGGAAGCGCGACGGTGAAGGCGGCGAGGTACACCGGACGAGGTGGCGTGCCGATTGGCGGCTTCTGGAAGAAGGCTGTCTTCGCGCTGCACTTCGGGGACCGGAACCTTCTCGTGCGTTCCGTGCCGTCCACCGGCAAGGTGATGTTCGTGCGCGATGTCCGCGCCCGTGCCGAGAAACTCGCCCCGTTCCTTCGATTCGGCGCCGACCCGTATCCGGTCGTGCTCGCCGATCGGGTCGTGTGGGTGCTCGACGGCTACACCGTCTCCGATCACTACCCGTACGCGCAGCGTTTCGCGACCGGGGCAGTCCTCGACGTGCGGAGCGGCCTGACTCGTGGCGGGTTCAACTACGTGCGGGCTGCGGTGCGCGTCGTGATCGATGCCTACGACGGGGACGTGAAGATGTACCGCGCCGCCGGACGCGGCACTGATCCTCTGATCGACGCCTGGGCCCGCACCTATCCCTCCCTGTTCGCGCCGTCGAGTCAGCTCGAGAAGGACCGTCCCGGTCTGAGCGCCCACCTCCGGTACCCGGAGGATCTCCTTCGCCTGCAGTCGTCAGCGCTCGGGCGCTACCACGTCACGACGGCTGCGGCGTTCGTCGACCTCGCGAACGACTGGACGCCGAGCATCGCTGCCCCGGTCTCGTCGGGTACGAACGATCCGAGTGCGACCTCGGCCGCTTCGTCCACACCGGCTGTCGACGAACGTCGGTCCGAAGACCGCGCCCAGGTCGATCCGGATGACGACGCCCAAGTGGCAGCGCCGCTGTACCTCCGTCATCGCTACCCCGGTCAGTCGGCACCCACGTTCGTGCTCCAGCAATCCCTCGAACTCCGTCGATCCACCGGGCAACGGCGTCTGCTGCGCGCCCTCATCGTGGCCGACACCGACACGGACCGCTTCGGCCGGCTCCGCGTCCTGCTCGTCCCGGCCGCGGCGGAGGCCCTCGGGCCCGCTCGTGCGTTCGACCGGATGCGGGCCAACCCCCGTGTGAGCACCATCGAAACCCAGCTCGGCCAGGTTGGTTCGCAGGTGAACTTCGGCGATGTCCAGGTGCTGGCGACCACGGCCGGTCTCGTCTACCAGCGACCGATGTTCCTCAAGCCGGAATCGTCGGACCTCCAGGAGCTGAAGTACGTGCTCGTGCTCGCCGGCAATCGGGTGACGATCGAGCCCTCGGTTGCCGCGGCGTTCGAGAAGGCGCTTAATGTGACCGCGACGGTGCCGGCGACGGCGGAGACGACGCCATCGACGCCGGCCGAGACGCCGACGGAAACACCCGTCGATGCGAACGCCACCGTGGGCGAACTCCTCGACAACGCCGCAGCTTCACTCGCCGCGGCGGAGACTGCGTTGAAAGACGGTGATCTCGGCCTGTATCAGCAGCGGGTCGAGGACGCCCGACGCCAGATCGAAGCGGCCCGGGACGCGTCGAAAACCAAGACCTCGTAGTGCTGCTAGAGTTGAAGTTCTCAACGCGGGGTGGAGCAGCTCGGTAGCTCGTCGGGCTCATAACCCGAAGGTCGCTGGTTCAAATCCGGCCCCCGCCACAGTACGAAGGCCGACCTCCGGGTCGGCCTTCTGCATTCCCACCGAGTTCGCCCGACGGAACTCGCGAAGTTGCTTGACGAAATCCAAAACATCGTTCTAATATCCTAACAATGTTAGAAGTACCTAAGCGAGATAGGCGTGCGGAGCGCAAAGAGGAAACGAGGGCCGAGATCCTCGATGCCGCGTGGGCGCAGGTGCGTGCGAACGGGCTCGCGGCACTGTCGTTGCGTGACCTGGCTCGGACGGTGGGGATGCAGGCGCCCTCGCTCTACAGCTACTTCGATTCGAAGCATGCGATCTACGACGCCATGTATGCGCAGGGTGCGCGTGAGTTCGTGGAGGCCGAGCCATCGGACGAGCCTGGCGAACCGCTGGAGGGCATGAAGCAGCTGGTTCGCTTCTTCGTCGGGTTCTGCGCAGCCGACGCGGCGCGCTACCTGTTGCTGTTCCAGCGGACGATCCCCGGCTTCGAACCGTCGGCGGAGTCGTTCGCGATATCCGAAGGCAGCCTGGAACGGCTCGGAAAACGCATGGAAGTGTGCGGGATCACCGATCCCGCCGCACTCGACCTGTTCACCGCCATCGGCACGGGCCTGGCGGACCAGCAGCTCTCCAACGACCCTGGCGGAGACCGCTGGATTCGCTTGATCGACGATGCCGTCGAGATGTTCTATGACCACATGATCAAGAAGCGGAAACAATCAGCCACGACGAGGAGCACACCATGATGACTGCACAACCGGTCGACACCATCCGGCCGATCAGCCGTACGGACACCGAGAGACTGGCGCGCACGGAGTACGCGCGCATGGCGTCGCAGTTGCGATCGCTGGCGCCTGACGTGTGGAGCAGACCCACCGACTGTCCGCTCTGGGACGTGCGAGCTGTCGCGGGCCACAGCCTCGGCATGATGACGACGTTCACCGGCTTCCGCCGGCTGTTCGGCGCCATGGGCGCCGCGACGAAGACGTCGAAGCGCGAGGGTGGCCCGATGATCGACGCGTTGACGGCCAAGCAGGTCGCCGACCACGCCGACTTGTCGACCGACGAACTGATCGCACGCGTCGATGAGCTCGGTCCGCGCGCCGCCCGCTGGCGAGCCAAGGCGCCGTCGCTGTTCCGGAAGATGCCGATGAAAGAGGAGGTGGGCGGCACGGTCGAGACGTGGCGAATGGCGTATCTCTTGGACACGATCCTCACGCGCGATCCGTGGATGCACCGCATCGACATCGCCCGCGCGACCGGCTGCGAGCTCGAGCTCACCGCGGAGCACGACGGTCGCATCGTCGCCGATGTCGTTGCCGACCTGGCCCGTCGTTATGGTCAGCCCTTCACGCTCACGCTCACCGGCCCCGCCGGCGGCGAGTTCGTGGCCGGTGACGGCGGCGGCGAGCACGTCACCATCGATGCCATTGAGATGTGCCGAACACTATCCAGTCGCCCGCCGGCCGCCGCACAACCGCGCGCCGGCCTCCTCGCCACGGAGGTGCCGTTCTGATGGACATGCAGACAAGGGTGACCGAGGTTGCCGCCGGTATCTACCAGTTGACGACGGTGATCCCCGAGGCACCCGTGGCCTTCAACCAGTACCTCGTCGCGGCAGCCGAACCGCTGCTGTTCCACACCGGTATGCGCGGGCTGTTCCCGCTCGTTTCGGCCGGAGTGTCCAAAGTGCTGCCGGCCGACACGGTGCGGTGGGTGAGCTTCGGTCATGTCGAAGCCGACGAGTCCGGTTCGATGAACGAATGGCTGGCGCTCGCACCGCACGCCACCGTCGTCCAAGGCTTCATCGGGTGCATGGTATCGATCGGTGATCTGGCGGACCGGCCGCCACGAGCGCTCGGCGACGGCGAGACGCTCGACATCGGTGGGCACGTCGTGCAGTGGTTCGATACCCCGCACGTGCCCCACGCGTGGGAGGCCGGCGTGCTCTACGACATCACCACCAAGACGTTGTTCTGCGGCGATCTGTTCACGTGGAACGGGCCGTTTGTCCCCACGACGAACGCCGACATCGTCGGTCCGGCCGTGAAGGCCGAGGACGACATGCCCGGGTCGTTGTCGCTACATCCGGCGAGTGGTACGACGTGCCGTCGCCTGGCCGAGCTTGAGATCGAGACGCTCGCCCCGATGCACGCTCCGGCCTACACCGGCGACTGCCGCTCTGCGCTGATCGACCTTGCTTCCGACTTCGACCGCCGCATCGCGATGGTCTGACCGACGAGTGCTTCGAGGATGGCGGGTCGCTGGTTCAAATCCGGCCCCCGCCACCAAGTACGAAGGCCGACATCCGGGTCGGCCTTCTGCGTTTCCTGCCGTGGCAAACGATGGCGATGCGCGCCTCGCCCGAACGCTCAGGGTTGCTCCGTGGCTGCTCGGAGGTGCGTGAGGACGGCGAGTACGCGACGGTGGGCGTCGCTGGTGTCGGGGATGTCGAGCTTGGTGAGCACGTGTCGGATGTGGGCCTCGACGGTTCGGTCGCTGACGAAGAGTCGTTGGGCGATGGCGTTGTTGCTGAGGCCTTCGGCCATGAGTGTGAGGACGTCGCGTTCGCGTTCGGACAGGCGGCCGACGGGGCCGTGCTGATCGGGGGTGACGAGGCGGGCGATGACTTTCGGATCGAGGGCGGAGCCGCCGTCCGCAATGCGTTCGGCGGCACCGAGGAAGTCGGTGACGTCGAGGACGCGATCCTTGAGGAGGTAGCCGAACCCGCTCTGGGTGACGAGATCGGCGGTGTGTGCTGTTTCGATGTGCTGCGAGAGTACGAGCACGCCGATCTCGGGGTGTCGTTGTTTGATGGTCCGGGCGGCTTCGACACCTTCGGTGGTGAACGTCGGCGGCATGCGGATGTCGACCACGACGAGGTCGGGCGATTGCTCGGCGGCGATGAGGTGGTCGATCTGGTCGATCAATTGCTCGGCGTCGCCGACGGTCGCGACGACCTCGTGTCCGCCGTCATGGAACAGCCGGGCGAGCCCTTCTCGTAGCAAGGCCTGGTCTTCGGCGATCACGACGCGCATGGGATCCTCGCGGTGACGGTGGTGCCGGTTCGGCCCGAGTCGATCGTCAGCGTGCCGCCAAGAGCGGAGAGCCGGTCGGCCAGACCCCGGAGGCCTGACCCACCAGTCGGCGTAGCGCCACCGATGCCGTCGTCGGCCACGCGTACGACCAGGGCGCCGCTGCTCGCCGTCGCGTGGAGTGCGACGTGGTTGGCGTGCGCGTGCTTGACGGCGTTGGTGAGTGCCTCGCAGGCGACGAAATAGGCCGTGGTCTCGGCGTCCGCACCGAAGCGTTCGTCCGTCGTGTCGACGGTGACCGGGACGGGCGCCCGCTGCGCGAGCGCGCGCAGCGCCGGCCCGAGACCGGTGTCGAGGGTGGAGGGACGCAGCCCGTGCGCGAGCTCGCGAAGTTCGTCGATCGCGACGGCGATCTCACCGACTGCAGCGTCGAGCGTGTCTCCGGCACCGGACACGTCGTCTCGGAGTTGGTGCTGGGCGTGGCGCAGCGCCAGCCCGATCGAGACCAGGCGCTGTTGGGCACCGTCGTGCAGGTCACGTTCGAGTCGTCGTCGCTCCTCGTCGGCCACGGCGACGAGTCGGGCACGAGACGCTTCGACCTCGTCGAGTTGGTGTCGCAATTCGGTACGCAGCCCGGCGATCTCGATCGCCACGCCGGCGTGGGGGAGCAGGTCGTTGAGGAGCGACCGTCGTTCGTTGACGGCCGATGGGGCGGTGATGGTGGCGATGAGCGCGTGGCCTCGCCGTACGGGAACGCCCGTGGCGACGCCGGCCGTGACCCCACCACCGGTGTCGTCGCCGTGCGGCCGATGGTGAATCGTCAGCTCCCGATCACTCGTCACGTCGCGCAGCAGGGCCTCGACCTCTTCGGGCGCGGCGCGCCCATTGCCCAGGTCGTCGATGAACTGTTCGACCCGGTGCAGCGCGTCGTAGCGATTCCGGTCGAAGCGGCGATCGACGAGCGACTGGGCGCGTCGGCGAACCGGCCGGAAGACGGCCGCCGCTGCGAGGGTCGCGCCGGCGGTGGCAACGGCCGACGTTCGACCAAGGAGTGCACCCAGTGCGACGACGCTGATGACGTAGACGCCGACCGTAACGGCCGTGACGAGGCCATAGCTGATCGTGCGCGAGATCACCCGGTCGACGTCGTACAGGCGGTACCGGAACATGGCGACGCAGACAGCGACCGGCTGAGCCAGCAGCACGATCGCCACCATGGCGCGCATGATCGGATAGCGGTCCCAGAGGAACGGCCCGAGCGGGAGCACGATCACTGCCGCGACGACAGCGAACACGACGTACTTCAGCTGCTGGCGCTCGACGCCGTTCGAGCGATGGAGACGAACGACCAGCGCAGCAGCCGAGCCCACCATCGCGGGAACGAGGAAGGCATTTCCGATGACCCACATCGCGCTGGTGGGCAGCCACTCGACGGTGTACGGGTTCAGCCCACCCACGAAGTCGCCGTCGGCGCGGTGGCTGAACGAGTAGCCCCCGACCACGAGCACCGA
>JANMYF010000256.1:0-2044 GCA_031381685.1 Acidimicrobiia bacterium
GGCGCGTTGACGCCCGAGATCGCCATCGCCTCGTTCCAGGAGCAGATCGAGGGCCTTCGTGACGGCGGGGCGGATGTGATCTGGATCGAGACGATGTCGTCGATCGACGAAGTCCGTGCCGCGGCGCAGGCGGCGATCAACGCCGGGATGCCCTACACCGCCACGGTCTCGTTCGACACCGCCGGCCGGACGATGATGGGCCTGCTCCCGAGCGAACTGGTCAGCGTGTTCGACGGCCTCTCGGAGCCGCCGCTCGGGATGGGTTCGAACTGCGGCGTCGGCGCGTCCGACATCCTCGTGTCGCTGCTCTACATGTCGAAGCACGGCCGTGACGAAAGCCCGACCTTCATCCTCAAGGGGAATTGCGGCATCCCGAAGTTCGTCGGCACCGAGGCGGTCTATTCCGGCACGCCGGAGCTCATGGCGGACTACGCACGCCTGGCCATCGCCGCAGGGGCGACCATCATCGGTGGCTGCTGCGGCACCTCGCCGGAGCACCTCGCCGCCATGCGGGCTGCCATCGACTCCTATGAGAGCCAACCGTGTCCGACGG
The DNA here is from genome assembly GCA_031381685.1 of Acidimicrobiia bacterium. Lineage (GTDB taxonomy): Bacteria > Actinomycetota > Acidimicrobiia > Acidimicrobiales > JANYDT01 > JANLQX01. The sequence goes on from JANMYF010000256.1 coordinate 554, forward strand.
CCGAGGAGATCATCGCGACCATCGGCCCGATGGTCAACGCGCTTCCCGGCGCGGCCACCAGCACCCGCTCTCGCGGCCGCCGCCACGACAGCTGAGTGGGCCAGCAGGCTCGCTTCGGCCGGCGGGGCCGGGAATTTTGAAGCCAGCTGGCCCGAGCTCGCCAGCTGGCCCACGTGCCGAGAGTTCCCTAGAGCTCGGCGAGGTAGCCGAGGAGGGCGGCGTTGACTTCGTTCGGACGCTCTTGCTGGGTCCAGTGCCCGGCGCCCTCGATCATCGTCATCGAGCGGTACCCGGGGACGAGGCGGTTGCGGTCTTCGAAGTTGGGCGTCCGCGAGATGACGAGATCTTTGGTTCCGCCGATGAACCAGCACGGCATGGTCATTGCGGAAATCGGTGACGAAGCTACGCGCGCGTAGTTCCGGTCGAGGTTGCGATACCAGCTCACGGGGCCGAAGTAGCCGCTGGCCTCGAAGGTGTCGATGTACTCGGCGATGTCGTCCTCCGAACACCACGGCAGGTCGCGAGGGGTGAGCGACGCCATGCCGGTCAGGAATCCCGTGGTCGCCGCCGGTCGGGGCGCTGGCCGCTCGGTCGGGTAGCCATCGCCCGATGCCGACCAGAGAATGCCGCGCACACACGCTTCGACCTGGCGGTCGAGCTCGGCTTCGGCGGCGCCGACCTCTTGGAAGTAGAGGATGTAGAAGAAGTTGTCGCCGTGGAGCATCCGGAAGATGTCGGTCGGCTTGGCCGGCCAGTCGAGGAACGGCACACTGAGGTTGATCACCGCGCGCACCCGCTGGGGCTGCTCGCGGGCGAGATCCCAGACCAGCATCGCGCCCCAGTCGTGGCCGACGAAGACGGCGGACGTTTCCGGTCCGGTGATCTGATCGACGATGCCCAGCAAGTCGTTGCCGAGCTGATCGCTGGAGTAGGCCTCGATCTCGGCCGGACGTGAGGACCGCCCGTACCCGCGCTGGAACGGGGCGATCACGTGCCATCCGGCCTCGCCGAGCGCCCGGAGCTGATGCCGCCACGACCATGGGCAGTCGGGGAAGCCGTGGGCGAGGATGGCGAGCGGGCCGTCGTCAGGGCCCGACTCGAGCACGTCGAGTTCGACACTGTTGGTCGCGAGGCGTCGACGCCGAATGCCGTACAGAGCGTCAAGGTCCGTTCGAGAGGTCACTCGACGAACGTAGATCGGGTGCCCCCAACTCGGCCAGACGCGCACCGGTGCCTGCGCCACGCGCACCTCGCCGTATTCCACGCGCACCTTGCCGAAACCTCGGTCGATCGACGCCGATTCGACGTGAAGTGCGCGTGGGTAGGCCGGAGGTGCGCGTGAGGCGGGCAGAGCTGCGCGTGAACGGGTTGGGCCGCTCGGGCGTGCAGTCGATACCGGTGAGCCAGCCGAGGCGCGTCAGCTGTCGAGCGAGTCGCGCACCACTCGCGAGAACGGGCCGAGGCCGACATGTGGTTCGAGCGCGAGATGCC
>JANMYF010000353.1:0-1595 GCA_031381685.1 Acidimicrobiia bacterium
GTCGACCCGCTTCGACTTCAAGGGGACCGACAGCACCATCGAGCTCACCGAGAAGACCATCGAGCTGCACACCGAGAGCGAGGGTCGGCTCACCGCGCTCACCCAGGTGCTCGAGGAGAAGCTGGTGAAGCGGGGCGTGTCGCTCAAGGCGCTCTCGTACGGCAAGGTCGAGGAGGCGACGAAGGGAACAGTGCGTCAGGTGATCACGCTGAAGGCCGGCATCGGTACCGACAAGGCCAAGGAGATCAACCGTGCCCTGAAGGAATCCGGCTTGAAGGTGCAGAGCCAGACGCAGGGTGACTCGGTTCGGGTGACCGGAAAGAAGCGCGACGACCTCCAGGGCGCCATCGCGTTCCTCAAGGACAAGGACTTCGACATTCCCCTCCAGTTCAACAACTTCCGCGACTGAGCGGCTCCGAGCATCATGCCTGCCGTCAGAACGCGCCGGGTCGCGCCACACGACGCGGCCGCGCTGATGACGATCTACAACGCCGAAGTTGTCGAATCCACCGTCACCATGGACATCGTGCCGCGGACGCTCGCCGATCAGCTCCGCTGGATCGACGATCATCGCGGCATCCATGGCGCCGTCGTCGCGTGCGATGACGACCCGGCCAGCGGGCACGAACGCGTGCTTGGGTTTGCGTCCATCTCGCCGTGGCGGAGTCGTGCCGCCTACTCGACGAGCGTGGAGAACTCGGTCTACGTCGATCGGGACCATCAGGGTCGTGGGATCGGCCGAATCCTGCTCGACGACGTGTTGCGGGTCGCCGTCGACTCGGGTTTCCACACGTGCTTTGCCCGCATCATGAGCGGACACGAGGCGTCGATCCGCCTCCACGCCTCTCGCGGCTTCGAGCTCACCGGTGTGGAACGTGAGGTTGCCCGAAAGTTCGGCCGCTGGATCGACGTCACCGTCATGCAGAAAATGCTCTGACCGGCCTTCACTCTCCTCGAGTCAGCTCCCACTGCGAGCAGCGCCTGGCCCGACAACAAACGAGTGGAGGGGTGGCACCGATGGGGCCCCACTCCGAGGAACGGAGACCCGGTTCGACGGAGGAGAACAACGGGCGAGTACCGGAGCGGGTGGGGAGGATCGGTGACAGGACCCCGGGAACGGTCAGCCGGACTGCACCTCGCGAACGGTCAGCCGAAAACTGCATCCCGCGAACTGGACCCAGCGAACTGGACCCCGTGAACGGTCAGCCGGAACTGCAGCAACCCCACCGCGCCCGGCTGCTACCGTTGTCGCCGCGCCCTCTTAGCTCAGTCGGTAGAGCATTTCCATGGTAAGGAAAAGGTCGTCGGTTCGATTCCGACAGAGGGCTCCACACCTCGGCCCGCCCGCTGCTTGGCCAGCCGTAGACACGCGTTGGCGGGGGATCCGCCACATCGTTCCCTGCTCGCCCCGCGCCTTGCTGGTTGTCCACCGCGAAATGGTGTCCGGCACGCGGCCCGTCGCGCTAAAGTAACCGGGCCCTTGTGCCCTGCGCCCGCGTCGGAGCCCATCGGGGCGGCGTAGCTCAGGTGGTTAGAGCACACGGCTCATAATCGTGTTGTCGTCGGTTCGAGTCCGACCGCCGCTACTCCCACCT
>JANMYF010000413.1:0-15886 GCA_031381685.1 Acidimicrobiia bacterium
TGCTTGTATGCGTCGATCAGATCGTCACTCGCTACAAGTCGTTCATCGTGTGTCACGTGCATCCCCAGCATGTTGAGCGGCGAGCGGGTCTCGCACGGTTCGCAAGCTAACCGACCGCCCCGCATTCTGGCCGCCTCGTACGCATTCACCGTACGGAACCGAACGTGCTTCCTCGGCGTGAGCTAACCCGTGCCATCGAAATACGCGCGATCGGAGCACGCGGCAGGTTCGTGCAACCAACTCCTGCTGCGCACGGGGCCATGGCTGAGCCCTGCGCAGTTTGTGACAATGACGACCCGTGTTGAGACCTGGGCGGTTCCGTGCCGGCGCCGGGAAAGGTGTGCGACGGGTCGGGGTCCCGACGAACTCTTCTTCGACGGTCAGCGGGTCCGTCGACACGTTTGGGGCTTCGGAACTCACGCTGGACTCCGCTCGTTGGGCCGTTGTTCAGCATTCACCCTTCTCCTCGAACTGCCGCCCACCGCAAGTGATTTGATCGAACGACCGCCTATCGGTTGACGAGCGGCACAAGCGCGGATCCTGTTACGTTCTTGACGAGACCGGTACCGTTCCGTTCCCGAGCCCAGGAGGCACTCATGCCGACATTGATCGCAACCCATGAAGTCGACGATGTCGCGCACTGGCTGGCATCGCCCAAGCGGAAGGAAGTATTTGGCTCTGTGGCTCTCAACATCCGCACGTTCGTCGACCCACAGAATCCGAATCGCGTCGGTCTCTTCATGGAGGTTGCCGACATGGACGCGTTCCAGGCGGTGATGGAAAGCGAGGCCGGCGCTGCAGCAATGAAGTATGACGGTGTGCGGCCCGAGACCTTGGTGGTCTTGGTCGAAAGTTGACGCGGAGCGCATCACGCCAGAAAGCAGAAGCCGGGCTCGGGGCTATCTGTTGCGGATGAGCGGCGCTCGAAAACACTCCCGCTGCAGCATCTAAGCCCAAGGTCTTTCAGGATGTGAAGCGCACCCTGGTGGCAATGAGCACCTTGCTGCGCAGAATCTCATCCTCGACCAGTTCCGGCCCACTCACAGAGTTCGCAGCCCAGCTTGTATGGGCGTTTGTGCGCCGGTGGGAACCAATTGACTGGCGGCGGGGTAGTTGGGGTATGCGTTCGCGGTCGGTGATGGTTCTGGCAGCTCTGCTGTTGTCGGGGGTGGTGGCGGATCGCGGTGGCGCATCACCGGCGGCGGAGGTGATTTCGGTCGATGGGGCCGCCGGTGTATGGCGAGTCGGGCGTGTCGGGGCCTCGACACGCGTCGAGCGGGTGTTGGGGTCTTCGGCGTGGTCTACGACGGTCGCGGGTCAGTGGAGGCTGCCAGAGGTCGCGGCCCGTCGCATGGTGGGTGGAGCGAGTGCGGACGGCTCATCACTTGCGCTTGCCCAGCAGGTTGTGGCGGGGTCTGCCACGTCGAGTTTCGTTGTTGTCCGGCGCAACACGGTGAAGACGGTCGTGCTTCGTGGAGTGTGGAACTTCGATGCCCTTTCCATTGACGGCCGCACGCTCTTCCTCACCGAGTCGATCGGCGACGGTAAGTATTGGGTTCGTTCGGTGAACGTTGCGACCGGCCGTGCGGGAGACCCAATCGTGACGAAGTCGATCACTCCGACGAGCGTGGAGGTCGACGAAGGGCCGATGGAGGGTCTGCCAATGGACCGGGTGGTGACTGCCGACGGTGTCACGGTGTTCACGCTCTATGACGGCCCGGCGTTCCCGTTCGTGCACGCCCTGAACGTTGCCAACGGTGGGGCGCTCTGTTACGAACTGATCGGCGTCACCGACGTGCCCGTTGCACGGCTGCGGTTGCGACTCGGGAGGGTCAGCGGGAGCGTGGACGTGCGTGATGGTTCAGCAACGGTTGCGCAGTTTTGGACGCCGTCGAGCCTGTACGGGCCGTCGGTGCGGATCGCCGGAACCTCCAATGCGCCCCGGTAAACCCCTTGCAGCAGTTGCTGTCGTTGCAGCTACGGTGCTCACTGCCATGCCGGCGTTGGCGGGTGCTCCGGCGTTCGAGTGCCGCATCGGATCGATTCGAATCGGGCTCGACACGCACCGGTCCGTTGCGTTGGTCCGTCAGCCGTCCGGTCCGATTATGCGGTTCGGGTTGGCGGGCGTCGAAGCGGCGGGGGTGAACCAGCGCTACCTGCTGACGAGTGGCTCGATATCCGCATTCGTCGACGTTCGCGGTGCGGGTTCGCACGCATCCACGGACATCTCGGGCGGGGTTGGGTTCGGTGTGTGTGCGTTCGTGCCCGGTGACTTTGCCATCGGTCGCGTCACCGCAGTTCGTGTCAACGTGCGCGTTGCGTCGAGCCCGGACGCCGACATCGCCGTGATCTTGCGGCGTGGAAGCCTTGTCTGGCTTGATCCGACGCCGACGGCAGGGGAGGGTGGCGACGACGGCATGCGGCGGGTGCGGGTGGTGGTGCATGTCCGTGGCGGGCGCGTCGGGGGCGGTGAACAGCAGCTCGGTATGGGCTCGGAGGCCGGGCTTGATGGACGTTCAACGGTGATCGATGGCTGGGTCCGAACACGAGGGATCGAGTGGCTCGGTCTGGCGGGGCCGTGAATCCCCTTCCGGGATACGGTGGCTGGTGACCGGAGGCGACGAAACCGACGCCGCGTTGATCGCCGCGTCGGTGCGTGGTGACACCGAAGCGTTCGGGCGTCTGGTGAGTCGCTATCAACAATCGACGCGCCGTCTTGCCATTGCGTTGGTCGGTGCCACCGACGGCGACGACGTCGCCCAGGACTCGTTCGTTCGTGCGTACCGGTCACTCGGCTCGTTCCGTGACGGCGCCGCGTTCGAACCGTGGTTGCGACGGATCGTTGTCAACCAAGCACGCAACCACCACCGAGGCTCGTCTCGACGAGTTCGTCGAGAACACCTTGATGCGGTTGGTGCTGTGTCGCCGGAGCCGAACGGCTCCCCGGAGGGAGTAATCGCCCGACACGAGCAACGTCGCAAGATCGAACGGGTCCTTGTGTCGATGTCGGAACGTGACCGCGTCGTTATCGTCCTGCGTTTCCTTCTCGACTACTCCGAACAGGAAACGGCCGAGATGCTCGGCTGGCCGAAAGGGACCGTGAAATCACGAACGTCACGGGCCCTCGACCGCCTCCGTGCCAAGCTGGAAAGGGCCGACGTCGATGAGTGAGCGCAACGAAAAGTTGATCGCCTCGCTCCGTGAGATCGCGACGCACGCAGGCCGGTCGCCCGGTGAGATGGACACTTCGTTCGTCGATGCTGTCATCCGACGCGTCCGGCCGCTTCCTTCACCACGCGCACGCCGACGACGCCGCGTTGTTCAACGAATCCTTGCTGCGCTTGCAGCGATGTTCTTGGTCGTGGTGCCCGGGCCCCGCCAAGCCTTCGCACGTTGGCTCGGCATCGGATCGGTGCGCATCATCAACGGTCCGGTCCCGACCGGCCTCCCGGCCGCCATACGTGACCTCAACCTTGGAACGCCAACCACACCCAAGGCGGCGTCAGCGATCATGAAACATCCGATCTGGAAACCCAAACGGGGCGTGCCCCTCAGCTTCTGGATCGAACCGAACCGACCAATGGTGAACTCGGTCTACCGCGTCGACGGACACGATGTCCTCATCAGCGAGCTCCCCGGCCCGGGTGACGTGTACTTCCTCAAGAAGACCGCGGCCCAAGGTAGCCCGGTCGACTTCCTCCAGGTGCGCGGTGAAACGGCGGCGTGGATCTCAGGCCACCCCCACGAGGTCGCGATGCTCGGACCGTCGGGCATCGAGACCGTGGCCGTCAGGCTCGCCGGCAACGTGCTCATTTGGGCCGACCAAACCCGAACGATCCGCATCGAAGGCCTCGAAAACCGCGACGACGCCACAGCACTCCTCGAATCACTCGGCCCCTGAACACATCCGTCCGGCGACACCCACACTCAACGCATCCGTTAGTGGACATGACGAACGGTCGGCTGTGTCACCAATCAAAGCGCACACTCCGCTCTGCGGCGTGACCGCAGCCGCCCATACACTCCCGGCGCGATCCAGTGGCAGCAGGGCGCACACACTGGGGCCGGAGTAGTGCGCACTCGTCGAAGGCTCGCCGAGCTAGCGAACGGCATTATGCGGTGCCTCGATCGGCGGGTATGCGCGAGGCTTCTGAATTTCTCCGGCGATTCGGTCGCCAGATTACTGCTCGCTACCGGAGGGCCGCCCGAACCTCCGGCGGAAGCCATTTTGCTGTTACCGCTCACACCTATTGCGTGGGAGTTACGTGGATTGTTCGAGAGATTCGGCAAGAATCACCGGCCTTCATATTGAGCCTCTAACCCGCTTGAAGCGGCCATACGACACGATGATCCCCGACGCTCACCTCTGTATTGATATGTGTGCTTGTCACTGGCCGAGTTCCTTCATGAATGACCACAATGCTCCTTCGCAATCTCGTACGCTGTACTCCCGGTAGCCGTAGGGTTGGTCGACCGGTCCGTAGACGATCTGACCGCCTTTGGCCTTGACCAGTCTGTGGTGTTCATCGACATCGTCGACCATCACCGCCATCGTCGCAGTCGCTCTACCCAAAGTCTGCGGTGACGCCAAGCCGAAGGTCTCGGTTTCGGGGTGCAACCAGATCACGCCGTCACCCGCGTACAACTCAGCGTGCACGGCATTTCCGCCAGGATCGAGCGTGATCTCCCCGGGAGTGAACCCGAACACGAGGGTCAGGTAGGCGTGAGCGGCGGGTAGGTCGTGGTACACGAGGATCGAGATGCGTCGGCGAAGTGGGCTCTCAAGGGTTGCCATGGTGGTGATGACCTCCAAGAGATCGTTGGTGGGATCGGTGGCGGCATCGACGTCGGCAAGGACTGCGGTGACACCGGTGCGTAGCGCGGTGAGCCCGGCAATTTGGGTGTCGACTGCCGAGGCGTGGTGACGGAGGGCGCCGGCAAGACTCCAGTTCGGATCGTCAAGCGCACTGCCGATTTGTTCAAGAGAAAGGCCGAGTCGTCGAAGGCGAGTGATCCGGTACAACCGGTCGACTGAACCTGGTCCGTAGAGCCGATGACCCGCTGGGGTACGCGCTGACGGACTGAGCAAGCCGATCTCCTCGTAGTGATGTAACGCCCGAACCGTGAGCCCCGCCGCTGACGCAAGGTCACCAACACGAATTAGGTTGACAGTCTCATCGGAAGTCACACGAACACGATAAGACCTCACGTAACGTGAGGAGCAAGCATCTTTCGTGTCATGCTCACTCGGTACGGCGAAATCGCTCCCGCAGCTTCGATTGGGGTCCTTCGGAACTGCCCTTGCGACGATCGGGCCGTCGGGCTTACGTCGCGGCGGGCGTAAGACCGCTCGTAGGTCGATATCGGGCAGAAGCGTTGTCGCAGAGCGCGAACTACCGGGCGTCATTACGGAGCAGGCAACGAGTTTTCTTCGCCATCGGGGGAGGTCGATCTGGCCACTGCCTTCGCCGGGCGTTGCGGGGTTTGAGATTAGGCGCCGATGCGCATACCACTGGTGAGGCGCGCGCCGCGAAGCCTGTGCACGGTCGGACACGATGAACGGACCATGAAGACCATGACCTGCAAGCAGCTCGGCGGACCGTGCACCCTCGCGCTCCGCGCGCAACCGCTGACGACGTCATCAAGGCATAGGAAGCCCATCTGAAAGACGCCGTTGCCACGGTGACGCCAGCCATTCCGACGCCTCGTCGGCCATGTAAGGTCGGTGGAGGCATCCGGCGTCGGGATTGCGCTGGTACAAGAAAGCGAAAAGCGATTTCGCATCGCTTGCCGAGGACTGAACTCGGAACGACCTTGGCAACGATTCAAGAGGTTCGCTACAGCCGCACCCTCAGTCGCACCGCGTTCAATGTTCGTCGACGCCAGCCCGCAGAACGTTCGGCGCGACCTCCGCAGCGTTTCACTAGCTGCGTGAAAGGGTAGAGCCACGTGGTGCTCCTCGAGCGAGGATACGGAGAGAGTGACAATGGCCCAGAATACGGTTTGCCTTTGGTTCGACAACGATGCCGCCGAGGCGGCTCGATTTTACTGTGAAACCTTCCCCGGTAGCACGCTTGGGGCTGTGCAGTTCGCGCCGAGCGACTTTCCTTCAGGCAAGGCGGGCGATCCGTTGCTGATCGAGTTCACGGTTCTCGGCATTCCGTGTGTCGGGCTTAATGGTGGCCCCGAGTTCAAGCACAACGAGGCATTCTCCTTTCAAGTCTCAACTGATGACCAAGCCGAAACCGACCGCTACTGGAATGCAATCGTCGGCAATGGTGGAGAAGAAAGCCAATGCGGCTGGTGTAGGGACAAGTGGGGAGTGTCCTGGCAAATCACCCCCAAAGTGTTGACTGATTCCCTCAGAGCCGGTGGTGACAGGGCCAAACGGGCCTTTGAGGCGATGATGCCGATGAGAAAAATCGACGTCGCTGCGATCGAGAAAGCCGTGGGTGGCTGATGCCACTTCTGACGAACGGCGCGTTCGCCACGTCGGCCGGAGCACATGTTGCAGGCGAACGCACGGGCAGGTGGCCATGCCCATCTCCCTGCCATGCCCCGAGTGGGCTCTGACCGTCTTCGCAAGGAGGATGCGTGCCGAAGTATGAGGTCAACGAGAAGGCTTTTGTCCACGCTCGCCAGCTGATCGACGCCAGGCGCTACGTAATTCGCAGCAGGTGGCAGGAGGCGCAGCCGAGCGCCAAACACCAAAACCTGTTCCTGAAGTCCCACACCTGGGACGAGTACGGCAAGTGGCACCTCGGGCTGAAGATCGGAGCGTCCGACGAAACGAAGAATCTGTTCGCGTTCGGGTTCGGGGATTTCCTGCGCTTGCATAGATCCGGTCTTATCGCTTGCGTTTTCCGAGCAGCGGAGTTTGATCACAAGCAAGTCGAGCTTGCAGCTCACGAACTGCTTCAACTTCTCGACCGCAAACGCCGCTGAGAAGCCGACACGGCCGTGCGATCTCAGGCTTAGTTCCGTGGGTCCGGCGGGCACGGTGTCGACCGGCAGCCCGTCGGCGATGACGGCGAGGATGACGGAGTTGATGAGCAGCCCTACGCCCCAGATCGCGGTGCACGCCTGCCACCCCGACCAACAGCCCGTAGCGGTGTGCCGCCGGTGGGGCGTTGAGGACGCCACCGGACCGCCAAGAGCGAATGGCCCGGACTCCTCCGAGGACGGAAACGATGAATGCCACGGCCCTGCCGATCTGGAGAGCGTCGGGCAACGCTCCCGACGCCTCTGGCGTCCAGTTGAGCCATGCAGCGGCGAAGAAGCCAAGGATCAACGCAGTGAGCCCACTGTCTCGCCGCGTCGCAACGCCGGGCGCGCTCCGTGTGGCCGACGTGACGTCATCATGCGGCATCTTGGTTGCCGATCCGACGGCGGGGTCGGGCATGAGCGTGGCTCCGACCCTGCGTCACACCTAACCATGCCCACCCTGTGGCGTTGCCCATGAAACGGGCAACGAAGGAACCTGTTGCGGGCACAAGGGTCTCCGAGTCGTTGCGCGATCGTCGGGTCTACATGCAGGTGAATACCTGCATGTAGTTGAGGCGTGGCAAGCGACGAACTGGTCTTCAGGGCGCTGCCGCGGCGCGACGAGCGATGCTTGATCGACTGCACGACCGCAACGGCCAGACGCTGTCCGAACTGTGCAGTGGTCATCACCAACCTGAAATCCCTGCTCGGAACCGGCCACGTCCTGTCACCGCCCCTGGGAGATGCCATAGGACCGGAGTCTCGTCTCGCCGCCGGCTCAAGGGCACGAAAGGGCAAGCGTCCCTCCGGCGCCGAAACTCGTTTACCGCCGCGTCCTATCCGGCGCGGCCGAATGCGGACGGGACCGGTTTCGGTCAGGCTGTCGGATCGAACCGGGTGTTGACGATGACGACGTAGCCGTCGGGATCGATCAGTGTCGACTCGTAGTGGTGGGCGAGGGGGTTCCAGTTGCGTTCCTCGGCGATCGTGGCAACCGCGATGTGAGCGTGGCCGATCAGCGAGTCGAAGGCGTCGCGGTCGGCTGTTTCAAACCAGAGCGACACCCCCGCACCCAGGAGTGCATCGGGATCGGGTTGGAGAAGGCCGTGTTCGTGGGCGTCGAGGCGGTGGGGTTGCGGCGGCGGTTGGTGTTTGCGCACGGCAGCGCGCGGGTAACGGGTACGCACACTTCTCCATGCACAATGAGAGAGGCTCCCATGAGTGAGTACACCGCCGAAGTGTCAACCACAGTCTCGGCGTCCAAGAAGCAAGTTTGGGCGGCGTTGATCGATCCGAAGGCCATCGAGAAGTACTTCATGGGTGCAACAGTGAAGACTGACTGGAAGGTGGGCAGTCCAATCACGTGGTCGGGTGATTGGAAAGGCAAATCGTTTCAGGACAAGGGCGAGATCCTCGTGTTCGAACCGAACAAGCAGGTGAGCTTTTCGCATTGGAGCCCACTCGGGGGTGGCGACGATCGGCCCGAGAACTATCACGCCGTGACCATGACACTCCATGCGGCCGGGTCGGGTACGCGAGTTGTTCTGACGCAGTCGAACATGAACGGCGAGGTGACGGAAGCAGATCGGAAGAATCGGGCCGACTACGAAAAGAACTGGGCGGGCGTGCTTCTGGGACTAAAGGGCGTCGTGGAAGACGCGGCATCCGACGTGGGCACGAAGTCCGATGCGCCGACAAGTGCCGGACCGGCGAGCGAAAAGCAAACCGAGCGCGCGACCGCGTCCGCCTCCATCGAGGCGTCGCGGGAAGCGGTGTTCTCGGTACTGGCCGACCCGTCGGCCCACGCCGACATCGACGGTACCGGTTGGGTCCGCGAGTCCCTGGGCGGCGGTCGCATAACCGCCGCTGGGCAGGTGTTCCGGATGGCGATGTTCCACGAGAACCATCCGGACAAGGACTACAAGATGGCCAACCGGGTCGAGGTGTTCGACGAGCCACGGGCCATCGCGTGGAAGCCCGGGACGGAGTCGCCCGAGACCGGAGAACTCAGCTTCGGCGGCTGGATCTGGCGCTACGACCTCGAGGCGAACGGACCATCGCAGACGACGGTGACCCTGACGTATGACTGGTCAGCAGTCCCGGCCGGCATTTGCGAGCACATCGGCTTCCCGCCATTCCCGCCGGACCACCTCCAAAACTCGCTGCAACACCTCCCCGGCCTCGTCGCGGCACGCTCATCCTCTCAAGGAACGTACGGCTGACTCGTGCCATGACCTTGGTAGCGACAACGAACATCACCCCGGATGGCGTGGCTCAGGGGTGCGAGGGCCTGACGACCACCGCCGGGGTGGCTTCGACCGAGGCGTAGTCGCCATCGTTAGTGAAGGTGTACCGCCGGACGGTTTATCCACTGATGCGGACGACTACGTCGTAGCAACAGCATACGACTCAAACTTCGTCGCTGATCACAGTCATGAGCGTTCGCAATGACCCTGCCGCAGCGAATAGGCCGAGGTTTTCTTGTCGTTCTTTCCTAATACTCCGTTGTTCGCGCTGCCGCCGGACTCTTCGTTGTTGACTTCAACGACCCGGCCAGCTAACGAAGAGATTGGGGAGGTCCTTCGCTCGCTGGTGCGCTCGCGGCGCATTGCGTTCTTGGTGGGGTCGGGCTGGTGACGCTGATTGTGCTGTGGTGCCGCCGATCGGCTCGACGAGCCCAGAAGTCAGGAACGTAACCCGTACGTTGCAGCTCGTCCGAGCGCTCAAAGAGCGACGCGATCTGCTGGTTGTTCGCCGAATGGTGATGAATGCATGAACAACGCCCGCCTCGAAAGTAGCCCGCGCTACGCGTTTAGGGGGCGAGGGCTTCAACGACGGCGATGCTGTTGCCGTCGGGGTCGCGCATCATGAACATCAGTGGAGCCCCGGGAGTCCGCATCGGCTCGGCATCCACGTCCACGCCGATGGCGCTGAGGCGCTCGTGCTCGGCAAGGACGTCGGTGGTCTCGACCCCGATCCCTCCTCCGCCGGCCTGGCCGCCCATCGGAGGGTTGAGCGCTAGACGCGCCGTTGATCCTGGCGGCGCCACTTCGAGCCACCGCATCTCGTTGTTTTCGCCGAAGCGCATGTCGGCCCGCACCTCGTACCCGAGCTTCTCTGTGTAGAACTTCAGGGCGACGTCCTGGTCGGCGACGCTGAACATGGCGACGCCAATGTTTGTCACACTGGTCTCGGAATTAGTCTTTTTCATGAGGGCGCTGTACCCGATCGTTTCGCAGATCAAACACGCCGTGAGAATTCTTGAGCCATGCGCCCGGGGTGGCGCCGCTCGCCCCGCACACTTTGCTCATCACGCACACGATCACGACCCGCGCTGTAACCGGCCTCTTGTACGGGTGATCTCGGGCCGAGTCGCGCTGCGAGCGTTCGATCGTGGGAGAGGTGCGAGGTTTGCGACGGGTCGGGACTCCCGCGACAACTTTGCCGACGATCGACTCGGCAGCCGCTGATTCAGGCTGTAGGCGGGAGCTGTTCAGGGGGGCTTTGGCCGCTCCCAGAGCTGATCGAGGACTCGGTTCTGGCGGATTCAAGGGCGGTCATTGCGTCGAGGACGAGGTCTTCTCGGAAGCGTCGCCCGACGATCTGGACGCCGTAACTACGGAGCTTCGTCGCCGCTCCAGCAGCCGCTCGATGTCGATGTCCATCGTCCTCGGGTCGGCAACATTTTTCATGGCGACGGGAACCGTGGTTCGGTCCGAAGCGTCAGGGGTAGAGAACCATTATGACAAATCAGACTCTCACGCCAGCGAAGGATCTGGCAGCAAAGGTGTCGGCGCATCATCCGAACGAGAGTGTCGAGTACCGCCAGGCGCGCACGGCGCTGATCGCCGAAGAGATCGAGTTGCGCCGCCACATCGAACGAGTCGCCCAACAACGCCGCGCACTTCCTCCAGGTGGTGACGTGCCGAAGAACTATTCGTTCGTGGGCGCCGACGGCCCCGTCAGCTTGCACGATCTGTTCGGCGAGAAGGACACGCTTGTCGTCTACAGCTTCATGTACGGACCCGATCGGGTCGAGGGCTGCCCGATGTGTACGTCACAGATGAGCTCGTGGGACGGCAACGCCAAAGACATCGAGCAACGCACGGCGTTCGTCATGACGGCCCGATCTCCGATCGAGAGAATCCTTCAATGGGGCGAGCAGCGCGGCTGGCGCAACCTCCACCTGTACTCCGACCCAAGCGGGGAGTTCACCCGCGATTATGTGAGTGCCGAAGATGCTGACATGCCCGGCTACAACGTGTTCACCCGCCGAGACGGCACGATCCGCCACTTCTGGAGTGGCGAAGGTGGTCCAGAGATCGCTGATCCCGGCCAAGATCCACACGATGCGCCGTCTATGTCGCCGCTCTGGACGATCCTCGACACCACGCCTGACGGCCGCGGCACCGACTGGTACCCGAAACTTCAGTACGACAAGTGACCTGACCATGTCGCAGGTCCGAGTTCACAACTTCTCAGTTTCATTGGACGGATTTGGGACTGGCACCGACCTTACGTTCGACGCTCCTTCGGTCAGGCTGACGAACGCGGTGTGCAAGGCTGATCTTCGTGAGTTCTGTGCGCGAATCACTCGCCTCACATGTTGCTTCCGGAGACGTAGCCGGTGCCGTGGCTGTTGTCGCTCGGGGCGGTGACATTGAGATAACTGCGGTCGGCGATCAAACCGTCGGGGGTGCTCCGATGCAGGAGGATTCACTCTTTCGCATCGCGTCGGCGGGCAAGCCAATCACTGCGGTGGCGGTCCTAACCTTGGCCGCCGATGGACTGCTCCGCCTTGATGATCCTGTCGAGGACGTGCTCCCGGAACTGGCCGCGCCACGCGTGCTGCGATTCCTGACAGGACCGATCGATGACACCGGTTCCGCCGCTAGATCGGTGACCGTGCGCGATCTGTTGCGCTCGACGAATGGGCTCGGGTTTCCGTCGGATTTCTCGGCACCGATCGTAAGCAGGTTGATGGACGGGCTCCATCAGGGCCCGCCGCAACCGCAGCTTTTCCCCTCACCCGACGAATGGATCGCGATCGCCGGCAGCCTTCCGTTGCTGCACCAGCCCGGCGAGGGGTTTACCTACAACACAGCATTTGACATCGCCGGCGTGCTCGTCGCTCGCGTGAGTGACCGCTCGTTTGCCAACTATGTGTCCGAGCGAATCTTCGCACCGCTCGGCATGACCGACAGCGGTTTCTCGTTCCCACCCGGATCGGCCGTTCGAGCAACGACCTACTACCGCATCGGCGAAGACGGCGCCCTCGGTGTGGTCGACGAACCGGACGGCCAATGGGCGAGGGAGCCGGTATTCGCGTCGGGTTCCGGTGGCTACGTGTCGACCGCGCCAGATTTGGTGGCGTTCTATCGGATGCTTCTCGCCGGAGGCGGCGACGTTCTGCCGAGCGAGCTTGTCGCTGCGATGATGACCGACCAGTTGACCCCGGCGATCCGTGCGACTGACACCGTGTTTCTCGACGGCCAGTCGTGGGGATTCGGCGGCAGCGTCGACATCGCAGTCCGCAACCCGTGGAACGTGATCGGCCGGTACGGCTGGGTCGGTGGCACCGGCACATCTGCATACATCGTGCCGTCCGACGGCAGCGTCGCGATTGTGCTCACACAAACCGAACTCGCCGGCCCCACTGGTGCTCAGGTCCTGGAAACGTTTTGGACGGCAGCCGCGGCCGAACTCGGCCACTCCTCCTGACACCGACAGGTCGATCGGGCAGCAGTGTCTCGTCACACGAGGAAACTCCTCCGGTGCGCATGTGAGCAGATGCGCACTTGCGCACTTGCGCATACGAGCAGACAGCCATCACACCTGTTCAGATCACTCGGCCGGCGGCGTTCTCCGTGTCGGGCGCGGCGTGGCGGATGTAGCGATGCAACGCTCGACTGCCCGGTGCGTGGCCGGTCTGGCGGGCGATCTCACGATCGGAAGCGCCGGCCTCGGCGGCGACGGTCACGAAGCCGGCCCGCAACGAGTGGCCGGTGTAGCGATCGGGATGCGGCAGCCGACCAGTGGTCGCGGTGCGCTTCACGACCAAGTTGACGGCCTCGCCTCGGGTGAGCGGTCCTTGCAGCCGGTCCCACTTGTCAACCGCTCGCCAAACTGGTCCGGTCGTGATGCCAGCGGCGTCGAGCCACGTGTTGAGCGCAGTGACGGGACACTGCTCCGGGCGACTGCCATACGGGAGCCATTTCGTGTCGCCTCGGCCGCTCTGGTCTCTCTTTGGAACGGGGCACGTAGAGGCGATGCCCTTCGAGGAGGGGCGGAGATGTCGACGTGGAGGGCCACGACCTCGGAGCGCCGGAACGCACCGACGTAGCCGACGAGGATGGACAGTTGGGGCACCGGCGGATCTCGCGCAGGCGATGCGATGCGTCACAAAATTCAAACCTCTGTCGCAAAAGCATCAAGGCCGAGGCTCTGCGGGCGAAGAGCGGTTCATCGGGATACCTCTCAGAACCAGCGTTCGGTGGGCCAGCGCCGTTTCGACGAGAGTCAACCGATAGTGTCACGGCGTCGCGGTGAGTCCGTCCTTGCCGATCGTCATTTCGCCACACGTGACCTGGTACAGCAGTTCGATTTTCTGACCGTCGCCGGGTCGCGTGAATGTTCCGGTCGACGTTGCACCATTGCGAGCCCGGGTGCCGTCAAGGTCGACGATCGTACGTGACCAGTTGACCGTGTCACCGTTCTCCTTCGCGTCGAGCCCGACAAGTTCCTGGAGCCCGTCGATGGTCACACACCCCACACCAGTACCGATGTCGGTGAATCCCAGCGAGAATTCGTATGGCTTGCCTTGGCTGTCCGTGATGTCGACAATCGCGCAATCCTGAAACGCCCACAACTGAACGGACCGGCCGGTATCCGCGAGGATCTCGATCGGCGGACGTTGATCGGTATCCACGACGAGGATCGACCGTCTGACGGGACTCGCAGATGCAAAGAGGCGGGTGGCTCCACCGCCGGCGGCGGTCACAACGCCAACGGTCACAGTCCCATCGACTGCGGTGGCGACCCATGCCGTGTCTGGGCGACTGTCGGCGTCAACGTCGACCACCGATCGTCGTGTTGCCCCGTCCGGAATCTGTGTGCTTCCGGTCGTGCACCCGAGCGAAGGTTGCGACGACACGGGCACCGTCGAGTCCGCCGCTGGTGCGGTTACCGAGGTCGATGCGGATTCTCCGGGCACCGTAGACGATTCGGTCGATGACGGGGGAGGCGCCGTCTCAGCGGCACTCGTGGTCGTCGGGATCGGCGAACCCGTTCCCGGTCCCCCGCCGGGCGAACTGGAGTTGCTACCACACGCCCCTAGACAGAAAACACTCGCCGCGACCATGACGGCCAACGGAAAACTTCGGTGGGTCTTCACGGCGGCGGCGTCTCGCAAGATCGTTGACTTACCCTTCTTGTCGCAGACCGAAACATCGGCCCACCAGACGGTCGACAACGCACGACCGCATCACAAGATCGCCGCCGGCTCCTTCGCCGGGTCTGGACACACACTTCGATCTGCTCCTGTCGCCCGCACACTCCCGGCCGATGTATGCGGTGCCCGAGCGGCGGATTCGCGCTCCGAGCGTTCGATCGTGGGCGAGGTGCGAGGTGCGCGACCGGTCGGGACTCCCGCGACAACTTTGCCGACGATCGGGCCGTCACGCTGTCGTCGCGACGGGCGTCGGGACCGCTCGTATGAGCCTGCGAGGTGCAGTGGGTGCTTCAGCCCGAGTGTCGATCTATCGGAACGTCGTTGCGGGTGTCGCGGAACATTTTGTGGGGCAGGAGCGAGTGCGCCATTCCGCTGGTGCTGTTACGGTGCCTCGAGGACGCTCAAGTGAACGGAAGTGGTCGACGTGACGGATGAAGAAGTCGAGGCTCTTGTTCTGATTGCGCCTTCGGCGATCCTGCTTGGTCGACGGTTGCTCGAGTATGACGAAGCTCGCGGCTGGATCAAGTTCGGGTTCGAAGCCAAGCCCGAGTTCCTCAATCCAGCTGGCCGCGTTCAGGGGGGCATGCTCACAGCGATGCTCGACGACACGATGGGCCCCGCCGTGCTGCTCAAGAGCGGTGGTGCTTTGTATCCGTCGTCAATCGACATGAACATCAGCTTCCTAGCGGCCGCGAAGCCGGGACCGCTGGTCTGCGAGGGCGAAGTGGTACGACTCGGCAAGACGGTGGGTTTCGTGGAGGGCCGGCTGATGGATAGCGATGGTCGGTTGATCGCGCGGGCCACGTCGAGCGTCATGCTCGTTCCTGCCGAGCGCGTCAACTGACGAGTCGGCGCACTACTCCCGGCACAACGGCGGTGCTCATCGGGCCGAAGTGTGCGCCTCTTGTGGGGGCCTCGATACGTGCGAGCGCCGTCGAAACCGGGCGTCACTACGCGAGCTGCAATGGGGCCCGGTACGACGACACGACCGGGTTGCAGCAGTAGATTCGAAAAGGTGATGGACAACCAGGAAAATGGGCAAGCGGTGTCGACGGGTCCAAGAGATCTCAATCAGCAATTCGTTTCTTCTTTACCTGATGACGGTCCCGTTGTGATGGTCAACCTCGTTCGGTTCCGCAAGTATTCGCTTGATGGAGACGGGAGCGGATGGGATACGTACAGCCGCTACAGCAAGGCAGATATGCCATTGCTCAAGCGAGTGGGCGGAACCGTCTTGTGGGCGGGACGCGTCGAGGGTGCAGCAGTTGGAGATCTCGGCGACGGTCGTTGGGACTGGGTCGTTGTGGCGTTCTATCCCTCGCGTGCAGCGTTCCTCTCGATGATGACGTCACCCGAGTACGCACTCGCGAACGTCCAGCGTGAGAACGCGATCGAGGATCACGTGATCTTGGCTGCCAAGGAGACGTACTCGAAGTTCGGCAACTGAGTCGG
>JANMYF010000418.1:0-10177 GCA_031381685.1 Acidimicrobiia bacterium
CGATGCCTGACTGCCCGCCGACGGCGGTTGGGGGACCTGAGCGGCAGCTCGGGGCGCAACGAGCCCCAGCCCGGCGAGGAGCGAAAGCGAACAACTCAGTTGACGTTTCGAGGGTCGGCGCATCGTTTCCTCCAGGGTTTGCATCCGGGGACGGACGGTCGGACAGCGCGTCGAAGGCGTCGACCTTAGCGGCGATCCACGCGTTCCCGTTCGGGCGGACCTTTTCGCGACCTTTGGCGGTGCTTCGCGTTAGTTATCTCCGGGCTCCTCGACACCGCGTCGACCGTCCCCTTAGTGTGAACTTCGGCACACCTGAATATCGGATGTGTCATTTCCGTCAACCAACAAAGGAGCACACCGTCGTGCTGCAGGAATTCAAAGACTTCATCAACAAGGGCAATCTCGTCGATCTGGCCGTGGCCTTCGTCCTCGGCCTTGCGTTCGCCGCCGTGGTCACGGCGTTCACGGAAGGCATCGTCGGTGGCATCATCGCGGCGATCTTTGGCAAGCCATCGATCGGAGCGATCGGCTTCGATATCGGCAAGGGCCGCATCCAGTTGGGTCTGTTCCTCGACGCCGTCATCAACTTCCTCGTCGTGGCCTTCGTGATGTTCCTCGTTGTCAAGGCGTACCAGAAGATGCGCAAGGCCAGCCCGCCCGCCGGCCCCACCAAGGAAGAGGTTCTTCTCGCCGAGATCCGAGATGCCATCCGGGCTGGTCGCTGAGACCTGCGGGTGCGACGACAGAGCACCCGCCAGCCCGCCAGCCTGAAGCCACTGAAAACTTGCTGACGACTGCGACCGGCCGCTCGGGCCGGTCGCTTTGCGTCGGGCGAGGTGCGCGTCGTCAGCGTGCCGTGGCCAACGGAGCGCTGAGAGCCCAGCCGATGACCGCCGAGAGGGCCTTGGTGGCCGGCCGGACGGCCAACGGGTCGGCGAAGGGGATCACCGGGATCCGCAACGACCGGGTCACCCAGCCCGGAAGCAGCCCGACCGCAGCAGCGGCGATCACGGCGTAGGGTCCGCGGCTGATCACCGGGAGCGGCGGCAGGAGAAGGAACCGCGCGGCGTCGCGCGCCTGCCCGCCGGCGCGTAACTCGGGTCGGATGCCGTTCATCCACGAACGAAGCTCAGCGACGCTGCGGGCCGGGCCGGGTGAGGTCGCCCCCAGCATCTCGGCGAGCGTCGCCTGCTCGGCGACGTAGCGGTCAGCCATCGTGGCGCTGAGTTGGTTCGCCCCGTAGCGCTGATAGGAAACGAGGAAGCTCTCCGTGAGCGAATGGTGCACCCACGCCATGAGGTGCGGGTCGTTCGCGCTGTACGGCCGTCCGTCCGGCGCGGTTCCCTGAACACGCTGGTGTACCCGTTTGACCATGGCCACCGCACGTTCTGCTTCGGCCGTCGTGGAAAAGCTGGTGGTCCCGACGTATTCCGACGTCCGCCACAGCCGACCGATCGGATCGGTCCGGTACGCGGAGTGTTCGGCGATCCCGGCCATGGCCAAGGGGTGCATGGTCTGCAACAGGAGAGCCCGTACCCCGCCGACGAGCATGGCGGCGTCCGCGTGTACCTGCCAGGTTGCGCTTCCCGGCCCGAAGAGGCCGGGATCTCCGTCGAGGGGTTCGCTCAGGTCGCGGGCCGGCACGCGTTCGCCGACCAGTTGGCGGCGGATCGCCCCGGCGAGGGTGGTGCGAATGGATGCGGTCAGCCGATCGAGGGGCGTTGGGAGTGTCGGCTCGGCGCCAGCGTTGGGATGTGGATCCGTCGAAGCCATGTACTTGAGCGTATGCCCAAATCGAAATCGTGTCGTCCGCCGTTAGCCGATGCCGAGCACCACCACGCCGAAGGCCGTCATCGTCGCGATCAGCACCCAGGACGCCAGGCCGAGGAGCAGCGGGCGAGGGCCGATGGCCCGGAGCTTGCGAACGTCGACCCCGGCACCCAATCCGACCAACGCCGCGGCGAGGAGCACGCGTTCGAGGTTCTTCGCCTGACGGAGGAACTCGACGGGCAGGGCCACCGCCGAGTTCACGATCACCATTGCGAGGAAGCCGGCGACGAACAGAGGCAGGATCGGCGGACCCTTGACAGCTGGGGTAGGCGCGTTCGGGCCCGCAGCGTCGCCGTCGGCGGGCGCCGCTGCCGAGATGGTGTCGGCGGCGTTTCGTGCGGCGGCGAGCTGTCGGCGACGCCAGATGCTGACACCGGTCACCAGTGGTGCGAGAAGCACCACGCGGGTCAGCTTGACGACGATGGCTGCTTCGCGCGCGGCATCGGACGAACGGCTGGCAGCGGTGGCAACGGTCTGGGCAACATCGTGCACACTCGCGCCGACCCACGTCCCGAAACGAAGGTCACCGAATCCGAGGGTGTGTCCGATCGCCGGGAGAATAGCGATGGCGAGGCTTCCGCACAGTGTGACCAGGCCGATGGCGTAGACCGTGTCGTCGTCGTCGGCGCCGCTCACCGGCCGCATCGCGGCGACCGCCGAGGCGCCGCAGATCGAGAAGCCGGTCGCCACGAGCAGCCGCAGGCCGGGGGACAGTCCGAGGCGTTTTCCGAGCCACTGGGTACCGAAGAACGTGACGGTCGTCGTGACGAGGACGAGGGCCAGACCCTCGAGTCCGAGGTCGCGGAGCTTGGTCAGCGACAGTTGGAGACCGAGGATCACGATGCCGACGCGAAGGAGGCGCCGCGCCGCATACTGCAACCCCGGGCGTGCGAGGTCGGGCAGGACGCGCAGGTTCGTGAGAAGTGCCCCCATGAGCACTGCGGCGACAAGCGGCGACAGCACGATCGGGGTCTGCGACTTCACGAACCTCTCGGCGGCGAAGGCGCACACGACCACCAGACCGGCGAGCCCGAGTCCTGGGAGCTGGGCTCGGGTCGGCACAGGGCGTCATGGTAGACGGTGAGTGTGGCGCAGTCCCGGTCGCGACGGCGCGTCGGCGACGCCGTTGACACCGATGAACCCTCGAAAAACCGGTGAGACTGTGCTCGTGTCCGAAACTCCACTGACCTCCTTCTCCGACCGCCGTCACGACTACCTCGTCGGCGCGCTGAACGAGGACGAAGTCGCGGCCGACCCGTTCACCCAGTTCCGTCGGTGGTTCGACGACGCGAGCGCAGTCCACGTTCCCGGAACCGACGAGCCCCACGCAATGACCCTTGCGACGGTCCTCGGCGGTCAGCCGATGACACGGACGGTGTTGCTGAAAGGATTGGACGACAGAGGGTTCGTCTGGTTCACGAATTACGCCAGCCAGAAGGGTCGGGCTCTCGCGGTCGAACCGCGAGCCGCGCTCACGTTCTACTGGGGACGCCTGGAGCGTCAGGTGAATGTCGTCGGCCTGGTCGAGCGCGTCACTGCTGAGGAGAGCGACGAGTACTTCCGGTCCCGTCCGATTGGCAGCCGTATCGGTGCAATCGTAAGCGCGCAGAGTACTGTGATCGAGAACCGTGGTGTGTTGGAGATGGCTGCGGCCGAATTGGCGGAGGTCCCCGAGGCCGAGCTGCGACGACCGCCGACATGGGGCGGGTTCCGACTGCTGCCCGCTTCGATCGAGTTCTGGCAGGGTCGCCCCTCGCGGCTCCATGATCGTCTGCGTTACCGCGCCGTCGCCGACGCGCGATGGGTTGTCGAGCGACTCGCACCGTGACGTCGCGACGCCTGAGCCCCGCATCCGCCGTCATTGGAGCGCGAAGTTCGGTGCTGTAGCGTCCTCAGTCGTGACGGTTCAGACCCGCTCGCCGTTCGGAGGACTGTGGACGGATCGCGTCGATGTCGACGAACTGTGCGAGCGGCGTTTGCAGACCGGTCGGCTCTCCTCTGACCTGATTCCGACCCTGCGCGATTGGATCACCGACGGGTATGTGATCCTGCCCGGCGCGGCCGACCCTGCGGTCTGCGACCGGCTCGCCGATGAGCTCGCCGGGGCGTGGCGCGACGGGCATCCCGACCAGATCGTGGTCGACTCCCGAACCGGAGCGCCGCGCCGGCTGGAAGCCGGCGACGAGACCCGGCTCACACGGGCGGTCGATGCCCACGTGCACTTCCGCAGCGCTCAGGAGCTCCTCCGGTCGCCTCGGGTGACGGACTTCCTGCAAGCGGTATTCGACGCCGATCCCCTGTACTTCCAATCGCTCGTTTTCGAGACCGGTTCCGAACAGGGCCTCCATCAGGACACCGCCTTCGTTGTCGTCGACCGACCGCTCGAGCTCATCGGGGTGTGGTTCGCACTGGAGGACGTGCGACCCGGTGCGGGAGAGCTCCAGTACGCACCGGGCAGCCATCGGCTCGCCGACCACTGCTTTGCGCCCGGACGGCGCCACTTCGATTCGAGCATCGACGGACACGAAGCACATGTGTCCTACTACCCGTCCATCGCCCGCCGATGCGACGATGCCGGCCTGTCCGTCTCGCGGTTCCTTCCGAGCAAAGGCGACGTACTCCTGTGGTCGGCCGACCTCGTCCACGGTGGTGCACCGATCACCGACCCGACGCTGACCCGTCGCAGCCTGGTGGCCCACGCGTGTCCCCTCGACGGCCCCGATCGTCTGGCCGCCCGACCGCATTTCTTCTCGTTCCTCCCAGGGAACCTGACGACCAAGGCCCTCCCGGACAGCAGCGCCCGCTACGCGAGCCAATACCACGTGCTGCGACCCGACGAAGAGAGTGGAGTCGCCGACAGCTCGCGGTGATGGGGTCGCTGAGGATGCGGTCGGCAGTCGGCGGTGGCTTAGGGGGTTGTGGTTGTCGTCGTCGTGGTGGTGCGGGTTGTTGTGGTTGTGCTTAGTGCGGGGAGTGCTGGGAGTGCCGTGGTCGTCGTGGTCGTCGTGGTCGTCGGCGCGCTCGTGGCCGTTGTGGTCGTGGTCGGGATCGCTGTTGTTGTTGTCGTGGCGGTGGCGGCGATGGTTGTCGTCGTGGTCGTCGGGATTGTTGTGCTCGTCGGGATGGCCGTCGTCGTTGTTGTTGTTGTGGGCGCGGAGATCGCGGTCGTGGTTGTCGTTGTGGTCGGGATCGTCGTTGTTGTGCTGGGGATGATGGTCGTGGTGGTCGACGTCGCCGGGGTGCTCGGGGTCGGCGAGATGTCCAACCGGGCGTCGCCCGGTCCGCTGTTGTTCTTGAAGTGCACCACAACGGTGTGCTTTCCGGCGGTGAGCCGGGGCGTCGCCCACACTTCGATCGTCGGGCTGGTTCCCCATTTCTCGAGGATCTGGCGACCGTCCACCCAGATCCGCATTGAGTCGTCACTCTTGGTCGTGAACCGGGTGACACCCGCGGCGAAGGTGAACTCAGCCGTCCACGAAGCGCTGAAGTTGGTGGACGTGCTCAGGCCGGGAGGGGTCAAACCTGGGGTGTACCTCTCGTCGAGGCTCGGGTCACAGACGGTGGTTACCGGAGGGCCGGTGACCGTGGTGGTGCTGAAGAACTGCACGAGCCATGCGCCGGGGTTGCAGGAGATCACCGCGGCCCCGCCGTCGACGAGTGGCATCGGCGTGGGCATCGGAGCGCTGACTGGTCCGGTGGCAAACGCCGGGGTGAAGGCGAGCGCAGCGCGCGACGAGCCGCTCTTCGGCCGGTAGATCACATCGATCGTGTGGGTGCCGGCCGAGAGGGTCTTCTCCGTCAGTGCGGTGAGCGCGGCGGTGGTTTGGGAACCCGAGCCCTGTTTGAACACCAGGGTGCCGTCGATCGACATCGACGACACGTCGTCGGTGGTGGTGTAAAAGCTGTAGAGCTTCGGGGATGCAACGGTCACGGTCGCGGACCACGAGGCGTCGAACGATGACGAGATGCCGGGCATCGGTGAAGCGCCGCTGGAGAGGGAGAGGTTGATGCTCGACTCGCATTGGATCGCCTGATCCGACCCGGACGTGTAGGTGGCCCGCCACGCGCCCGGACATGACGCCGGCCATGTCGTGGTCGGAGCCGGCGGGGGCAGGGGGGACGGGGGAACGGTCGCCGTGGGCGGAGGGGGCGCTTCGGTCGTCGTGGTCGTTGTTGTGGTCGTTGGCGCTCCCGTGGTTGTTGTCGTCGTGGGTGGCGTGGTGGTCGTCGTGGTGGTCGTCGTGGTCGTGGCTGCTGGCCGTGTTGTGGAGGGTGGCCGTGTTGTGGAGGTTGGCCGTGTCGTCGTGGTCGCGGCCGCCGATGAAGGTGGAGGGTTGTCCGTCGCCGGCCTCGTGGTCGGCGGCGCGATGGTCAGCGGAATCGTTCCACTGATCCAACCGTCGAGAAGTGTGGTGGACGTCGTGGCGATCGGCGGTCGAGTTGTCGGGACCGCAGGCGTCGGTACCGCAGGTGAAGGGAAGAGGTCGGGGGCGACGGTGGACGGTGTATCGACCGCGGTGGCAAGAGCGGGCAACGTGAGGGGTTGGGTCGTCGGGGAACGGTCCCGTCGTTCACGCGCTGTCTCGGGAACGGTTCGGGCTTCCGCGTTGATCGGTCGGAGCGCGAGGTTGTCCGGCACGTTGGTCGGCGCAAGCGTGGTCGTCACGGCGATGGCCAGGGTCGTGATGGTCGTCTTCGCCGTCGCCGCGGCGGCCGCCAACGGTGTCGACACGACGGTCCCGGCGCCGCCGCTGAAGAAGACCAGCCCGCTTTCCGGAGCTGACTGCGCGGCCATCTGCATTCCGCGCACGAACGGTGCGGCGACGGAGACGCCGGTTGACGCACTGACACCGCCCGACACGGACTGCGCAATCGTCGCGACCGGACCATTGCCGGAAGCGAGGTGGCTGACCACACTGGAGAGCAGCCCGGCCGACCTTCGGGTCTTCTTCGATCCGACCTTGAGGAATGCCCGCACCACGGCAGGGTCGAAGTGCGTCCCCGAGCACTTCACCAGTTCGGCTCGGGCGTCCTCGTACGACATCGGCTTCTTGTACGAGCGCGCTGCCGTCATCACCTCGAAGCTGTCGGCCACGGCGACGATCCTCGCCTGCAGCGCGATCTGTTCGCCCCGAAGACCGAGCGGATACCCGGTGCCGTCCCACCGTTCGTGATGCTCCTCGATGACTCGGGCTGATTCGCCGAGCCAAGCTCGGAGCGGACCGATCCGATCGTGCCCTTCCATCGGGTGCGACTGAAGAATCGCCCACTCGTCAGCGGTCGGCTTCCCGGGTTTGTTGAGGATCTCGGCCGGCACCGCGAGTTTGCCGATGTCGTGGAGGACGGAAGCCCACCGCAGCCGATTGCGTTCGACCTCGCTCAGCCCCATCTCCTGGGCGATGACTTCGGAGAGTGCTCGGACCTTCTCGGTGTGGCCCCGCGTCTTGCGGTCGTGGCGGTTGAGCGCCTCGATCAGATCGAGCACCTGCAGCGCTGCCTGCTGGGGGTCAGCGGCGAGCCCCTGGGCGATGAATTCGCTGATGACCCGTTCGCCGTTGGCCGTGTTGCCCATCCGCAGTGCCGTCTTCACCCGAGATGGTGCTTCTTCGGGGAAGTTGAGGTTCATCTGGCAGATGGCCGACAGCGGCAGGAGACGTTCGGTCAACCGTCCTATCCGATTCGCCACGACCGTGGCCATGACGAACATCAGGGCAATCCACCCGAAACGGGCGGTCATCGGCCAGGCGCCCCGATAGAAGACGCGGCCCAGCGCTGTCGTCACGGCGATCGCGCCGCCGACGGGCACAGCGAACGCGACCAGTCGAATGGCGCGTGCCATCCAGGGGCGGCTCTGCCAGCCGGCGCGGTTTGCGTAATCCTGTGGCTTGGTCTCGGCGATGGGCATCGGCGCCTTGGCGGAAGATGGAGACAGAAGAATCCGGTTGAGCCATCGACGTGCGCACGAACGCGGTGAATAGGGCGTTGGGCTCAACGGAGGGAACGGAGGGCTCTCGCCGAATGAGCCGGTAGATTCCGATCCCCATGAGTGTCGGCGGAGTGGCGCAAGCCGTTGCTTTGGAGATCGAGGCGGTTTGGCCGGTGCTCGACCGGTCGCCGTTCGTGCTCGGAGTCGGTGGCTCAGTCGCCGTCGGAAAGTCGACGTTGGCCGAGGACGTGGGTGCTCTCGGGTCGGCTCGGAACGGGTGGCACGTGACCACGATCGGAACGGACGGCTTCCTGTTCCCGAATCGGGTCCTCGCCGAGCGCGGCCTGCTCGACCGCAAGGGCGAACCGAACACCTACGACGAAGCCGCCCTTCTGCGGGTGATCGCTCGCGTGCGCGAGGGCGAGACCGCTCTCGAGGTGCCGCGGTATTCGCACCGGACCTTCGATGTCGAGCCGGGCGAGCCGGTACGCATCGGCGACGTGGTGATCATCGAAGGGGTCAACGCCCTGCAACCCGATCTGGTCGTGGCCTACGACCTCTCGGTGTATCTCGACGCGGATGAAGAGGTGATCGTCGGTTGGTTCGTCGAGCGATTCCTCACGTTGGTGGCCGCCGCCGAAGCTGATCCGGAGAGCTTCTACCGGCGATTCGTCGACCTCGATGCGGCCGGCCGTGCGTCGATGGCACATGCTGTGTGGTCATCCATCAACGGACCGAACCTGCACCGTTTCGTCGCGCCGACGAAGGACTCGGCTGATGTGGTCGTGACCCTTGACGCCGACCACGAGGTCATCGGCGTGACCCGCAGAACCCGCTGAGTCGCGACGGCGACCGCGACCGACGCGCGGCAACGTCGTCGTGAAAGGTGGAGCTCTGGGAGTCCCCGACTCGGCTCGGGCGTCGGGCCCGGCGGCGGCTCAGACCAGGAAGGTCGTGAACTGCCAGGTCTCGTCGGGGTCGTCGGTGCGGATCGCCGGCTGGGTGAATCGCTCGAAGAGCGCCGATTCCGCACGGTTGCGCAAGGGCGTCCAGTCGTTGGGCTCGGAGTGGTACGTGCCGAGGTAGGGGCGGCAGATCTCGAGGATCCGTTCGTGGTCCAGATCGTCGGGCACGCAGATACCGCGATCGGGGTTCTCGATCATCCAGACGACGGCAGCCATGACCGAAACCGCGACCTGCACGGTCGTGGCGCTCTGGCCGGGCACGAGCGTGCGTGCTTCGTCGATCGTGAGAACCGAACCCGTCCACCAGCTCGTGTACGGGTGCCCCATCAGAAGGATGCCCATCGCATCGGCACCGCCGGGGAGGATCTCATCGTTGAGTATCCGGTGGCGTTCGGGCATGACCAAATGGTTCTGGCGCAGTTCGTGGAGCGACGCGATGGCGGAGTCACTCGGGCAGTACGTGTAGTGGACCGTGGGCCGGTACACGGGACGGTCGCCCTCCCAGACGGTGAGGTGGTCGCTGATCGTGAAGGCCTCTCCGTGGCGGATGACCATGCCGTGGATCTCCCCGAGCGGAGTCCATGACCGGACGACCGTGTCCATCCCCATGCGGGCGAGGGCGATCTGGTTCGACGGCCCGTACTGGTGCACGTAGGCGTCGGGGGGCATGCGGCGTTCGTGCGTTCCCCATCCGAGTTCGGCAGGAGCGACACCCTCTTCATAGAGTCCCTCGACACTCCAGGTGTTGACGAACTCGCCGCGCTGTTTGGGCTTGTCGGTGATCTGGGTGTCGAGCTCGGCCACGTGGATGACCTTCACGCCGAGCATCATGGCGGCGTCGTTGTACCGACGGCCCTCGAGCGCGTCGGCGAGCTGCTCGGCGGTGGCTGCGTCGACCTTCTTCTCGGCGATGGCCCGACGACTGATGGTCGTGAGCGCGTCCTTGGTGAAATGCGAGACAAGACCCGGGTTCGCCCCATGCTCGAGCACCGCCGTCGGTCCCGGCGAGGTCCAGCCGGCCATCATCCGTCGAAGGTCCATGTGCCGGACATAGAGGCTCCGCTCGCGTGGGTCCTGGCGTTCGGCGTCGGTGTAGGCGTCCCAGAGCTCGACGCTGGTGTTCAGGTAGCGGACACCGGCGTCGTGACACCACTGCAGGATCTCGGCCGCATCGATGTTCCACGCGAGGTCCATCAAGATGTCGCCGTCGCCGACGTGGCGTCCGAGAACCTCTCCGAGGGTGTGCTGCTCGACCCGGTCGACCACGTAGGTGACGCCCTTGGCGATCTCGTCAGCGATACGAGCCCGGTTGTCCACGAAGTCCATCACCGTGACCTGCTCGGGTGAGCAGACGTGTCGCAGGAGCAGCGGGAGCGTGCATTGGGCGACGGATCCGCATCCGAGAACGAGGATGCGGCCGGTGAACGGGACGCGGGGCAACAACGTGGGCTCCATC
>JANMYF010000430.1:0-3731 GCA_031381685.1 Acidimicrobiia bacterium
GATGGCAGCCGGAACAGTCAAGTGGTTCAACGCAGAGAAGGGCTTCGGCTTCATCTCGCAGTCAGACGGAGGGCAGGACGTATTCGTCCACCACTCCGCCATCCAGAAGCAGGGGTATCGCTCCCTTGCCGAAGGCGAGAAGGTGGAGTTCGAGGTGCAGCAGGGCCCGAAGGGTCTGCAAGCTTCCAACGTTCGTCCGGGCTGATCCGGAGGGCGTTCGGCCTCTAACGAAATCGCCGCGTCGATTGGGGTTCTGCCCCGGTCTGGCGCATATCTTCTGAAACGAGCCAGCCTCCGGGCTGGCTCGTTTTCGTTCGGACGGACCGTCGCGGTTCGTTCGGCGGCGGGCGCCGCGAAACTCCGGGGAGGGCGCCGACTACCGTGAACGTCCGCATGTCCGCCACGGTCGCCACAGCCTCGTCGACCAAACCGCCCAAAGAACCGATGCCGCCGGGCTTCTGGGTCCTCTGGAGTGCCGTGGTGATCGACATGATCGGCTTCGGCATCGCCGTGCCCGTCCTCGGTCCCTACGCGAAGTCGCTCGGTGCCAGCGGACTCTTCATCGGAGCGATTGGTTCCGCATTCTCGGTGATGCAGTTCATCGTGGCCCGTCCGCTCGGCAAGCTGTCGGATCGCATCGGCCGCAAGCCGGTGCTGGTGATGTCGATGCTCGGCACGGCGCTCGCTTCGCTCGTGACGGGCCTGGCCAATGGGCTCTGGCTGCTGTTGTTTGCCCGCGCCCTCGATGGCGCGTCAGGTGCCACGATCGGCGTGGCTCAGGCTTCGGTGGCCGACATGGCGCCGCCGCGTCGTCGGGCTGCGTTGATGGGGATGATGGGCGCGGCGTTCGGCATCGGCTTCACCGTGGGGCCGGCGATCGGCGCGTTGCTTTCCTGGGCGGGTGGCCGCCGCGCTCCGTTCTTCGGCGCTGCTGCTGTCGCCCTGGTGAACGCCATCGCCACGTGGATCCGGGTGCCCGAGACAAAGGGTTTGGCACTCGCCGAGGCCGTCGCAGCTGGCCCGTCCGGCGCTACGCAGGGCCTTGCCCGGAAGTGGAACGAGAACGGGCTTCGCGAGTTGCTGGTGATCGTGTTCTTGACGTTCTTCGCCTTCGCTGCGTTCGAGCAGCTCGTGACAGTGTTCGCAGACGATCGACTGTCGTTCGGACAGCGGGGCGCCGGCATCATGTTCACCTTCGTCGGGCTGGTGCTGATGATCGTCCAGGGCCTCCTGGTCGGCAAGGCCGTCGCCCGCTTCGGCGAACTCTCGGTCCTGACCTTCGGCCTGCTGTCGGTGACCGCCGGGTTCTTCGTGTTGGCCATCACCCATTCGTGGTGGATGCTCATCCCGGTGGTGTTGCTCACGGCCGCAGGGCAGGGCTTTGCGTCGCCATCGCTCTCGGCCACGATCTCGGCCCGCATCGATCCGGCGGTCCGCGGCGAGCTGATGGGCACGCAGCAATCGTTCGGCTCCCTAGCGCGGGTCCTCGGTCCCCTCGGTGGTGGACTTCTCTTCGACCACGTCGACATCGCCGCCCCGTTCGTCGTCGGTGGTGCGCTGTACGCCCTTGCTGCTGTGCTCGTGGTGCGAGCCCGGTCCAGGACGACGGCCGTGCTGCCCCACACCGGCCGTGGCGCTCCCGCGTCGGCCCACTGACCTCCGTCCGCGCCGCTCGACTGCGCTCCGCCGATGGCCTGCCGCAGATCGAGCGTGATCTGCCGCACATTGGCTTCGTTCCGCCGCACATCGCTCCCCACCGGCCGCACATCGAGCCAATCCGGCGGCTTTGCGTCGATTTCGGGACGATGTGCGGCGTGAGAAGCCTGATCTGCGCACCGGGACGTCGATCTACCGCACCGCAACAGCGCCCGACCGAAGCGGATAGCTGAGTAATTGCTCAGGTTCGCCCGCGTGCTTGCTACAGTTAGCACATTGCTCGCGCCGATACAGCGAGAGCGTTCGAATCCCGTCCCCGGAGGTGCCTGTCATGGCCGAATTCTCTCTTTCGCTCAACGATGACCAGATTGCGTTGCGCGACTGGATCCACCAGTTCGCCGTCGACGTGATCCGTCCGGCCGCGCACGAATGGGACGAGCGCGAGGAGTTCCCGTGGCCGATCGTGCAGGAAGCCGCGAAGATCGGGCTGTACGGGATGGACTTCATCGCCCAGGCGATGTTGGGTGACCCCACCGGCCTCACCATGCCGGTCGCGGTCGAGGAACTGTTTTGGGGCGACGCCGGCATCGGCATGGCCATCATGGGCTCCGGCCTCGCTGCAGCCGGTATCGCCGGCAACGGCACGCCCGAGCAGGTCATGGAGTGGGTGCCCCAGTGCTACGGCACCGCCGACGACGTGAAGCTCGGGGCCTTCTGCGTGTCGGAGCCCGACGCCGGGTCCGACGTCTCCTCGCTTCGTACGCGCGCTGTCTTTGACGAGAAGAAGAAGGAGTGGGTGCTCAACGGCACCAAGGCGTGGATCACCAACGGCGGCATCGCCGACATCCACGTTGTGGTTGCCGCCGTCGAACCCGAGCTCAAGGGTCGCGGTCAGGCGTCGTTCGTGATCCCTAAGGAGGCCAAGGGTCTCTCGATGGGAATGAAGTACAAGAAGCATGGCATCCGCGCCTCGCACACGGCCGAGGTCGTGCTCGACGACGTTCGTATTCCCGCCGAGTTCCTCCTCGGCGGCTCGGAGAAGCTCGAAGAGAAGTTGGCTCGGGCACGCGAGGCGTCGAAGCCCGGAGCGCATGCGTCATCCGGCAAGCAACCCGCCATGGCCACGTTCGAGGCAACCCGCCCGACCGTCGGCGCGCAGGCACTCGGGATCGCACGCGCGGCGTACGAGTATTCGCTCGACTACGCGAAGGAGCGCAAAGCCTTCGGACGCCCGATCATCATGAACCAGTCGATCGCCTTCAAACTCGCCAACATGATCACCGAGATCGACGCATCTCGCCTGTTGATCTGGCGTGCCGCATGGCTGTCACGCAACGGCGGTTTCAAGAACGGCGAAGGCTCGATGAGCAAGTGGAAGGCGTCCGAGACCGCCGTGCGCGTCACCGAGGACGCGATCCAGATCCTCGGCGGCGTCGGCTACACCCGGGACTACCCGGTGGAGCGTTGGCATCGTGATGCAAAGATCCACACGATCTTCGAAGGAACCAGTGAGATTCAGCAGCTCGTCATCGCACGAGCGATATCTGGCCTGAGGATTGAGTAGATCTCGTCCGGCTGGTGCTGGGGTGTCTGTGAAGTCATCCCTACTCGAATCCCTACCGTCATAGATCGTCGCTACGCTTTCGGGTGTGGCGACGATTCGCGAACGCAAGCCCGGAGTTTGGGAGGTCCGCGCCTTCTCGGGACGTGACGCGAACGGCAAACCGACGCAGGTGTTGCGCACGGTGCACGGCACGAAGAAGGACGCGCTGCGCGCCTCGGCCGAACTGACGGCTGCGCCGGTCGGTCGTGCGTCGGGCCGCACCGTTGCCGACGTGTTGGCGCGTGGGTCACCCGCAGCTCGCCGACATGGGCACCGGCGTCGCAACGTGATCAGACCTCTCGGGTGTCTTGCATCAAGGGCGACCGGATCGCTCGCGTGCCGCTTGGTCGGCTGGGTGTAGCCGATGTGGAGAAGTGGCATGGTCGTCTGCGCGCAGATGATCTGTCCGACGTGTCCATCCGAAACCTGCACGGTGTGTTGCGTGCTGCGCTCACCCAGGCTGTCCGATGGG
>JANMYF010000437.1:0-8736 GCA_031381685.1 Acidimicrobiia bacterium
GCGCACTCCGAGGCCGGCACGGCGGACAAACAGGAGACCACATGGCACCGACGGACACCCTTCTCACCCCACCCACGGCACCAACTCGGACGAGCGCAGCGAGCACCATCGACGCGAGCAAGGTCTACGGATCCGAGGACAACGAGGTCACCGCGGTCGACCACGTCACCGTTGCCTTCGAGACGGGTCGCTTCAGCGCCATCATGGGGCCGTCCGGTTCAGGCAAGTCGACGCTCATGCACTGCATGGCCGGTCTCGATCCACTCACGTCCGGACGGGCCTTCATCGGCGACGTCGACCTGACCACGCTCCACGACAAGCAGCTGACGAAGCTGCGGCGGGACAAGGTGGGCTTCGTCTTCCAGTCGTACAACCTCGTTCCGAGCCTCTCGGCATTGGAGAACATCACCCTTCCCGATCTCCTTGCCGGCCGCAAGCCCGACCAGGCGTGGCTCGACCGGGTCGTGCAAACCGTCGGATTGGCCGACCGGCTCACCCACCGACCCTCCGAACTGTCCGGCGGGCAACAACAACGAGTCGCGGTTGCCCGTGCCCTCGTCGCCCGCCCCGAGATCATCTTCGCCGACGAGCCGACCGGGAACCTCGACAGCCGGGCCAGCACCGAGATCCTCGAATTCATGCGAAGGGCCGTGAACGACCTCGGACAGACGATTGTGATGGTGACCCATGATCCTGTCGCCGCGTCGTTCTCCGATCACATCGTGTTCCTCGCCGACGGCCGCATCGTCGACGAGATGGACCAACCGACGGCGGAGCGTGTGCTCGACCGCATGCGCCAATTCGGGTCGTGATCTCCGATGCTCCGTATCGCTCTGAAGTCCGCGATGTTCAACAAGCGACGACTGGTCGGCACCGGCCTGTCCATCGTCATCGGCATCGCATTCCTCGCCGGAACACTGGTGTTCACCGACACCATCAGTCGCACCTTCGACACCCTCTTTGCCGACGTCTACAAGACCACCGACACCTACGTCCGCTCCAGCAGTGAGATCGACGTCGGCTTCGGCCAGAAGCTCTACGACCGCCTGCCGGAGTCGATCGTCGGCAACGTGAAGGCGATCGATGGCGTCGACTCGGTCGTGGCCAACGTCAGCGGTTTCTCCCGCATCATCGGCAAGGACGGGAAGCCCATCGGCATGGAGAACGGCTCGCCGAACTTCGGCATGTCGGTGACCGACAATCCGCTCGAAGCGTGGAGAAAGGTGGGCAAGAGCGCGTACCCGCGTGGCGGCGACGAGATGATGATGGACGCCGGCACTGCGAAGAAGGGCAAGTTCAAACTCGGCGACAAGGTGACGGTCATCAGCCAGGGTGGCAAACGCGTCTTCACCCTCGTCGGAACCGTTCGCTTCGGCAATGCGAACTCACCGGGCGGGGCAACCTTCGCCCTGTTCGACGTGCCGACCGCGCAGTCCTTCGTCGGAAAGCCCGGTGAGATCGACGCCGTGCAAGTTGCCGCCAAGGCGAACGTGACCGAACGGGCGTTGGCCGACCGTGTCCAGAAGGCGCTCGGGCCCAGCACAACGGTGTTGACCGGCTCCGAGATCACCAAGGAGAGCCAGAACGCGATCGGCGATGCGTTGAGCTTCATCAACATCCTGCTCCTCGTGTTCGCCGCCGTCGCTCTGTTCGTCGGGTCGTTCATCATCTACAACACGTTCTCGATCATCGTGGCCCAGAAGCAGAAGGAGAACGCTCTGCTGCGAGCCGTCGGAGCCAGCCGAGGGCAGATCATCTCGGGGATACTGGTCGAGTCGGTCATCGTGGGGCTGATCGCGTCGGCGGTCGGGTTCGTCGCCGGCATCGGCATGTCGACGGTGCTGAAGAACCTCATGGCGACCTTCGGTATCGACATCCCGGCCGGCGGCGTCGTGCTCTTGCCGCGGACGGCGATCGTCTCGTTCGTGGTCGGCGTCGTCATGACGGTGTTTGCCGCGGTGGCCCCATCGGTTCGGGCATCGCGGGTGGCGCCGGTGGCGGCGATGCGCGACGTCGCCCTCGATCGGTCGGCCACGTCGAAAGGGCGTCTCATCGCCGGCCTGCTGGTGTCCTTCGCCGGCTCGTTGCTCGTGGTCGTCGGCCTGGCCGGCAATGTGCGCCAACTGGGCCTGGGGGTCCCCGTGCTGTTCATCGGGATCTTCGTCCTCGGCCCGCTGATAGCCCGTCCGGTCGCCGGCTTCATCGGCGCACCACTCCCTCGGGTCGTGGGCATGACCGGCACCCTGGCCAGACAGAACTCGATGCGCAACCCGAAGCGCACCGCGCGTACCGCGGCCGCGCTCATGGTGGGCGTCTCACTCGTGACCGGGATTTCGGTCCTGGCCGCGTCGGTGACGAGTTCGGTGCGATCGATCATCGGGGAGCAGTTCGTGGGTGACTTCGTCGTCAATACCCGCACCCAAGGCTTCGGGGGGCTTCCGCCCGAGCTCACCCAGAAGCTGAACGCGCTACCCGAGGTCGGGAGTGCCAGCAGCCTCCAGCTCGGGTACGGGAACGTCGAGGACAGGACCAAAGCCAGCGCCTTGTCCGTCGTTGACCCTAAGACGATCGGTGATGTCTTCGACATGAAGTTCATCAGCGGAAAGGCGAGCGACCTCACGGCGACGGGCATCCTCGTCAGCGAGAAGCGGGCGAAGAAGGACGGCCTCACTGTCGGGGCAACGGTCAATCTGCGCCTGCTCGATGGCGTCAAACGCCCGTTGCGAGTCCAGGGCATTTATCAGAAGGATGAGCTCGCCGGTCCGTACACGATCAGCGAAGAGCTCTTCCGCAGCAGCGGTGCCGACCTCTTCTCGTTCGCCGTGTTCGGTACGAAGGCGCCGGGCGTCAGCGAGGCCCAGGCGTTGCTGGCCGTCGAGAGCGTCACCAAGGACTACCCGACCGGCAAGCTGCTCACCCGTTCGTCGTACATCGACGATCAGTCCAAGCAGATCAACCAGTTCGTCAACCTGATCTACGGTCTCCTTGCCTTGGCGGTGATCATCGCGGTCTTCGGCATCACCAACACCTTGAGCCTGTCGGTCTACGAACGAACCCGCGAGCTCGGTCTCCTTCGAGCGGTTGGAGCGTTCCGTTCGCAGGTGCGGTCGTCCGTGCGCTGGGAGTCGGTCATCACCGCGCTGCTCGGCACCGCCCAGGGCATCGTGATCGGCATCCTGCTCGGCTATGCGGTCATCATCTCGTTGCGCGACGAAGGCCTTCGATCCTTCACCATTCCCGTCACCACGCTGATCGTGGTGGTCGTGCTCGCGGTGATCGCCGGCATCGTCGCTTCCATTCGACCCGCCGGACGCGCCGCCAAGCTCAACATCTTGGAGGCACTGGCTCGCCACTGACCACCATGTGGTCGTGGCGGTAGCGGCGCTCAGCGGAAGCGGGTGCCGTCGAAGCGAAACGTCTTCGGGGTCGGGACCCCGTTGGCACAATCGGTCACGTGCAGCCGGACGACACCCTTGGTCGAGCTGAGTCGGAGCGGCGGGCCGGACGGGCACGGCGACTCGGTGGCTTCGTTGATGGTTCGGGCGCCGTCGAGCACGGCGGAGAAGGCATTGGTCAACGTGGCGCCTTTCAGCCGCCACAGCGTCGTCTCGCTTCCCCCACCACCCGACTCGTTCATCGCGGTGTGGTCGACGACGACACCAATCGTGCCGTCCGGAATGCGGAGCACATCTTGGCGCAGGCCCGGCGGGTAACGCTCGTCGTATCGCTCCGAGAACCCGGCGTCGATCGCCGTTGTGGCCACCACGGTCGAGGTGGTGGTGCCGAGCCGGAGGACAACGAGACATGCCCGCGCGGAACCTTCGTTCCACCCGATAGCGGCCACCAGCCGCTTGCTCCCTACCTTCCATGGCCCGGCCGAGTCCGTCACAGGAGCTGCACAGGTCCGCGCGGCCAGAGCCAAAGCGGCCTCGGAAACGGCGGCGCCGACGGAACCAGTGGACAGCACCGCGAGGAGCGTCACGGCGACGAGGAGACATCTTCCGATCCTGAGTCGAAACGGGCTGCGAACATCAGTGGACACCCAACCATCTTCACCGAGAGCATGCGATGGGCGCTTGATCGTCGACCTGCAGCAAACTGAACCGGTGTGGGAAGGGACCGACGACCTCGCTTCGTGGATTCGATGCGAGTTCGGCGCGAGCGATGTCGCGGTCGTCGGCCGACTCGAAGGTTCGAGCTCGGCAACGGTCTACGAAGTGCGGATCGGGTTTCCGAGAGGCGTCGGGCAACTCGCCGCGGCGACTACGACATCGTGCACGACCTCGAGAAGACCCTCAGCCTCGCGGCGTACACCGAAGTCCTGCTGACCGGCAACGACGTCGGAGCGCACGTCACGCTAGACGGTGTTCGCCAGGTGGTCATCGAGATGACCCGCAGTGCACTTCGCGGCGAACGCGCTCGTTGACGGTGGCTCCGGCCGGCCGACAACGCGTGGGTGCAAGGATGACGCCATGCTTCGATGGGCAATCCTGGGGACCAGCTTCATCTCCGACACCATGGCCACGGCCATCGACGCGAGCGCCGGCTCCGTCGCCACGATCGTCATCGGACGGGACCCGGAGCGTCTCGAGGCGTTCCGCGTTCGCCACGACATTGCCCGTGCCGTGACGAGTCTCGAAGAAGCTCTCGCTGCTCCTGATGTCGACGTGATCTACGTCGGGACACCGAACCACGTCCACCACGAGGCGACGATTCTTGCTGCGGCTGCGGGCAAGGCCGTGCTCTCGGAGAAATCCTTGACGGTGTCGATGGATCAGGCCCACGCGCTGGTCGGCGCCGTGCGACGAAGCGTGTTCTTCGTCGAAGGACTCATGTATCTCGCGCACCCATTGATCGCCCGCTTCGTCGACGTGCTTCGTGATGGACGGCTCGGCACCCTCAAGGCCGTGCACGGGAGCTACGCCGCGAACATCGCCCATCTGGTCAACCCCGATGGCCGCGGCGCGATCTACAACCTCGGGTGCTACCCGGCGTCGCTGGTGCAACTCGTCGTGGATGTGTTGGGCGGCGACGGAACCTTCGCTGATCACGAGCTGGTGTCGTGCGGGACCACCTCTGATGGCGAGGCCAACGTCGTCGAGGCCGTTGCCGCCGTCCGGTTCTCCAACGGCGTTCTTGCGACGATCCACACGGCCGAGACGTACGGCAACGCGTCGCGCTTCGAGGTTCACGGCACCAACGGAACGTTGACGTTCGTCACCAATCCATGGCTCCCCGGGCGCGGCGACAACTCGATCGCGTGGCGTCCCTTCGACGGCGAACCGGAGACCATCGTGGTCTCCGACCCGCTCGACGCGTTCGATCATCAGGTCCGCATGGTGGAGGCCAACATCGCCGCCGGCCGACTCGAGGCCGAGCGCCCGAGCCCACGTCTCGACGACTCACTACACCTGATGCGGTTCCTCACCGAATGGGAAGCCGCATCGCGCGGGTAGTCGCATCGCGCAGGGAACTCGCGGCGGCAGCAGTCCGCCGGCTATCGACCTTCGCTCAGGAGCACGCCGATCTCCGCGCCGAGCACTAGCTCATCGGCGGCACCGAAGAGATGGCGTCGAACACGTCCGACGCGATCGATCAGCACGATGGTTGGCGTTCCACGCATGCCGTAGGCGGCCATCGTGATGGGCAGGCCCTCGCCTTCGTCATGGCGGTCCACGCCAACAGGGAAGCTCACACCGAACTCGTGGAGGTACGCGGCGAGGCTGACCGGCCGCATGGCGTCGTGGTGCTCGAACACGGTGTGCAGACCGATGACAGCAAGATCCGGTCCGGCGAGGCGCTCATGGATGCGCTTGGCGAGCGGGGTGGCCGTGATCACGCAACCCGGGCAGAGCATCTGGAACGCGTAGAGGACCACGACGCGACCCTGCAGTGACTTCATGGAGATCGGATCTGACGAGTTGAACCAGCGCGCGACGTCCAGTTCTGGCGCGAAGTCGAGTTCCGAGCTCACCGAACGACACGTTAGGGCGCATTCCACACGATGGCGGTCCGGCGAGCCCGTGACCTTTCCTGTCTCGTCGCCAGGCAATCCTTACCGAATGGGAAGCCGCGGCCCGCTTCTCGATGCATCCCCAGACCGGCAACCCGACGGCACGACGCCACGGTCCATGACGCCCCACGGATCGTCCGCGACGGAAGGGACGAGGTCTTCGGCGCCCGGAAGCGGATCTGCGTGAGGGTTGCATCGATGATGGTCTTGACGCGGTCGATTCGCGTGTTGGTACGTCCCGAACGCCGTCGGGACCACGTTCAACGTTGCCGCTGCCGCCTAGTCACGCGGAGAAACGGGTCCATACTGGCTGGCGGCATCACCGACGACCGGGAGGACCGATCATGACGCAGAACGTTCCGTGGCAGGGACTCAATCACCTCGCCCTGATCACCAACGACATGGATGCAACGGTGCGGTTCTGGCACGGTGCGCTCGGCGCTCCGCTGGTCGCCACGATCGGCACCGACACGTTCCGGCATTACTTCTTCGCGTTCGGGCCCAAGAGCTCCGTTGCGTTCTTCGAGTACCGAGGGCAGCACACGAACGAGCTGGCCAAACCCGCGGGTGTCTTCGACGCTCGTGCTGGCCAGTTCGACCATCTCTCCATGGACCTGCCTGATGAAGCGGCCCTCCTGGCGTTGCGTGAACGACTCCTCGATGCTGGTTCCGAGGTGACCGATGTCGTCGATCATGGGCTGATGCGCTCGATCTATTTCAGTGACCCCAACGGCATCGCCCTCGAAGCGTCGTGGTGGGCCAACGATCCGACGAGCGGTGGACCGGACTTCACCAACTCCGTGTACTTCCAGGATTCGGACCCCGTCCCGGCAATGGCGGAGCTTCTCGCCGGCGGGCTGCGGAGCATTCCGAAGACGCACCTCGTCGACGAGCCGACCGAGACGTACTGACCCTCGCCCCGCCGCGATGGCTGCCCACGAGGTGGACGGCGATGTCTTCGGCCAACTCCTCACCCAGCGGGACCAGCGGCGCTCACCAACTCCAGCGTGTCGCGCGTTGCGCGAACTCGTCCTCGCGTTCGATGATCCCGAACGCTCGATCCGGTGACACCACAAACACCGCGTTCTGTCGAAGGAACGCTTCCATGTTCGTATGGTCGGCGGGGTCATTCCAGTACTTGGCGAGGTACGCGGCGATCGCTCGTCCACGTTCCTCGTCGTCGAGCATTGCGTCGGTCAATCTCGCTCGTCCTTCAACCGACACGCACTCAACGGTGTCGTCGATCCCGATCACGCACTGCGGGTTCTCGGCGAGGTTGCGAACCTTTCGAGCGGTCGGCGCACAGGAGAACCAGAACTGGTCAGTGTCGGGGAGCCAAACACCCCACACAGGCATCGCGTGCGGACGTCCGGAAGCCGAAGCGGTGACGACCCAGTAGTTCCTGTTCTCGACGAGACGTTGCTGCGCCCAGGTCCACGGGAGGACGCCCTCCAGGTCGGTCGGTACGCCGTAGTCGGCCATGTCGGGGCGTTGCACCTTCGGCATGCACAAGCGTACCCACGAGCGCGGGTCGCCCTTCGCCAGTGATGTCAGCGCAGGGTCAGCACGAGACCGGCGATAGCGGCGTGGTACGTCATTATGATCGTGACGTTCGCCCATCGTTCCTTCCGGACGAACCGGTTCCACCCGAGCACGGCATCGGAGGTGACGAAGGCCATCGCTGCGACCATGCCGGCGATCCGCCCCGTCGCTCCGACGAGGACGCCCATCACGACGATCACGCCGAGGTAGAGCCCGACTGCCGGCGCAAGCGAACCGCTCCCCCGGACGATCCGGGGGCCGGCGAAGATCCCGACGCCGAGCGACAGCACGACGACCGGAACGACGGTCCATACGCGGTGTACACCGACGGTGAGCGCCCCGACGGAGAAGATCGCGTGACCGATCCAGAACGCCCCGAGACCGACCAGGAACCTGTCCACGGCGGGCAGAAGGGCCACATCACCGATCAAGCAGGCAACGAGACCGAGGACGAACCAGACCCGGGCCGAGTTCGGCGATGCGTCGATCGTCAGCGCCGCGGCAATGAGCGCGGTCGTGACGAGCGGCTTGCTCCATCCCTCCACCCCGTCGTCGTGACGAAGCCGTGACCACCAGTTGGCGACGGCGCCGGCGCCGGCGATCACGATCGCGGCCCATGTCGCCGAGTTCACAACCCGAAGCCTACGGGAGCGCCCCGGACCGGTCCGGGAGTCATCCACCCGGCGGGACTTAAGGCCCTGTCACGTTCGCTCCCCGCGTCCGTACGCTCCACCTATGAACAACCCTCCGGTCGGTGACCAGCAAGATGTCCTCCACAGTGGCAGCGTGTGGGAGCGCGATCTCTACGCCGCGCTCACGTCCCATGTGGCGAAGGAGCGCGGCCTCCTCGAGGAGTACGTCGAAGCGGCGAAGGGAACGCAGTCCGAGGCGCTCGGGTACCTGGTGAACCTGCTCATCGAAGACGAGAAGCGCCACCACCGGATGTTCAACGAGCTGGCCGCGTCGCTCAAGAGCGAATCTGAGCTGTCCGCCGACAAACCGGTGGTGCCGCGCATGGACTTCCGTTCGTCGAACGCGGCGGCTGTGGTCGACGTGGCACACCGGCTGCTGGAGAACGAGAAGGACGATGCCCGTGAGCTCAAGTCCCTGAAGAAGACTCTCCGCGACGTGGAGGACACCACGCTGTGGGGTCTCCTCGTCGACCTGATGGAGCGCGACAC
>JANMYF010000479.1:0-3934 GCA_031381685.1 Acidimicrobiia bacterium
GACGCAACGCCGCCGCGGCATGCATGCGGGTCGTGACAGTTGGATCACTCGTCGGGATCTTCACCCCGTCCCAAACCGTTGTGCTCATGGGTTCCACTATGACGTTGGTGGTGTGACAATTTCGGTGCCGATACCGAAGAAAATCGAAGAAATATGGAGAATGGCTTCGTTGAATACACCTCGTCGAGGGTCACCCCGGGAGTCTCGATCAGTGCACGCCGGCGGGTTCGGTCGAGATTGATCGGGCGCGAGCCTCGTTGTTGTCGACGGTAAGCGCGCAGATCACCGCACCGAGGGCGGCGAGAGCTGCGCAGATGACCATGGCCTTGGCGTAGCCGTCGCTCAGGGTGGCGCCCCGCCCGCTTGCTCCGGCGAGAGCGGGGAGAACGGCAATGGCGAGCAGCGACGCGACCCGGGCCACGGCGTTGTTGATGGCCGAGCCGATACCGGCGTGGGTGTCTTCCACCGCGGCGAGAACGGTGGCGGTGACCGGTGCCACGGTGATGACGAGACCAATGCCGAAGACGAGGACCGCCGGCAGAACTCCGACGAGATAACGCGAACCGGATTCGATACGCGCCATCAGGAGGAACGACGCGCCGACGACCAGCGGCCCGACGGTCATCTGCAGCCGCGGTCCGATTCGCTGGGCGAGCGCGCCCGACCTCGCCGCGAAGAACAGCATCATCACGGTGACCGGGAGGCTTGCCGATCCTGCTTCGAGTGCCGAGTAACCGAGGTCGTCCTGCAGATGGATCGTGAGGAAGAAGAACACCGTGCCGATCGCGCCCCAGATCACGAAGGTCGCGGCGTTCGTCCCCGCGAACAGGCGTGACCGGAACAGCGACAACGGCACCATCGGGTGCGATGAACGGACCTCGATGAACGCAAACGCCACGAGCAGCACGACCCCAACCGCCGCGGCGCCAACCGCGAATGCCTCCCAACCGGCGGACGGCCCCTCGATAAGGGCGTAGACGACGCCCGCCAGCCCGAGCGAAAGCGTGAGCGCTCCCGGCACGTCGATGCCGGCGCCGTGATCTTCACCGCGGGTCTCCGGGACGAAGCGAAGCGCCAGCACGATCGCCGCTGCCGCGATCGGAGGATTGATGAGGAAGACCCATCTCCACGAGACCGTGTCGATCAGCCACCCACCGAGGAATGGTCCGACGGCGGTCGAGGCGCCCGAGAGTCCGCTCCATGAACCGATGGCTCTGGCGCGGTCGTCGGGATGGAAGACCGACGAGAGCATGGCCAGACTGCCCGGGACGAGGAGCGCGGCCGAGACACCCTGCAGGACACGGGCGGCGATCAGTACCCCGACGGAGGGGGCGAGGCCGCACATCATCGACGTGACGCTGAAGCCGACGAGGCCGTAGACGAACATCTTCCGTCGACCGAAGAGGTCGCCGAGCGAGCCTCCCAAGACGAGCAGTGACCCGAGGGTGAGCAGGTACCCGGTGACGACCCACTGCTGCCCGGCGAGGCTGGAATCGAACGTTCGCCGGATGTGCGGGAGTGCGCTGTTGACGACGCTGCCGTCGAGGAATGCGATACCCGATCCGAGCACCGCGGCGAACACAACCCCCCGACCCTGGCGGGAATCGAGTCGGATCGCGGTCACGGAACGACCGTAGTGGTTCGCGCCTACGGCGAGGGAACTCGCGAAGCCATCCATTGCTCCTCGAGCTCGCCCAACTCCGTCGACGGAACTGCCGCGACCCATGGCCAGAGCTCGTTGGAGATCGCCCGCCAGTTCCTCGTCGCGTTGAGCTGGGCCAGGACGGCGTTGAGACCCCACTGGATCCGGTTGAGCACCACGAACGACGGCGGGAGGTTGAACGACTTCATCATCTTCGTGTGCTCGCCCGTGGGATCGAACGTCCGTTTCAGCGCCTCACGGGCGTAGTCCTTGGTGTAGGTGAACGGCTTGTCGTCCATCACCGGGTGGTAGAACCAGCCGAAGTACTCCATGAGCTCGTCGTTGGAATACGGGGCGTTGCGGAGAAGGAGTCCCGCGTCCTCGATGGCCTTGCGGTAGCGGGCGGGATCAGGATCGGACACCTGATGGCGGATCATCGCCCAGAACGTCTGCATCTCGGTGTCGGTGAACTGCTTCACGAGCCCGAAGTCCAAGAAGGTGACTCTGACGCCGATCGGGCCACCGCGCTCCACGAGGTAATTCCCCGGGTGGGGGTCGCCGTTGAAGATGTTGTGGCCGTTGAACGAACGGAAGACGAAGCGATAGATGATCTCGCCGACGAGGTCTCGTTCGTCCTGGGTCCAGTCCTGAGCGGTTTCGAATCGCTGACCGGTCGAGAGGTCGGTCACGAGAACGTTGCCCGTCGAGAGGTCGTCGTGCACCTCCGGGACGACGATCGCCGGATGGCCCCGATAGATGTCAGCGAACATCCGCTGGCGGCGCGCCTCGAGCCGGTAGTCGAGTTCCTCGCCCACCCGCAAACGCAATTCCTCGATGAACGGAGCCGTGTCGAGACCTCGGAACACGACGCCGAGAATCTGCGTGAGCAGAGCGGTGTTGTCGAGGTCGGCCTTGATTGCCGTCTCGACACCCGGATACTGGATCTTGATGGCGACAGCGCGGCCGTCGAGTCGCACCGCGCGATGAACCTGGCCGATGGATGCGCTCGCCAATGGGGCATCGTCGAAGGACGAGAAGAAGGCGTCGATCGGTCCGCCGAGGGCTTCTTCGAGCGTGGCCACTGCGAGATCTGCGCTCATCGGCGGAGCGTCTGCCTGGAGGGTGGCGAGCTGGGCCCGGAACTGCTCGGGGAATCCGTCGTTGAGATAGCTCGCCATCTGGCCGAGCTTCATCAAGACGCCCTTCATCTGGCCGAGCGCCTCGGTGACCTGTTCGGCCGTCTTCAGCTCGTGGGCCGCATCCAGTTCGGCCCGACGCACGGAAGATGCTGCGGCGCGGCGCACCTGGTGCACCGCGGTCGACGCCGCGGCGCCGGCGCCAAGCCTTACC
Organism: Acidimicrobiia bacterium; assembly: GCA_031381685.1. Taxonomy (GTDB): domain Bacteria; phylum Actinomycetota; class Acidimicrobiia; order Acidimicrobiales; family JANYDT01; genus JANLQX01. The sequence goes on from JANMYF010000479.1 coordinate 2,993, forward strand.
AGCTGGGCGTTGCGGGCGGAGCGGGTGGTCTCGGAGAACGCCGGCACTCCGGCGGCACGCGCCCTCGTCGACCGCTTCCGGGCGAGCAGGGCGAGTCCGGCAGCAGCAACAGCCGCCGCGGTGAGAGAGCGTCGAGACACGTGACGACGCTACCGTGGCTCCCCTTCTACGAGCGCGGGGTCGCCTCGGCGTTGAAGTGGTCGACGATCGGCTGATACTTGTCCAGCGTGGCCAGCGCGGCGTCTCGGTCGAGTGCGGGGAGTCCCAGGGCGGCGAAGGATGCGCCGCCGTCCGCCAGCCCGCTGAGGTGGGCGATTTCGGGACGCGCGCCGTAAATGCCAAGAGAGAGCGACGCGGGGTCACGTCCGGCGTCGGTGGCGGCCTGGAGGATCTTCTGCCACGACTCGAGCAGCGGCCAGCGGCCCTCGATGGGCATCCACGCATCGCCGAACTCGATGAGATGACGAAGCGTTGTCGGCGTGGCGGCGGCGCCGAACACGATCGGCGGATGAGGCTTCTGTGTCGGCTTCGGCCAGGCCCAGCTGGATTCGAACTTCACGAATTCGCCGTCGAACGACGCCTCGTCCTTCGTCCACAGTTCGATGCAGGCGAGCATCTTCTCGCGCACCAGCGCTCGCCGGCGCTTCACGTCGATGCCGTGGTTCTCCATCTCTTCGTGGTTCCATCCGTAGCCGATGCCGAGGATCGATCGGCCGTTCGAAAGCGCGTCGAGAGTGGCGACTTCTTTGGCCAGCCACAGTGGATCGCGTTGGGCAACGAGGGTGATCCCGGTGCCCAACCTCAGGTTCGTCGTGACCGCGGCGGCGGCCGTGAGCGCAAGGAACTGGTCGTGGGTGCGCCAGTATTCCTGGGGCAGTGGCGGGGCGCCCTCGCGGCCGCCCCAGGGCGTGCGCCTCGACACCGGGATGTGCGAGTGCTCGG
>JANMYF010000451.1:0-1814 GCA_031381685.1 Acidimicrobiia bacterium
GCGAACGGCAGGTCCAGAAACGCGCGCTTGCCGGCCTTGCCGCGCACAGGCCTGACAGTGATCCCCTTGCTCATGGCAATCGCATAGTCCGGCCATGGCTGGCGCGCAATCCTATCGCAATGAATCACTTATTCGGTGCGCTGCCGGATTCCCTTCTCCCACGGGAGAAGGAGGGGGCGGAAGACTAGAGTCGCAGAGGTGTGGGGGGTGTGACCCCGAAGCGCCGCTGCTCGGGGCACCATGGCGGCCCGACATCAACGGCATAACGAATCGAGACTTCCTTGAGCACTATCCACGTCCGTAACTTCCTGAGGATGCTCGCCGCCGCGAGCTGCCTCAGCGGCGTCCTCTTGGCGTTGACTGCCATACCTGCAGCCCAGGCCGTGACCGCCGGCGGGGTTGTCGTGGTGAAGACCGGCCCGGCCGTCTCGCCGCCCGGACAGGTGCTTCGCTACGAGATCGAAATATCTAACCCCGGCCGAATCACCCTGTACCATGCGCAGCTAAACGACGTGTCGACTGGGCTTGGGACTCCGAGAATTGTCGAACAGCCCGCGACCCTCCTCGCCGCCGGTGTGCGCTGCGTCGCCTTTCCTTGCAACCTCATCTTCCTGGACCCAGGGGTGGTCAAGCACTTCGTGATTGAGTACGACCCACCGCCGTGCGGTCAGGATGGCGCCGCGATCGTGGTCACCAACAAGGCGTGGGTGACCGGCGAATATGAGGAGAACGTTTCAGCGTCGACTGCTGAAACACTCGTGGAGACTTCGGTGGGTCCATGCGCGACCACGACGACCAGCTCGTCGACGACCACAACGTCCACAACGTCGACAACATCGAGCACGACAACGTCGACAACACCGTCGACGACGACGACAACACCGTCGACGACGACGACGACTTCGACAACGTCGACGACGACTTCGTCGACAACACCGTCGACCTTTCCTCCGGTGACGGTCGCCCCCGCCACAACTCCGCCGGGAACCGTGCCCCCCACGTCCCCCCCGTCGTCCCCGGCTCCAACTTCGGCCGTACCAACCGTGGTTCCATCGACTGCGTTGGCAGCAGCGCCGACTTCGACTGCTGCGGCACCGGTCGCCCCCGAGGTGCTCGGTGTTCAGGTGACGAATGCCAAGAACGCGCCCTCGATCGCTTTCACCGGTGCTCGAACCTCGTCGACACTCATGGCGGGCATCGCCTGCCTTCTGCTTGGCGTCGTTCTCTTCGGCCTCTCTCGTCGGGTCGCCCGCCCGACCCGATGAGCGTGCCGACGTCCCATCCTCAACACAGCGGCTTTGTCGGCCGATGAACTCTCCGACGGAATAAGACCTCCGTTTCACGAAAGCCGAAGGACCAAATGAGCCAGACGAATCTCGATGCCTACCAGCTGACAACGGTGTTGCGGCGGTCATGGCTGGTCATCGTCCTTCTGTTTGTGTTCGGAGCAGGCGGACTGGGGTTCGTGTCCTCACGAGCACCGTACCGGTACCAGGCGTCAACCCGAATCCTGATCTACGGCCAGGGCCTGACCGGCGCGTCTACGCCCTCGGAGTCGATCGCCACCGAGATCGAGCTCGCGCGGAGCGAGGTCGTTCTCGGTCGCGTTCTCAAAGATCTGCGAATCACCGATCAAACGATCGCGGAGTTCCAGCGCGACGTTTCGGTTACCGCCGTCACGTCGCAAGTCGTCGAGATCAAGGCAACCGCAGGCTCCGCAGCAGGCGCGGCTCGGCGAGCCAACGCAATCGCGAAAGAGTTCCTCGGCTACATCGCGGCCACGAACCCGAAGTTCTCGGTGCTGTTCGCGGATG
>JANMYF010000032.1:0-5044 GCA_031381685.1 Acidimicrobiia bacterium
GAGTTCCGCGGCGAAGCGCAACTCCTCGTGGTGTCGCACCAGAAGCGCACGATGGAGGCCGCCGATTGCCTCTACGGTGTCACCATGCAGCCGGGCGGCTCCTCGAAGGTGGTCAGCGAGAAGATCGGCGCCCGCGCCTGAGCGCGCGGCGGTCCCTCCTTCAGCGGGCGGGAACGATCGCCGTGTCGAGAGCGAGGCGGACCATCGACACGAGTCCGGTCTGACGTTCCTCGCTCGACATGACCTCGTGGTTGACAAGATGGTCGCTCACGGTTGCCATGCCGAGCGCCCGTGCGCCTTCGCGTGCAGCGATCGTGTAGAGCGCCGCGCACTCCATCTCCACCGCGAGCGTGCCGTGCTTGCCGAGGAGCTCGAACGTGCTGATGTCATCGTCGTAGAACGCGTCGCCGGTGAGGATCGGTCCGACGTGGTGGGCGATCCCCGCCGCAGCTGCGGTGTCGGCGGCCGCGCGGACGAGGTCGTAGGACGCGGTTGCGGCGTAGTCGATGTTGTGGAAGTAGCGCCGATTCATGTTCGATGTCGTATGCGCACTTAGGGCAATGATCACATCTCCCAATTTCACCGACGGAAGGATGGCCCCACAGGACCCGATGCGGATGGCGGTCTTCACGCCGTAGAACCTCATGAGCTCAGTCGTGTAGATGGAGATCGAAGGCATGCCCATGCCGGTTCCCTGGACGCTGACCCGGACACCTTTGTAGGTGCCGGTGAAGCCGAGCATGTTGCGGACCCGGTTGTAGCAGGTCGCGCCGTCGAGGAAGTTCTCGGCGATGAACTGGGCACGCAGTGGATCGCCCGGGAGGAGGACGATCTCGGCGATCTCGCCGGCGGCGGCTTCGAGGTGGGGGGTGGGAATGCTCACGTCGACCACGCTATCGGCGCAGGCCCGGGGCAGGTGGCCCCTCTTCGGGGTGGGCGGTTGGCGCCACAGTGCGAGTTGGCGACACGCGTAACCGGACATCTCGGCGCCAGCCAGCCACACGTCGTCGGGGCGCCGGGGTATCGGCGTCGTCGGGGCGTCTCTTGAACGTCTGATGGACCGCGAGGCACGCACAAGAAGGCCGCCGGGCGAATATTGGGCTCGGTCGGTCACAAGACAAAGTGGGGCTCCCCTTGCAGGGAGCCCCACTTCTTCGACCTGAGAGCGAACTAATTGATCAGGTTCACGGAGCCGGGCAGTTGACGGTGTAATCCCAAACTGTCCCGCTCGGGCCTACTACCGTTACTTCGACCTGAGTCGAAGTGCCTGCCGGCAGGGTGACGGTGACGGTAGTAGGGCCTGTTGAGACGGGGCCGCCCGTGGAAAAGACCTCGGTACCCTCGTACTTGATGGTGATCGCGTCCGGCACTGTGTACGTCTGATAATCGAACTGGAACGATAGGGGCCCAGCCTGACCGAGCTCATGGGTGGTCACCGTCGTGCCGGGGCCACCTGACAACGTTGAAGCATTGCATGGCTGTGGGATCGGGACGCAGTCACCCGCGGCGTTGATGAAGAAGCCTGCCGGAACCGAAGTCTGGACTCCAGGGAGGTTCGGGCACACGTCGATCGGTACACAATCGCCGGCGGCGTTGACGTAGAGGCCCGTCGGTACGAGGACCTGGTGACCAGGGATGTTCGGGCACTTGTCGCCACAACCACCAGCTGGTGCCACCACATCGCCGTGGGCGAGGTGGGTAGCAAGTGAGTTGTTACTGACTTCGATCGTCACGTAAGGATTCGTCACCGAGTCGGTGCGGTGGCAGATGACTGTCTTTGCCGTTGGAGCGGCGGGGGCCGAAGGTGTCTGGACCAACACGACTGTTCCTGCGATGAACATCACCGCAATCCCTAAACGAGCGGCCCTATATCCCTTTAATCTGAGCATGTTCCCCTCCGATTCGACTTGTCGAATCTCGACGAGTCGTTCATGCATGGAACCACATTCAGTGAAGGCGCGCCACCAGTATCTTCGAAGCCGATCTCTGGTAAAATAGGGCACGAAGCAGGCCCGCCGGCAGCAGGACGATCTCGACGATCTCGCCGATCTCACCGGCAGCAGCTTCGAGGTGGGAGGTAGGGATGCGCACGCCGGCCACGCTATAGGCGAGGGCCCCAAGCGGTGCAACGACGCTGGAGCGCGCCGAGGCTGGGCACCGATGCGTCGGCTGCGACGGAGGACCACCCCGAGGCCTCGTAGGCTCGTCGGCCGTGGAAATGCTTCTGATCGGTGTGGTTGTCGCGTTGCTGGTGGTGGCGGTGGCCGTGGTCCTACGGTCCCGCCGCACGCGTGCGCTCCGGGTGTCGCCGCCCCGCAGGCCGCCCCTCCCGCCGGACGCGCCGCCCGATGTCGGGCTCGCCGTTCCCCCGGAGGTCGAGGAGGTCGCTCCAGAGGTCGAGGAGGTCGCCGAGAAGCCGAGCTTCCGTGACCGGCTCAGCCGGGCCCGTTCGGCCCTGGGGGGAGCGGTCGGCTCCGTTCTCGGACGATCCAAGATCGACACCGCGTCGTTCGATGACCTCGAGGAGGCACTGTTGCTCGCCGACGTCGGTGTCGGCACCACGACGGCCCTTCTCGACGATCTGCGGCGGCGAGTGAAGTCGGAGTCGATCTCGACGTCGGCACAGTTGATCGAGGCACTCAAGTCGGATCTGAAGAAGCAGCTCGTGGCGGCCGATCGGAGCTTGCGTTTCGAGCCGGGTCGGCCCAACGTGTGGCTCTTCGTCGGGGTGAATGGCGTCGGCAAGACCACGACCATCGGCAAGGTCGCGAAGCAGCAGATCGAAGCCGGTCGGTCGGTCATCGTCGCCGCCGGCGACACCTTCCGTGCCGCGGCCGCCGAACAACTCGGCATGTGGGCCGAACGCACCGGCGCCACCCTCGTGCGCGGGGCCGAGGGCGGAGATCCCGGCTCGGTCATCTTCGACGCCGTCGAGAAGGCGGCGTCGCGCAGCATCGACCTCGTCCTCGGCGACACCGCCGGTCGACTGCAGACGAAGACAAACCTGATGGAGGAACTCCGCAAGATCCGACGTGTCGCCGATCGCGAGCCGGGCAAGGTCACCGAAGTCCTCCTCGTTCTCGACGCCACAACCGGGCAGAACGGCCTGGTGCAGGCCAAACAGTTTGCCGATGTGGCCGACATCACCGGTGTGGTGCTGACGAAGCTCGACGGCACCGCCAAGGGCGGCATCGCCTTCGCCATACAGACCGAGCTCGGTATTCCCATCAAGCTCGTCGGTCTCGGTGAAGGAGTGAACGACCTTGTGCCGTTCGACCCTGACGACTACGTCGACGCGCTCTTCACGCCCTGATCGATCGGTGGCGCCGCAATGATTCCCTACGCCGTTCTCGCTGCCGTTCTCGTCTTCGTCACGGCCGCCCTGATGGTCGGACGGGAAACCCGGCGGCTCGACAACCTCACCCCCGAGCCGGTCTTCGACCTGACCGAGGCCGTTGTATGGATCGAAGCACGCCTCCCTGATGAAGTACGCGCGCAGATCACCTACGGAGATGTCCGCGACATCGTCGATTGGCACCTGACCGATCTCGGCACGCGTGGCGTCGCCACCTCGCTCGGACCCGACGGACAAGGTGTGGTCGTCGGCGGCGAGGACTCCGTCGACGCGCTGGTGATGCGCATGCTGGCGCTCGGTCGTGACATCCAACCCGCTCACGTGAAGGCGGTGCTCGACGGAGAGCTGAACTACCTGGTCGCCATCGGTGCCATCGGCCCGGCGGCAAGCGCGAAGTAAATCCCTGGCGTTCCCCCGTGTCTGGTGGCAGTATGGCGAGACCAGAGAAAGGAGGTGGTCCAAATTTCCGCTAGTCAACTGTTTGGGACCCTGGAGGTGGCTGGCCGCTAGTCGGCACAGCTGGACCCGCTGGCGAATCCAACGCCGGCCACCCTCACGCTCGCTGTTCGGATGCTGGTCCCCTCCGATGTCATTGGCCCACGCGTGAGTCTTACCAGTGCAGTAGTTGGATCGGGAGCGCGCCTATGGTGCGCTCCCGATTCGCGTTCGCCCGACCGCCGATTCGGGATCGGCCTGGCGCCTCGTGCGAGACTGGGTGACATGTCCGGCCGTCCCACCCGCTTCGAACACTTCCGCTACCTGGGTGACAAGCGCACCCAGATCGTCTACGACCTCGATGACGCCGCCACGCCGAAGAACGTGATCGACGACATCGTCGAGACCGGGCAGGGCGCTACCTTCGGCCCCGACTCGTTGGCCGAGGCCCGCAACCGCAATTACAAGGCGTTCAAGCCCAAGCGCTGAGCCCGTCGACGGCGGTCAGCCCGCTGCGGTGCGCGGGTCGAAGACGGCAAGGCAGCCGACGTCAGCGGGGCTTTGCGCCACCGCCCACCCGAAGGGTTTCCCCACTGATCCACGATGCTCCGGGTGAGCAGAGGAACAACACCGCCGAGCCCATGTCCAGCGGCGTCCCGAGCCGGCCGAGCGGGATGTTCCACTGCGCTTCGACCCGGGCGAGATCGTCGTCGTTCTCGATGCTCAGTGCTTTGCGGAAGATCTCGGTCGGCACCACGCCGGGGGCGATGCCGTTCACTCGTATCCGTGGCGCCAACTCGGCGGACGCGGTCTGCGTGAGCGAGTTCACGCCCGCTTTCGCCGCGCCGTAGTGGCCGCTTCCCGGCACCGGTCCACTGCCGGCCCCGGAGGAAATGTTGATGATCGAGCCGCGTTCCATGTGCTTCGCTGCGGCGACGATGCCGACCCACACGGCCGTGAGATTCAACGCAACGCAGTGGTCCCAGTCGGCGCGGCTCAGCTCGGTCATCGGGAGCCGAGCCGATGAACCGCCGGCGTTGTTCACCCAGATGGTCAGGGTGCCGAATGCCTTCTTTGCCGCGACGGCGAGCGCGTCGACGGCCGCATCGTCGGTCACGTCGGTGACGACGGCAATGGCCTCGCCTCCGTCGGCGCGGATCTGGCGGGCAACGGCCTCCACCTCGTCCTCGCGTCGGGCCGCGACCACGACCTTGGCACCCGCCGCGGCGAGCGTGCGGGCGATGCCTTCACCGA
>JANMYF010000071.1:0-6539 GCA_031381685.1 Acidimicrobiia bacterium
CCCACCGCGATGGCCCTCCGGACCCGGGGGCCGGGGGGGGGGGGCGCTCAGAAGCCCATCTGGACGCCGACGTCGCCGGTCTGAGCCGTACGGAGGAGGCGAACCACCAAGACGGTCGCGTCTCCGTCGACCAGGCTCCCGAGGCCGAACGCGGTGAGCTGGCGATCGTCGAGGGGACTCGAGCCGGCCGGTTTCGCGAGGAGCGCCCGGGCGGCGGCGTCGAAGCTCGGTCCGGAGCTCACGAGTTCGGCGACCTGTTCCCAGCGGTCATCGACGCCGTCGAGGATCTTCGGATCATGCCCTACTCCTCGTCCGATGAGGCTGTCCGCCCAGCCCTGGGCGCTCGTCTGGAGCGATGGGTCATTCACGAGCAGCGGAAGTGAGGACCGCTCCCGTCGTCTTGCGACCGCAGCGAGGAACTCCTCGGAGTTGGTGACCGGGGCGGCTTCGGCCGATACGGTCAGAGGTGTCGTCAGGCGAGGTCCGGGGTTCGAGCTGTGACGACTGACGGCCACACCCGCGCCGAGTGAGGAAACCAGGATCGTCGCGAAGATCGACGCCCGCTGCAGCCGTCGAAGGTCGCGTTCCCCAACGGTCATCGTGGCGCGCCGCACCGACGGGGAGTCGCCGTGGCGACTGTCAACCGTGACCGACATCGGACGCATGCCCTTTCTCCATCGGCAGTGCAGCGGGTGGAGTTGAGCGACGCGGCATCCGCCGATGCCCAGCGGCGGGGCGGCCTTACTGCCGTTGGGGTGATCCGGCGAAGTCAGTCGATGCAGAACAGCCCGGCGCGGATCGTGCTCGACCGTTCCGGTTCGCCTTCCTCGTCGGCCGAAAGCGACCCCGATAGCTGATCCGCGCCCGAACCTGTGGTCCAGATCGGTCCCTCGATCTCGGAGTTGAAACGTTCGACCGACGGGTTCCACGACTGCAGCTCCTCGAGGGTGCGGCGGAGCGCCGGTGAGCCATCGGAGAGCCGGAAGCGATCCTGGGCCGGCCCGGGCCCGTCGTCGAAGGAGGCGTCGAGCAGCAGGTACGCGGACAGATGGTCGCCAGGCTCGGTCACGTCCTCCGTCGGACCGGTGGCGAAGAAGGCCAGGAATGTGTTCCACGAAACCGACCTGCTGCGTGAGCCCATGTTGTCGCACGGCGACTGCTGGGGGCCCCAACCGGTGTCAGAGGCCGGCGGGCCGAACAGCACGATCAGGCCGGAGAGGGCGGATTCCGGTTCGGCACCGAGCGCAATGTTGCCAACGGCCGTGGCGGTGAGCACGACCGGCGAGGTCGGTGACGGTGTGGCTACTGCCGTGTCGGCTGCACTCGTGGTGGGGGTGCTACCGGGAGGCGGCGCGGTTTCGGCGGTGGCGGAGTCGATCGCAGCGATCGTCGTTTCGGCTGCCACCGCCGAAGTGGACTCCGATGCCTCCGTGGTGTCGGCATCACTGCTGCTGCACGCCCCGACGCCAAACGCAAGAGCGACGACCAACGCAACCGTCGGAATCAACGGGCGCCGGGTCGATATGCGCGCATACGAAGAAGCTGCGGTCCTCGACCTCCAGCCGTGCTTCTCGACCATCATTTCGCGTAGACGTAGAAGCCGCGGCCGGACTTGCGCCCGAGGAGTCCGGCCTCGACCATCCGGCACAGGAGCGGTGGCGGGGCATAGAGCTGTTCTTTGAACTCCGCATAGAGGCTCTCTGCAACCGCCATGGTCGTGTCCAGGCCGATCAGGTCGGTGAGGCGCAGCGGGCCCATCGGGTGCGCGCAGCCCTCCACCATCCCGGCATCGATGTCCTCAGCCGTGGCGAAGCCCGACTCCATCATGCGTATCGAACTCAGCAGGTACGGGATCAGGAGCGCGTTGACGACGAAGCCGGCGCGGTCTTGGGAGTTGATCACCCGCTTGTGGAGCACGTCGGTGGAGAAACCCTTCGCCCGTTCCCTGGTCTCGTCGCTCGTCAGCAACGACGTGACGAGCTCGACGAGCTTCAGCACCGGAACCGGGTTGAAGAAGTGGATGCCGATCACGTTCGCCGGACGCTGGGTGGCCATCGCCAGTTTCATGATCGGGATCGACGACGTGTTCGAGGCCAGGACCGCCTCCTCGCTCGTCACCACGGCATCGAGCTTGCGGAACACGTCGAGCTTCGCCGCCTCGTTCTCGACCACGGCTTCGATCAGGAGATCGCGGTCGGCGAGCGGATCGAAGTCGGCGACGAAGGTGAGGCTGCCCATGGCCTTCGCAAATGACGTCTCGTCCAACTTGCCCGCGGCGAGCCCACGTTCGAGCGACGTCTGCAGACGCTTCTCGGCTCGAAGTGCGGCCTCGTCGTTTGCCTCGACGACGATCGTGTCGAGGCCGGCCCGGGCACACACCTCGGCGATCCCCGAGCCCATGAGGCCGCCGCCGACGACGCCGATCCGGTTGAACCCGTAGTTGTTCGCAGTAGTCATCGGCGTGCAGTCTTGCATCGCCGCGTGGTTCGGGCAGGCGAAGTCACCCGAAGGCGGCGTTGCGGGCGCTGCCTGGCAAAGCTGTTGCCAAGAACGTGTTGGTGCCGCGGTCGCGCAGTTCTGTTGCTGCTGCGACCAGACCGCCGTACGCCGCCCACGCCAACGCCCCGCCGGTCGAAACCCGGCGCACGCCGAGGTCGGCGAGCTCCGGCACCGTGGGCGAACCGGGCAGGGCGAGAACGTTGACCGGAACCGCACACTCACGCACGATCCGCGCGACCTCGACCGGTGCGTGCGCTGCCGGAGCGTAGACCGCGTCCGCGCCGGCATCGCGATACGCGCGCAGACGGGTGATCGTGTCGTCGAGGTCGTGCACCCCGTGCAGATGGTTCTCGGCCCGACCGGTGAGCACGATGCCGTGGCGACGACACGACTCCGACGCAGCGGCGACGCGTTCGGTCGCGATCGCGAGTTCGTCGATCCTGTCCGTCGACGGATTCCAGTCCTCGATGGAGATCCCCGACGCGCCGGCGGCGGCGAGGCGGTCGATCGTTTCGGCTACGCCGGCGGGCGTCTCGGCAAAGCAACGCTCAGCATCGACGTTGATCGGGATGGTGACGGCTGCCGCCAACGAGGCCACATGGGCGACCAACTCATCGAGGGTGACGGTCCCGTCGAGTCGACCCATGCTCGCGGCCAGTCCGGCGCTGGTGGTGGCCAGCGCTTCGAAGCCGAGGTGCTGCAGGAGTCGTGCCGAACCGACGTCGAACGGGTTCGGCAGGACGAAGGTTCCCGACTCGTGCAGTGCCCGGAAACGACCGCGCATGGCTGAGGTGGTCATGACCGCACCTTACCGGTGTGACGTTTCGGAATGGTTCCGAGTGGTGTCGATGACATTGCCGCCCGCCGTGAGGCTCGGCTCGCCAGCGCCTCGTGGCTGGGTCTTCCGTCCGACGGGTTCAACGACCCGAGTTTCGCGTTGTCGGTTCGGCGACGTGCCCACAGGGGGACGGTTGTCGTGCCCTCGGTGCGCGGTCAGCTCTCCGTGGGTCAGCCCGGGATGGCCTTCCATGCGACCTCCTTGTCGACGCGCACATCGCCCGGCAGACCGAGCACACGCTCGCCAAGGATGTTGCGCATGATCTCCGAGGTGCCGCCCTCGATGGTGTTCGCCCGTGACCGGAGGAAGGCCTTCGAGATGGTGTAGCTCTCGCGGCCTCCCCGTCCCTCGACCCGCTTGAGCGGGTAGCCGGGCTCGTGGAGCATGCCGTCGGGACCAAGAAGCTCCATGGCGAGCTCCCAGATCCTCAGGTTGAGCTCGGCTGACGCCATCTTGCCGACCGAGCCCTCGGGCCCCGGGTTCCCCGTGGTGGCCTTGGCCCGCGCCCGCAACGTCGTGAGGCGTCCGACCTCTGCTTCGATCCACAACCGGGTGACTCGATCACGGAACACCGAGTGTTCAGCGGCGCCGAGCTGCGGACCCTTCTCGTGCCACACCTTGAGCAGCGTGGCGATGTTGCCGGTGCCGCGTTCGGCCGTGCTGCCCCCGAGCGCCACGCGCTCGTTCATCAGGGTGGTGGTGGCGACCCGCCAGCCGTCGCCGACGTCGCCGAGAAGGTTTGCATGGGGCACGCGTACGTCGGTGAAGAACACCTCGTTGAACTCGGCGTCGCCGGTGATCTGGAAGAGCGGACGGATCTCCACGCCGGGCGATTGCATATCGAGGATGAAGTAGCTCAGGCCTTTGTGCTTGGGCACGTCGGGATTGGTTCGGACGAGGAGCATGCCGTAGCGGGAGAGGTGCGCGACGCTGGTCCACACCTTCTGACCGTTGACGACCCACTCGTCGCCGTCGCGAACCGCCCGGCTCGACAACCCGGCGACGTCGGAGCCATGGCTCGGCTCACTGAACATCTGGCACCACACGTCTTCGCCCGTGTAGATGCGCTTCAGATGTTTCTTGTGGTGTTCTTCGCTGCCGTAGGTGAGGACGGTCGGCAGGCCCATGCCGATGCCGATGGTGTTGATCGCCAGCGCAGCAAAGTTCCGGCCGGCATCACGAATCGTCTGATCCACGACCTGCTGCAGCTTCGGGGATTGGCCGAGACCACCTTTGCCCTCGGGGAACTGCACCATGGCCAGACCGGCGTCCCACAGAGCGCTGCGGAACGAGGTTTCGTCGGCGTCGATCCCGACCGCTTCGATCACGGCTTTCGTGCGCGTGCGGATCTCATCGTCGGACATCGCCATCGGGTGCTCCTGTTGTCGTTCGGGGTGCTCGTTCGCGAGCCCGGCGAAGGCTAGGCGGCAGACCCTTCGGAATCCCAAGCGGTCCCGGCCGAACAACGTCCCGGCGGCGATCCTCACCGCCGGACCTTGGTGGCATCTGGGTCGTAACGTCGGCCAAACTGCAGGAAACGTCGAAATCGCCGGGACACCGGCTACCAAGGGAGACCCCGTGAAGGTTCCGTTCACTGTCGCTGACTTTCTCAACCGGGCCGTCAACGTCTACGGCGATCGCGTCGGGGTCGTCGATGAACCGGGGGTGGTCGGCTCGCTCGGTGCACTGACCTACGCCGAGATGGGGTCGCGGGTGCGGGGCATGGCAAGGCGCCTGGAGGACATGGGCATCGGTGTGGGGGATCGGGTGGCGATCGTGAGTCCGAACTCGGCGAAGTTCCTGCTGTCGTTCTGGGGGACGTCGACCTACGGACGCGTGCTCGTGCCGATCAACTTCCGTCTCAACACCGAGGAGATCGCCTACGTCGTCAAGCATTCCGGGGCGCGGGTTCTCCTGGTTGATCCGGAGCAGTACGACGTGGTGAAGGACATCGACGTCGAACACCTCATCACCCTCGACGGCACCGCGGATGCCGCCCTCTTCGCCCCGCTTGGTGCCGATGAAGCGGAGCCGACCTCATGGGAGCCGGACGAGGACGCCACCGCCACGATCAACTACACCTCCGGCACCACCGCTCGACCGAAGGGCGTACAGATCACCCACCGCAACGCCTGGACCAACGCCGTCACGTTCGGGTGGCATGCGTCGGTCAGCGATCGCGACATCTACATCCACACGCTTCCGATGTTCCACTGCAACGGTTGGGGACAGACCTACGCCGTCACCGGCATGGGTGGCAAGCACATCGTGCTTCGCAAGGTCGACGGCACCGACATCTTGGATCGCGTCGAGCAGCACGGCGTCAACTTCGCTTGCGGCGCACCGGCCGTCGTCGCAATGACCCTCGATGCCGCCGAGAAGCGCATTGCCAATGGACAGGCCGTTCCGGGGCGCGACGTGATGCGCATGGTGGTGGCCGGGGCGCCGCCGCCATCGAAGACGATCGAACGGGTCGAGCTCGAGCTCGGATGGGAGTTCATCCAGATCTACGGACTCACCGAAACATCGCCACTCCTCACCATGAATCGTAAGCGTGCAGAGTATGATGCGCTGCCGGTGGCGGAGCGGTCGCGCCTTCTCTCCCGCGCCGGTGCTCCCGCCATTGGCGTCACGATCAAGCTCTCCGAGGACGGAGAGGTATGTGCGCGGAGCAATGTGGTGTTCGCCGGCTATTGGGAGCAGCCCGAGGAAACCGCAAAGGCCATCAAGAACGGCTACTTCCACACCGGCGATGGTGGCTACCTCGACGGTGCGTATGTCGTCATCGCCGACCGTAAGAAGGACGTCATCATCTCTGGTGGCGAAAACGTGTCGTCGATCGAGGTGGAGGACTGTCTGTTCCAGCATCCGGCGATCGCCGAGTGCGCGGTGATCGGTGTGCCCGACGCGAAATGGGGCGAGACCATCAAGGCCCTCGTGGTGCTCCGGCCGGGCGCGCCGGTCCCAACCGAACGCGACGTGATCGACTTCTGCCGCTCGAAGATGGCGCACTTCAAGTGCCCGACGACGGTGGAGTTCCGAGACGCCCTCGACCGCACGGCCACCGGGAAGCTGCAGAAGTTCAAGCTCCGCCAGCCCTACTGGGAGGGCCGCGACAAGTTCGTCAACTGAGTTGCGACGCTCGGGCGCGGCAGAATCACCGCCGCGACAAGTTCGTCAACTGAGTTGCGACGCTCGGGCG
>JANMYF010000103.1:0-13485 GCA_031381685.1 Acidimicrobiia bacterium
CCGTCACCTTGGTGGTGTCGAGCGCGGTCTCCGCGCCGTACCCGGTGGTCGTCCCATAGATGACCTGCGATGTGGACGCTTCGTCGGTCGTCCACGTGATGGTCGCCGTGTTCGCCGACGTGCCTGAACGTACGGCCGAGATCTGCGGGGGAGCCGTGTCGGTCCCGGCGGAAGGGATCACTTGCAACACCGATTCGATGGACGCGGACAACGCATCGGGGTCGGAGAGCAGCAAGTAGCGCTGAGTTCCCACCGCGTTCGGGGTGAACACGTTGCCACCATTGGCATCCACCGTGTTGCCACCGGGTCCCGACTGGGTGAGACGGGGATCGTTCGGTCGGATGGCGTGGTACACGGCGACGAGGTCATAGGAGTAGATCCAGTTGCCCGGTCGCACGAACGCTTCGTAGGCGACGCGCACCGGTGAGTTCGCAGGGTGCACGCGGCTGATCGTCTGGCCGGTGTGCACAGGGTCTCCGACCTCATAACCGGCCCAAACGATCGGCGATGTCCAATTCGTGGCGACGTTCTGGGCGGCGACCCACGCCCCCCGCAGGTTGTTCTCTCCCGGCCATGTGGGGTAGCCGCCGCCCATGGCGACAAGCCGGTTCACCTTCTGCGCGACCAGCGCACGTCCGGACAGCGGGCTGTTGACGTCGGGGGCCGAGTCGAGCAGAGCGGCGAGGTTCGACAGATAGCCCGTGGAGACGACCACGACGCTGTTGTCGGGCTGTGCGGCCAACGTGCGCCGATACACGTTCACCGCCGTGTCCGGTGTCGGCGTGGCCGGCGATGCGAGGGCGGCGCAGGGCCGAACGAAGTCCGGCGTGTTCACGTCGGTTCCGTTGTTCGGGAGGGAGGTGCCCAGCGGGAGCGCTCCGGCGCCATACCACTGCATGACTGCAGCGGCGCAGCGCCATGAGTCGGTGGAGACCGCCGGACGGCTCGTCCGGGTGTTCACACCGACGGCGATCACTTGAGCCTCACCGAGGGCCTGCAGACCGAACGCCGTCGCAAGCGCTGTCACATCGTCGGCGTCGCTGAAGATGTCGGTGTCGACGATCACCCGTGTCGGACCCGTCGGCGTGGTGCCGGTGCGGAAGGTCTGATCCGGGCTCGTCGTCACGCCGCCCGCGTTCGCGCTGCGAACTCGGTACCGGTATGTGGTGTTGGGTGTGAGTCCACCGAGCACGACGGAATGCGACAAGACCGGAGACGGATCGAGTGGGGAGGTCAGCCCATACTCCGGTCCGGTTCCGTACTCGACTTGTGAGTCGGCGGGCGTGTCGGTGGTCCACGTGACTGTCGCACGGTCCGTGCCGGTCACGGCGCCGACGTTCCCGACGATCGGCGCACCGGTTGAAGAGGATGACGCGCGAAGCGCCACGACGACACCGAACGCGAAGTCCGGCTGCACCGCCGACGTGGCGGTCATGTCCCCGGTCGGCCCCGGCCCCCCGGTCGGACGCACGTGCATGCTCGCCGAGAGCTTCTTGTTACCGGACTGGTCGTCGCCGACCTCCGTCGCAGACGTTGGCGTCGACCAGGTCTTCAGCCCTCCCTTCTCCCGGGTTGCCGCGTACATCGCAACGGCCGCACCGCCCGTCGAAGACGTCGTTATTGATGGGCCCGTCACCGACGACGTGGCCGCGATCGACACCGTCTGCGCGGCCTCGACCGGCCTCGCCGGGTCGACACCGGAGAACGCGCCCATGAACGCCACGACGGCCGAATTGGACGACAACGTCCAGGTCGCGTTGCTCGACCCAGGTGCCGCGACGCGCGTAAAGACGGCAAGACCTTCGGTACCGCCGCGATCGACTTGCGCGGCGAGCGTCCACTCGGTCGGCGCGCTAACAGTCACGCGCTGGCCCTGCTTCTTCGCCCTGTAGGCGATTGAAGCGACCAGCACGTCGCCCGTTCGGGTCCCCGAAGGGACATCGAGCTTCACTTCGCCGGTGTCATCGGCCGTTCTCGCCGTGGTGCTCGTCGGGAGGCCGATCGATGCCGATCCGATCCCGGGGGCGACGGCGACGGCGAAGGTCATGAGGGCCGCAACGACGGCCACGCTGACGAGAGCCGGCTTGGAGCGAGCGAAGGGGCGGCGATGCACGTTGGGTTCTCCGGGGATTGCGGTCAGCGAGAGAGGGTGTTGGTGGACAAAGCGGACTTGCCGAGCGTCGGCAGAACGAAAGCGAGTCCGGTCGTGCAAAGACCACCCAGGGTCGCTGCGGCGAGTCCGACACCGGATGCGTCGCGACGCGCGATCGCCCGGACGCCGATACCGAAGGAGCGTCGAAGCGCATCAGCCGCGAAGCGTCGCTCTGGCCCGAGCGCTCCTCCGCCGAGCGAGCGGTGGATCAACGCCTTCGAACGTCCTTCGGCCCAGCAGCGGCGAATGAAGTAGCGCGGTGTGAGGCGCCCTCGGTCGATGTGATGGAGCACCGTTGCCTTCGGCTCGTACAACACCCGGGCGCCGCCGCGGCTGAGTCGCATGCAGAGTTCGGTCTCTTCACAGCCGGCGGCGTTCGCCCCGACCCGACCGAGCCTCACGTCGAACCCGGCAGTGGCCACGAGTGCCTCGCGGCGAAACGCCATGGTGCAACCGATGACGTTGCGAACCTCGCTCAACACCTCGGGGAGCCCGGTCCACGAGCAGCCGACGACCCAGTCGTACTCGTGGGGCCACCATGCGGGGAAGTGGTCGGGCCGGGCCGGGAGGGCGCGGCCGCCGACAGCGACGACGGTCGGGTCATCGAACGGGGAGACCAGGTGGCCCAACCAGCCGGGGAGGGCTTCGGCGTCGTCGTCGATGAAGACGGTGATCTCGGATTCCGTCAATGCGATGCCAGTGTTGCGCGCCCCCGACAAACCCTGCGTCGCGGTATTCGGGACCACGCGGACCGCGGGACTGCCCGAACACCTCTGAAGGTTGTCCTTCGCCAGACGCAGGAGATCGGCGTTGTGGTCGATGACAATCAAGACTTCGTCGGGTTGCTCGGAGATAGCCGAGTCGACGGCATTCCCCAGTCGGTCCCATCGCTGAGTGCTATGTGCGCAGATGATCACCGACACAGTCGGGCGCTGGCCGGCAGCGCTCGAAGTCACCATGGCCGCACCAGTTCGGAGATGATCGTGCGGAACACCCGAATCCCGTCCCGCGTGGCATTGAGGTTGCTCGTGCCGTGCAGGCGGCTCGACTCGAAGCTGGCGACCTCCGCCACACGGAGCCCACGGCCCGCGGCCCGGATGCACAGCAGGGTTTCGATCTCGAATCCGCGGCAGTCCGGGGCGAGGACGTTCAGGTGCCGTCGCCAGAAGGCGATGTAGCCGTAGCAGAGGTCGGTGTAGTTGGTCCGCCAGAGGATGTTGACGATGCGGGTGAGGATGCGGTTCCCCCTGGAGCGGAATGCGGTGATGTCCTGGGAACCGCCGCCCTGGATGTAGCGGGTCCCTTTGACGAAATCCGCACCAGTCCGCAAGGCCGAGACGAAACGAGGAATCTCACCCGGGTCGGTCGATCCGTCGGCGTCGATCATGGCGACGATGTCACCGGTTGCGGCATGGAATCCGGCACTCAGTGCGTCGCCTTTCCCCTTGCCGGTCTGCTGCACGATGCGGATTGACGGCAGCAGTTGGCGGGCCACGGCGACTGTGTCGTCGGTCGAACCCCCGTCGACCAGGATGACTTCGTGCACCCACAGCGGAATGCGGGGAAGTACCGCGTAGAGATTCTGGGCTTCGTTCAACGCCGGCACGACGACGCTTACCGACGGTGTCACCGTGGCATCGATCAGCCCGTCCACGGACGGGACGAGGTACGGTCCACCCCGGCGTGACCCGCGTGTCGTGACGCTTCCCTGTGCCGAATCGAGCGACATTTCTCTCCTCATCGTCCGAACCACGATTCGGAACTGAACACCTGACCAGTGCATCCGCGACGCCGGGAAATACATGAAATTGCCCCGATAGGTCGATCGACCTATCGGGCGGCCGGGTGACGACGGTCCGACCCCGGTCCGTGAACGGCTCGGCTCCTGTTTGCCCCGCTATCTCAAGGAGAAGCGGTCCGGCAGCCGATACCCGGGCCATGGGTCGGGACTCGGGAGGAACGACGTGGGCATTGTTGGCCGGAGTGACGATGCCGCCGCCGGAGAGCAGCGCGACCGGCGTCGACTGGCGAATCGACCTGCTCCCCGACGTCGTGACGCTCCTCGAGGCGCTGCGCACCGTGGTCGAGCGGGTGTGCGTGGGCGAGGCCGACCCTCTCAACGCCTACCTCCTCGCGGTTGCGCTCGGGCAGATCGCGGACGACGCCCTCGAACCCTCCACACCAATCGACCGCGTCGCGCAGTACTTGGGCTTCGGTGGGCGATCCGCCACCCGAAGGGCGGCGGTCATGATCCGGGCGGCGCGTCGGCTCGTCGGACGATCCGGCGGACGGCAGCGGACCCTCGACCTGCGCCATTGGCGGTCCGAGATGGGCAACTTCGTCGAACTCCTGGCGGCGTCGCTTCGCACTGACGATTCCGTCCGACCGGGTCCTCTCCGGAACTCGCTTGACCGCCTGTACCCGACGGGCACCTTGCTGGCCGATGTCGCGTTGCGGGGGGCCACGCCAGTGCTTCCCAGTTGCTTCGAGACCTTCGACCTCGGCATCGGCGACATGTTCCAGCTCGGTGAGCGGCTCGCCGAGACGGTCCTTCCTCCGCTGGAGAACACGGCTTCGATCGTGATGGTCGGTGTTCGTACGTCCGGCAGCTACATCGGTCCGCTGCTCGCCGAGGTTCTTCGCAGCCGTGGCGCCGATGTCGACGTGCTCACGATGCGACCGGGAGTCGCGCTGACAACGACAAGCGCTCGGTTCGTGCGCGCCCGCGCGTCGAGGTCCCGCTTCGTCGTGACGGATGATCCGCCGGTCACCGGTTCGTCGTTCGTGCGGTGCGTCGATGAGCTCGTCCGGCTCGGGGTGCCCCGCACGTCAATCACCGTGGCCTATCCCTGCTTCATCGGCACGCCGGAGAGAATTCGAGGTCTGGAGGACCTCGCACACGTCACGCTGCCGTGGACCGATTGGGACGTCCACACGAGACTGCACGAGTCGGCGGTCCGCTCGACACTCCTCGAATTTCTTCCGGGTGGGTCGGTCGTCGGTGCCGTCGAGGAAGTCACGCGGCGTACGCCGCGCCGCGCCGAAGCCCATGTGCGTGTCGTGTACCGCGTTGGTGTCGACGGTCCGGACGACAGTGCGAGCGAACGGATGATCGCGGTGCAAGGGGTCGGAATCGGGTATTTCGGCGAGCACGTCGCCGTGGTCGCCGGGCTGCAAGATGCCGTCGTGCCGGAGCTCCTGGGCCTGCGCAATGGTCTGCTGTATCGCGAATGGCTGCCGGAGTCGCATCGTGTCGATTCGACATCGGCTCAAGGCAGACAAGCCCTGCTCGACGGGTTGCCGACCTACGTTGCGAATCGGCGAGAACGGCTGCCGGCGCGCGCCGACACCAGCCTGACGCTCGCCGGTGAACAACCGGTCTGGGAAACGGCAGCTGCCGAGGTCAGCCGCGCCTTCGGGCGGGCGTGGCCGATGGCCCAGGTTCTCGCCGCGAACCCTCTCACCCGTCGGATCCTGCACGTGTCGTCGCCGTCGATCATCGACGGCACGATGGAGCTGGAGAACTGGTTTGGGGATTCCGATCGTGCGCTCCGAACGGTTGGCTTCCAGGACCGTGCCTACTGGCACCACGGGCTGAGCAGTTACGACGCCGTGTTCGACTTGGCCGGCGCCACCGATCGGAATCTGGACGTCCCACATCAGGACGACCTCCTCCGCCGCTATGCGGAGCTCACCGGTGATGTGGTCACGCCAGAGCGATGGCTGCTTCTCCGCCTCGTCCAGCTCTGGAGTGCCCGCCGTCGCGATCCATCCTCGGCCTCAGCTGCTCGCCAGGCGGGCGCCCGCGTGATGCAGCACTACTTCGCGACGGTCTTCCTCGACGGTTCGTGCGCCGACCCTCCGGTCGAGGCGCGCGGGGTGCCCGGACGGCTTGTGGCACTCGACATCGATGGCGTCTTCGAGTCGGACCTTCTCGGCTTCTCGGCACCGACGATGTCGAGCGCCTTCGCGCTTCGCTCGCTTCTGCGCCACGGATTCGTTCCGGTGTTCGCGACCGGTCGCGGGCTGGAAGAGGTGCGTGATCGGTGTCGCAGCTACGGGTTGATCGGCGCGGTCGCGGAGTACGGGTCGGCTCTCTACCTTTCCCAGGGTGACGAGCGCATCGATCTCCGGTCGGATGGAGAACGCGACTGCATGGACGCACTGCGCGCTCGGCTGTCGGCGATCCCGGGCGTGGAGTTGGACGAGGCGTATCGCTTCGGCATCCGGGCCCGGGTGGACAAGGGACCGGTTCCGGCTCTGCTGCTGAAGGAATGTGCGTCCCTGCTGGTCGGGATCCGGGTGATCGAAGGCGACGGCCAGACCGACTTCGTGGCCGCCCGCATCGACAAGGGCACGGGTCTCGACGCGCTTCGGGCCCGCCTCGCCGATGAGGCGGGCAACGAACCGGAACTGCTCTTTGCCGTCGGCGACACCGAATCGGATCGCCCGATGCTGCAACGCGCCCGCGACGGGGCTGTCCCGGCCCATGCGACGACGGGACCCGGACCATGGCGGAGAACGGCGGCGCCGTATCAGGCCGGTCTGGGCGAAGCCATCGACGCCTTGGTCGGCCACGATCATCGGCGTCCCGGCGCCCGTCGTCGTTCGGAAACCCTCGGTTGCGAACGGTGTCGACTCGCTCCGTTCAGCCGCGAACGCGAAGCCCTTGTCGCGCTCCTGTCGGCCTCGGAGTCCGGGCGGTCCGGCTTGGTCCCGACGTTGCTTCGTGCCGCACGGCTCGCACGATCCGGGCTTCCGAGTCTTCGTGGGCGCCCGTGCCTGTGGATGCGCTGCGGCGATCCACGAACTGGCCGGTGATCCGAACGGACACCGCGCTGGTGGGCGTCACTTCGACGAACACCGTCGCCGGCCGTCGGCCGAACAGAAGCTGGTAGGCCTCGGGCATCTCGGATGTCGCCGATCCTCGAACGCCGACGAGCTCCGAGCGGGTGCGGGAGTCTGCGACGAGGCCGAGCATCTCGACGGCAGCGGATCGCTCGTCGTCACGACGACGATGGTTGGAGAATGCCGTCTGCAGTCGGGACCGAAGCGACGCCGGGGGTTCGATGCGGGCCAGGACTTCAGCCGCGTCGAGGAAGGATTCGACCCACATGACGGCATCGAGGGAGTCGTCGTCCGCTGACGGGATCGGCGCGTCGTTGATCCCCTCGCGACGAGCCTCGGCCCAGTCGAGGAGGCGTCGGAATTTCGGATCGTAGAGGGCGCTCATGATGTCTCGAACGTGACGAGTGAACGGAGACGCTGGAGGCATCGGGCCCGGGTTGGTCCGATGCTCCCGACGGGTCGGCCCGTCGAAGCCGCAACTTCGGCGTAGGTCGGCTTCTTCGGATCGAGGTAGAGCGACGTGAGCATCGTGCGGCACGGCTCGCCCATCCCGAGGAGCCGTTCGCAGAGCTGGAGCACGCGGTCGTCGGGCAGGGCGCCGTCGGCAACGAAGTCGTCGGGCGGGGAGGACCAGGGGGACGACCTCTGATCGGCTCCCGCGATCAATTGGTGACCGTCGCGCCGTAGGGTCGAGTCCTCGCGGCGTCTGCGCTCTCGTTGGCGCCACGCGAGGCGACGGGCCACGCTGGCCAGCCATGCACCGACGGAGGTTCCGGTCTCGATCCGTGGCAAGGCGGTGATCAGTGCCTCGAAGGTGGCCTGCGTGACGTCGGCAGCGTCCTCTCGGCTCAGTCCTTCCCGGATGGCGATTGCGAACACGAGACGTTCGAAGCGGTCGACGAGCACTGCCCATGCCGACGAGTCGCCGTCTTGGCACGCCGCGAGGAGGAGTTCGATGCCGAGGGTGCCGTCGGATTCGTGCTGGCTGATCTGGGTTTCCACGGCGATCCATCCCTTTTCCGCCCGACGATGCGGCCGACGACGCGCGATGGTGAACCGAGGCTTGTGTGCCGAACCGTCGTTCACCGGCGCGGAGAAAGCTTCGCAGCGAACGCTCTCCGTGAGAATGAGCCGTTCGTCTCAATCTGCCCGGCGAAGCCGCCGTCGCGACCTGTGCACTGGGTCGGGATCTGTGCGCTGGGTCGGAATCCGTGCACTGGGTCGGAATCCGTGCACTGGGTCGGAATCCGTGCACTGGGTCGGAATCCGTGCACTGGGTTGGAATCCGTGCACTGGGTCGGAATCCGTGCACTGCGTCGGAATCCGTGCACTGGGTCGGAATCCGTGCACCGATGCACCCCCGCCGACCCAACGACGCCAGCCGACCCAGATCAGCGGGGAGGCAACGCTGGCAGCCGCGCGACTCGACGTTTTGTTCGGAGTTCGGTAAGGGCGAGTCGGGTGACGGTGAGTCGGCCTGTAGGCGGGGTTCTGTCCGGGTCGTGCCCCGAGGAGCACGACCGTGGGTAGCCATCCATCTGCGCGGTCCACCTGGAAGAGCCGACACCGAGGTGCCGGTGGGCGGGCCGCCCGTCTCTGCCGTTTCGACCTTGCTCCGGGTGGGGTTTACCGAGCCGCCCAGTCACCTGGACGCTGGTGCGCTCTTACCGCACCGTTTCACCCTTGCCTGATCCTGCCGCCGGAGCGACAGGCCATCGGCGGTCTGCTTTCTGTTGCACTTTCCTGCGAGTCACCTCGACTGGCCGTTAGCCAGCACCCTGCCCTGTGGAGCCCCGACCTTCCTCAGCCCGGACACCCGGCGAACCGGACATCCGAACCGCGACTACCCAGCCGACTCACCGTCGCCGGACAGTCTCGCAGACGCAGCCAACGCCCAGACAGCGCACCGAGTTCCGCACAAACCAGCCGCGCCCACGCGCAGATCGACGGCGATCACGCACACATCGCCCCGATTCCGCGATGGAACCGACGAATCGGGTCGATGCGCGCGTGAGAATCCCTGATCTGCGCGCGGTGGAGCCTTCGCCATGTCGAAGGACCGGTTGAAGGGATCCTGAGAGGGGTCGACGGACTAGCTGCCCGGGCGGGGCAGGATCGTCTCTGTGACTTCGGCTCCCTTCTCCTCTCGACGCGCTGCCCTCGGCGGGCTCCTCGCTGCGGCGTGCGGGCTCGGTGTCGGCGAGTTCGTCGCCGGGGTGATCGGCGCCGGTGCTCCCATCCGTCGGGTCGGCGATCGGGTTATCGACGGCGCCCCCCGGTGGTTGAAGACGTTCGCCATCGAGCAGTTCGGTACCAACGACAAGGCGGTGCTGCTCGGCTCGATCATCGTGATCCTCGCCATCGGAGCTCTTCTGGTGGGACGGCTCGCCGCCCGCCACTTCGTCAGGGCGGCGATTGCGGTCGCTGTTGTCAGCGCGATCGGCATCTCCTTTGCGCTCTCGGGCCGTCTTCCCGAGAACCTCGACATCTGGCCGATCGTGGCGGCCGGCGCAACGACGATCGGTGCGTTGTGGTTGCTTGTTGGCCAACACACCGGCAACACGGCCGCCGCGGCCGGCCCGATCGACGCGCTCCCAAAGGGGCGTGCGGTCTCGATGGTCGACCGCCGGCAGTTCGCCACGATAGGCGCGGCTACCGCCGGCGTCGCCGTGCTGGCGACGACGATCGGGCGACGGCTGCAGGGCGATCCGGAGGCCGTGGCCGTGCGCGCCACCCTCACCACCCCGAAGGCGACCGAGACCCTCGGCCCGGTGAATCCGAAGACCACCGTCGATGTGGCCGGCATGACGCCTTGGCAGACCCCGACGTCGAACTTCTACCGGATCGACACCGCACTCGTCGTGCCCCGCATCAATGCCGAGAAGTGGAAGATGACGATCAAGGGTCGGGTGAAGAACCCGCTCACCCTGACCTACAACGATCTGCTCAACCGTCATCTCGTCGAGCACGACTGCACGCTGATGTGCGTATCGAACGAGATCGGCGGCGAGCTGATCGGCAACGCCCGATGGACGGGTGTGCGCCTCGCCGACGTGCTGCGCGAAGCCGAGATCGACACGATCGCGGCCGATCAGCTCTTCGTCACCTCGACGGACGGCTTCACGGCGGGCTTTCCTACGAAGATCGCAATGGATGGCCGCGAGGCGCTGATCGCCATCGCCATGAACGGCGAGCCGCTCCCTTTCAAACACGGCTTCCCGGCGCGCCTCGTCGTTCCGGGCATCTACGGCTACGTCTCCGCGGTGAAGTGGCTCTCGTCGATCGAGGTGACCACGTTCGAGGAGAAGCAGGGCTACTGGATCCCGCGCGGTTGGTCCGCCCTCGGACCGATCAAGACAGGTTCACGGATCGACGTCATCGGGCTCAACAACGAGCCGGTGCCCGGCAAGAACGCCATCGCCGGCGTGGCCTGGGACCAGCACACCGGACTCGCCAAGGTCGAGGTGCAGATCGACGATGAGCCGTGGCGTGAGGCGACACTCGCCGCTGACGGTGGCATCGACACGTGGCGTCAGTGGAAGCTCGAGTGGAATGCCGAGCGCGGCAGCCACATCATCCGAGTACGGGCCACCAACGCCAAAGGGCAGACGCAGACGGAAGAGCGTGCCGACGTCGCCCCCGACGGCGCCACCGGCTGGCACACCGTCAACGTCAACGTCTGAGGCGGCCAGCGAGGCTGTGTGGTTGGTTGGCGTTACCCGTGTCGAGTTGACGACGTCGCCAACTCGACAACGGGGCGCCAACTCACCTCACAACCAGCGACGGCTAGCGCATCGCCTTTTTGCCAGAATGCTGGAGTGGCGACCTCACGTACGAAGAAGGCAGCGGCATCGCCGATCGACCGCCTCCGGCAGTTGTGCCTCGCGCTCCCGGAAACGAGTGAGCGGCTGAGCCATGGCGAGCCGACGTTCTTCATCCGAGAGAAGAAGACCTTCGTGATGTCCGTCGACGACCACCACGGCGACGGCGTGCTCGGGTTTTGGGCGGCGGCACCGATGGGGGTGCAGGCCGAGTGGATCGACGAAGCACCGGAGCGTTACTTCCGTCCGCCCTACGTAGGTCACCGCGGATGGATCGGGGTTCGTCTCGATGTCCCGACGACCGACTGGAACGAGGTCGCGGAGATCGTCAGCGAGGCGTACTGCCTCGTCGCCCCGAAATCTCTCGCCGCACTCGTCCGCCCCGGCTAGCGGCTCCAGGCCAGAAGCTCGCCGACACCCCGCATCATCAGCGAACCTGGCATCAGCCGCAGACGATAGGGGCGGAGTCGCAGTATCCCGAACGACGGAACGCCGGGGTCGGTCCAACCGGGAATGAGCGACGGCAGGTATCCGACCGGCGCCGGTCCGTTGGCGAAGCGGTCCCATCCTTGGCGTCGCAACTCGGGCGTGGCATCCCACGTCGCGTCGCAGTCGGCCGTGCAGGTGTCTTGGGTGGCGTCCCAGTACGTCAGCGAGAGTGAGGGAACGGCGTCGAGGTGGCGGGCCTTGAGTGACTCCGGAGAGGTGGCGATCCATCCGGTGAGGTCGGTGCCGTCCCACTCCCAGATCGGGTGGAGCACGCGGGTCGACGGTTGACCTTTGGAGTTGGTCGTTGCTGCAACCGCCCAGACGATGCGGTGCGCCATGTCGATGAAGGGTGGGGCAACTGCAGCGAGTTCAGTCATGGCATCTCCGTCGATTGGTTGCTCCAAATCGTATTCACTGACCCGCTCCCCACGCCGAGCTCGATGTTCGGTCTCGATTCACCGGGGGTCGGGTCCCCAAGCGACGATGGAGACCTCGTACTCGCGCCCGGTGCGAACCTCTCCTAGCGGGTGATCTGCCCTTCGCTCGGGGCGACGGTGAGATCTGCGGAACGGCGATCGAAGCGTCGCTGACGCGGTGATCCAGGCCATCGCACCCAAGGGGAGGAACTATGGTCTGACCATCAGTCCAAGGTCGGGCGCTGCCCGACCGGCCCGCCGGAGAGAAGGACACGACATGCCGATCACGGGAATGAACCACGCGGTGCTCTACGTACGCCAAGCCCGCGTGACGCAGAAGTTCTACGCCGACGTGCTCGGCTTCACGACAGTGGCCGACCACCCCGATGGTGCCTACGCGTTCATGCGAGCTCCGGCGTCGGAGAACCACCATGACATCGCCTTCTTCACCATCGGCGACGGCGCCGGACCGAGCGAAGCGGGACGTCGAACTGTCGGCATGTACCACCTGGCGTGGGAGGTACCGACGCTCCACGAACTCGCCGATATGCGCGACCGGCTGGTCTCGGTCGGCGCGCTGGTCGGGGCAAGCAACCACGGCACCAGCAAGAGCCTGTACGCGAAGGATCCCGATGGCCTCGAATTCGAAGTGCTCTGGTCGGTGCCACCGGAACACTGGGGCAACGCTGAGCACGAGGCCGTCATCGAACCTCTCGACCTCGCCGGGGACATCGCTCGTTTTGCCAAGGTCGGCTTGGCATGACGACTGCGTTTGATCCGGTCACCCGGCAAACGGTGTCCGCCGAGATCCGTCTACGTCTGGCCGACGCCATCCACAGCGGACAACTCGCACCCGGAACACCGCTGCCCGCCGAGCGTGTGCTCTGCCAGGAATTCGGCGTGGCGCGCACATCCGTGCGTGAGGCGATCCAGGGCCTGGTCATCGCCGGCTATCTGGAACGACGTGGGAATCGTTCCGTCGTTGCCGAGCAACTCCCCGAGATGAACTTCGCCGGTGATGATCGCAAGGCCCTCGTGTCGCAGCTGTTCGAAGTGCGCCAGGTCATCGAGCCCGCCATTGTCGAGATGGCGACCAGGCGGGCCACTGAAGCCGAACGCGAACTCATCAGCTCGCTCGCCGCGCGGAACACGACCGACCTCGAAGAGTTCCGCGAAATCGACCGGATGTTCCACGCCACGTTGGCGCGGGCCTGTGGGAACCCACTGCTCAACGAGGTGCACGCGAAGGCGCTATCGGCGTTGTTCGGTTCCGGTGAGTTCGCCTCGCTGCTCTACGCCGAGGTGAACCGGGGAGAAGTGCGCGAGATCATCCGGTCGTCGACCGAGGCACACCGAGCGATCGCCGACGCCGTTGCCCGGGGCCATGTACGCAAGGCGGTCGCCGCGGTGGTCGCCCATCTCGACGACGTGGAGCGCCGCATGTTGGAGCAGCTGCTGTGACCGTCGAAACCGACCCGCGCTACTGCTATTTCTACGACGATGCCCTGTTCGAGGAAACCGATCGTCCGGGCTTCCGTCGTCGCATCATCGTCGGGGAGAACCTCGAACTGTGGTTCTGGCGGATCACCGGCGGGGGTGACGGCTCGTTCCTCCACAACCACGAGCACAACGAGCAACTCGGCATCATCATGCGCGGCAGGCTCGACTTCCGGATCGGTGCGGCCGATGACCACAGTCGCAAGGTGCTCGGCCCGGGCGACGTGTACTTGGCCCCGCCGTCGGTCTGGCACGGCGAGAG
>JANMYF010000122.1:0-6394 GCA_031381685.1 Acidimicrobiia bacterium
CGATCGTGTGGCCAAGGCGCTGGGGAGCAGTGCGGTTGGTTTGTTAGCCGGGTCCGACGCGCCCGCCATGATCGATGTCGTTCGGCGCAGCGAACGGCGAATGATGGCAGCGTACGACCGCGAAGAAGGCATGGGCCAGGCCCTGACCCGTCGATCGGGGCAGCTCCGGGTGGTCGAGTTCGACAGCGGACCGACGGAGTTCGCGCCGACGCCGTATCTCCACCGGAACGATTCGGTCTGCCTGGTCCTCAGCGGGTCGTACGAATTCGAGGTGGACGACACCCGTCTGACGCTGACGGAGGGCGACTGCATCTCCGCGAGCGGTGGCGTGCCCCAGAGGTATCGGGTCCTGGACAAACCCGCCCGCCTTCTGCTGATCCTCGTCAGCGAGGAAGTCGACGTCGTCCCCCGACCGGTGCCGGGGGGAAAGGGTGCGGCAAGAGGTCGGGCGCGAAAGAAGTTGCAATAGTCCCGACATGCATTTGATATTCCTCTGTGGAATACTGCTGACAGGCCTCGCCCCGTCAACCAGCCTGCGAGTCCTTGAGAGGGAGCCATGCACACTCATCGAACCTTGCGGGCAGCGATCCTGCCGGTCGTCGTCGGGCTGATGCTCACGGCGTGCAGCAGCGACGCCGCCGACACCACCGCCGCTGCCGCCGAGACCACGGCTGCTGCGGCTGAGACAGAAGCGGCCGCCGTGACCGAGGCCGCCGCCCCCACCGAGGCCGCCGCCGAAACTGCCGCCGCAGAAACTGCCGCGGCCGAGACCACCCCCGCTTCAGGCACTGCATCGATGGCCGGGTCGCTCAAGGGTGTCTGTCCCGACACCGTCGCCATTCAGACCGACTGGTACCCGTCCGCCGAACGCGGCCCGCTGTTCAATCTGCTCGGCGACACGTTCGCCACGGAGACCAAGACCAAGTCGATCTCCGGCCCGCTCATCGCCAGCGACGGATCCGACACCGGGGTCATTCTCCAGATCCGCTCCGGTGGACCGGCCATCGGCTTCTCCCCGGTCACCGCGCAGATGTACACCGACAAGTCGATCACCCTCGGCTTCACCAGCCATGACTCCGCGGCCAACGACTACGCCAAGCTGCCGACCCTGTCGGTCGTGGCCCCGTTCGAGAAGAACCCGCAGATCGTCATGTGGGATCCGGCCACCTATCCCGATGTGAAGACGATCGCCGATCTCGGGGCCAAGGGCGTCACCATCAACGTGTTCCCGGGTGGTCCGTGGCAGGGATCCTGTCGAAGCAGGGTGTCGTGCCGAAGAAGCTGTGGGACGGCTCCTTCGACGGGACTCCCGCCCGGTTCGTGTCCGAAAAGGGCAAGATCGCCCAGCAGGGCTTCGCGTCGGCCGAACCGTACGAGTACGAGAAGCTGCCCGAGTGGGGCAAGAAGGTGGCCTCACAACTGGTCTACGACGCCGGTGTGCGCTTCTACTCCCAGCCGCTCGGCATCCGGTCCGCCGACTTGGAGACGCTGCGTCCGTGCCTGGCGAAGCTCGTCCCGATCATCCAGCAGTCCACCAAGGACTATCTGAACAGTCCCGCCGCGGCCAACAAGAAGATCGTCGACATGCTCGCCGAGCTGAACGAAGTCGTCTACTCCGCCGGTGAGGCCGAGTTCGCCGTTGCCACGATGAAGGAACTCGGACTCATCTCCAATGGGCCCGACGCGACCCTCGGCAACTTCGACATGGACCGGGTCCAGGAGGGCATCGACCAGATGCTCGAGGCCGGGATCGCCAGCGTGCCGAAGGACCTCAAGGCCGATCAGCTCGCCACGAACGAGTTCATCGATCCGTCGATCGGTCTCTGACCGAAAGCATCTCCCCTGACCGTCGACGCCCGTGGTGGATCCGGGCGTCGACGGATGGGGACCCGAACGACTGACGTTCGGCGCCTACTGCTTCTGCAGCAGCATCCAGAAGAGATCTTCGGCCGGATAGCGGATCCGCCAGTGGCCGGGGAGACGATCGACGATCTTCACCAGCACGTTGCCTGCGGGCACGTGCTGGAGCTTGAAGCGCAACAGCGACTTGGCGTGGGCACCGCTGATGAACTTCGCCGGGCGACCTCTCTCGATTTCGGTGACGCCCTGATCCGTGGCGAATCGCGCGAGGTTGTCGGGATTGAACAAGTGAAGCACAGTGGGTGGACTGTATTCGTGCCACCGTTTTTGCAGAAGCCGTGCCGTCCAGCTCCTGCGGTTCCACGTTTCGATGAGCCAGTAGCCAATGGGCTTGGTCTGGCGAACCGCTGCTGCGAACGCTTCTTTCACGTCGAAGAAGTGAGCTACGACCTGGATCATGGTCACGAGATCGAACGCCTCGTCCGGGTTGGATGAACACTCCAGGGTTCCGACGCTGACGGGGACTCCAGGCGTTTGCTTGTTCCGTCATTCACGATCCCATGGTTATCGACGGGTCGCCGAGCCCAACTACCTTTCACGGGCGTGGAGGAACGTGTCGCCGTGGATCTCGACGCTCCGGTCGAACGCATCGAGCTCGACGCGACGTCATGGGTCGACGTCTCGCGCAAATGGCTCCGCAACGCCGATGAACTGTTCGTGCATCTGCGTGACACGGTGCCGTGGCGGACTTCGCAGCTGTTCCGCTACGACCATGTGGTCGAGGAGAAACGGCGCGGCGCGTCGTGGCAACGTGGGCTTCCGCTTCCGCATCCCGTCCTCGCGGACGTCACGAGATGGATCCAGCGGACCTACCGGGTGGAGTTCGCCGGCTTCTCGATGATCCAATACCGCGACGGTGGTGATGGGCAGGGCTTTCATCGCGACACCGATATGCGCTGGCTCGACGACACAATCATCGGCGTGCTCACGCTCGGAGGCACACGACCTTGGCTCCTGCGCCCTCGGGAGCATCGTTTCACTGATGGCCCGGCGCAAGGTTCGACCCATGACCTCTGCCCGGCGTCGGGTGATCTGATGGTGATGGGCGGCCGCTGCCAGGCCGACTGGGAGCACTCGGTGCCGTACCTGAGGGGACGGGTCGTCGAGCCTCGGATCTCGTTGCAGTGGCGTTTCGCCCGAAAGACCGGCGAGCCGTTCCTCGGCCCGTCCTTTCGAGCCGACGTGCGCTTCGGGCACGGCAAACCTCCGCCACGGGACTGACGATCTCGACGGTTGAAGCGAGAAAACGTCCCCGTGAGCTCGTCGGATCATGCGAGGCTGTATGCCCGCTATGCGCACTGACTATCTCCGCCGGATCCTCACCGCTCGTGTCTACGACGTGGCCATCGAGTCCCCGCTCGACCCCGCACCGAACCTGTCGAAGCGAATCGGGAACAGGGTGCTGCTCAAACGCGAAGACCTGCAGCCGGTGTTCTCGTTCAAGGTGCGCGGCGCGTACAACAAGATGGTCAACTGCTCACCAGAGCAGCTTGCCCGCGGCGTGATCGCTGCGAGCGCGGGGAACCACGCCCAGGGAGTTGCCCTGGCGGCGGCGAAGCTCGGCTGCCGTGCCGTCATCGTGATGCCGACCACCACGCCACACGTGAAAGTCGATGCCGTGAAGGCATTCGGCGGCTCCCATGTGCAGGTGGTGCTCCACGGTGAGTCGTACTCCGATGCCGGTGCGCATGCTCTCGAACTGCAGGCCCGCGACGGACTCACGCTTGTCCACCCGTTCGACGATCCGGACGTCATCGCCGGTCAGGGCACGATCGGCATGGAAATCCTCCGCCAGCACCAGGGACACCTCGACGCCATCTTCGTGCCCATCGGTGGTGGGGGACTCGCCGCTGGTATCGCCTCTTATGTGAAAGCGGTTCGTCCCGAGGTCAAAGTCATAGGTGTACAGATGGTCGACTCAGACGCCATGGCCCGCAGCGTGCAGGCGAATAAGCGGATCGCGCTTGCCGAAGTCGGTCTCTTCTCCGACGGCACGGCGGTGAAACAAGTCGGCGTCGAGACCTTCCGGCTGTGTCGTGAGCTTGTCGATGACTACGTGCTCGTGACCACCGACGAGGTGTGCGCGGCGATCAAGGACGTCTTCCTCGACACGCGCAGCATCACGGAGCCGGCCGGTGCCCTTTCGATCGCCGGTATGAAGGCGTATGCGAAGGCACATCGCCTCCGCCATGCCACCCTCGTCGCCCTGTCGTGCGGCGCCAACATGAACTTCGATCGCCTCCGTTTCGTGGCCGAGCGAACAGAGGTGGGCGAGGCCAAGGAGGCGCTCTTCGCGGTGACCATGCCGGAAAGGCCGGGCAGCCTGAAGAAGTTCTGCCGGCTCATCGGCAACCGCAGCCTCACCGAATTCAACTACCGGATCAGCGACGACCAGCGTGCCCAGATCTTCGTCGGTGTCGGAGTGCAGGGCGAAGATGGGGCCGACCGCCTCGCCGCGCAGTTCCGCAAGGGCGGCTTCGAAGTGCTTGACCTCACCAGCAACGAACTTGCCGCGCAGCACCTTCGCCACATGGTCGGCGGACACAGCGCACTGGCTGAAGGGGAGATGGTGTTCGACGTCGAGTTCCCGGAGCGTCCCGGCGCGCTGATGAAGTTCCTCACCAGCATGGCGCCCACCTGGAACATCTCGATGTTCCACTACCGGAACCAGGGTGCTGACTACTCGCGTGTTCTCGTCGGACTGCAGGTGCCCGGCTCGGAGCGTCGCAGGGTGCGTCCGTTCCTGGCCGAGGTCGGGTACTCCTACCGCGAAGTCACCGACGACCCGGCGTACGCGTTGTTCCTGAAGTAGTGACAACGTGGGCGTTGTCCGTACGGGTCAGCGCTTCGTGATCTGCTTCACACTGCCGTTGGTCGACGAAACGAACACGTTGCCGTCGGCGTTGGTTCCAAAGCCCGACAGGCTCTTCATCGTGAGTCCCGTGGCGCCGACGGTGGTACGACCCGTGACCGAGTTTCGGCGGAGCACCCGGATCTTGCCGTCGCAGTAGTCACCGAAGAGATATCCGCCGCGCAACGATGGGAGCGAAGCGGCCCGGGATACCACGCCGCCGGTGACCGAACATCCGCCTGACGAGTGTGGGTAGTCATAGACCGGATCCACATTGTCGTTCGGCTTGTCTCCGCCGTTGTACGGACGCAGTCCTTCTCGAAGCTTCCACCCGAAGTTCGGCAACGCGGCGTTGCGCGGCACGGCGTCGATCTCCTCAATAGCGTTCTGGCCGACATCGCCGATCCACACCGTCCCGGTCGGCTCGTCGATAGTGAAGCGCCACGGATTGCGCAGCCCGTAGGCCCAGATCTCCGGGCGTCCCCGTGACGGCTCGAGGTTGCCGGAAGGGATTTGGTACGGCGATGAACCTTCGGGGGTCGGAACGATGCGGAGGATCTTGCCGAGGAGCTCCCCCAGATCCTGGGCACGATTCCCGGGATCTCCCGCCGAGCCGCCGTCGCCGAGTCCGATCCACAGCACGCCCTCACGATCCATCACGAGACCACCTCCGTTGTGGTTCGCAAAAGGCTGAGCGACCTCGAGCACCTTGACCATCCGCGTCTGATCGGCACGACCCGAAGCGAAGGGATACGCCCGGATCTCGGTGTCACCATCGACGTTTGTCACATTCACATAGAGCCACCGCCCCTCGGTCGCGAACACCGCGCCGAGAAGTCCCTGCTCGCCCCCGTCGGAGATCTCCTTCGAAACGTCGAGGACGGTGGCGCCGAGGGTCGTTCCGACGAGCTCTCGGATCTTCCCGGTCTGCTCGACCACATAGAAGGAGCGGTCGGGATGGAGAGCGAAACCAATGGGCCGATCGGCCTCGACGATCGTGCGCAGTCGGAGGCCGGGCGTGGCCGCGGATCTGGTCGATCCAGCGACCGCAGTGATGATCATGGCTGCGGCCAGAGAGGCCGCTGCCAACGCCCGACGAGGCCAAACTCGGCGAGACCTGTCGTGCGGACGAGGTAAACGAGATCGCATCGCTCCAGTTTCTGCGCGTTCCGGATCTACGCGTGACAGCACAAGGTTTGCGATGTTCAGTGAAACGACTCCTGGGTGGGAGCACCGCTCAGTAGCGTGGACGCCGTGATCGACCTGCGAGTGCTCCGAGACTTTCCCGATGTCGTGCGAGCGTCCCAGTCCAAGCGGGGTGAGGACCCGTCGATCGTTGATCGGCTCCTCGCCGCCGATGACCTCCGACGTGCCGCGATCATTGCGTTCGACGAGCTCCGCAACGCCCAGAAGACGCTCGGTCGTGAAGTAGCGAAGGCCCAGGGCGACGCCAAGGTTGCGCTGCTGTTGCAGGGTCAGGAGCTGGCCGCGGCAGTCAAGCTGGCGGAGGCCGCCCAGGGCGAGCACGAGGCAACCGTGAAGCGTCTCCAGATGCAGCTGTCAAACCTTGTGGAGGACGCCGCCCCGGCGGGCGGCGAGGCGGACTATGTCGTGGTCGAACAC
>JANMYF010000136.1:0-3619 GCA_031381685.1 Acidimicrobiia bacterium
ATGGAACACCCGATTCCGTGCAACGGGGATGCCAGTCTCAAACGTCGAGTCGAAGCCATGGGGCATGCGGGAGTTCTCCGTCCGCGACCCGAGCGGCAACAACCTGCGCATCGGCCAGAACCTGTAGCCCGTCAGCCGAACACACCCGACCCAAACGAACTACGCACAGCCATACAACGAGTGGCCGAACACCGCACGTCGAGCATCCGCGCCCTCGCCCAAACCCTCGACGGCTACGCCTCAATCGCGCAACCAAGATGGACGGCATGGCGGCGAAACCAACGACTCGAATCAACCACCTCCGCCAACTACGTCGACGCCCTGCTCACCTGAACACAACCGGGGGAAGCGTTAGGACTGTTGCGTAGTCCGCAGCGCTTGACGGTCTTCGATGGCACCAATGCGGATCCGGTCGGTGTCGGTGGTGGGCAATGCGTTACCCACCGCGTTGATCAACAACGTCGCCACCGTCCTGCCGAGCAACGGCCGGTTTCGTTGCAGCAACGCGGTGCGTTGCTCCGTCGGTTCAACCATTGCGAGCTCGGTCGCAATGTCACGCCCGAGCGTTTCGAGCACCGTCGACATGTGGGCGTACAACGCCAACGCCCGCTTCACGGACATTCCGTTGACAATCAAGTCAGCGACCATCGCCAACGCAGCAGGACTACGGACGAACCACGACTGCTTGTCCGCAGCCTGTGTCAACAATCCAGCGTCGACCGCACTGCGCCGGTTGGCCGGTTTGGCGAACTGGGGAACCGCGACCAGCAGTCGGTCGTGGCTGATACGCATCGATGCCTCATCGACCGGCGACGGCGGCTGACCGTCCTCGGCACCGATCACCGAACGCAACTCGCGGCCCGTGTCCCACGCGTCGAAGAGGTCTCGCATACCGGCGAGCGAGTAGCCCCGTTCCTGCAACCGACCGATCGAACCGAGCCGTTCCCGGTGCGATCGGTCGTAGCGGCCAACCCGTCCAACACGCGACGGTGGCGACAACAACCCGAGCGTCTGGTACTGGCGGATAGTCCGCGTCGGCACTCCCGTCACCGCCGAGAGCTCGTCGATCGTGAACACATCTTCCATCCCCACAGTCTACCTATTTGACAGCACCCACCGTTACAGTGTTCACTGCATTACATGGACAAAGCCGGGCAGGTAAGGAAAGCGTTCGTTGCTACGATGTCCGCGACGATCGGGGCCCCGGTGCGACTGCGTGCCACGCCAGAGCCGTTGAGTGGTGGGTTTTGGGCGCAGATCTGGAAGGTTGACCTCGACAACGCACCGGCCCCGTTCGACCAGCCCCTGGTATTGCGCGTCATGCCGGATCGGCAGGCCGGCCATCGCGAGGCGATGGTGCAACGCGTCGTCGCTGATGCCGGTTGCCCCACACCGCGCGTCCTCACCTCGGGTTCGGCTCCGGGACTCGGCGAGGCCTACATCGTGATGGAACGAGTGAACGGCCGCACACCGCTCGGTGGGTTGCAGCTCGGGCCCGAACTCGTCCGACTCCCGAAGCTTTTGCGACGCCTGCCGAGGATGCTCGCCGACACTGCCGCGCAGCTCCATGCCATCGACCCCACTCCACTTCGAGTGCCACTCGCCGACACCATGGCCGACGGAGGTTCCTCCAAGAACCCGTTCCGGGGAGGCATCGACACCGCGGCGAGCGAGAGCCCTGCCGCAGGGTTCGCGGAGGTCGGCCGATGGCTCGACGACCACGCTCCCGTCGCAGGACCGGACGTGATCTGTCACGGGGACCTCCACCCGTTGAACCTCCTCGTCGACGACCAGAGTGAGACCTGGCTGCTCGACTGGACCACTGCGACGATCGCACCCAAAGAGATGGACATCGGCCTGACAGCCGGTCTGCTGCGTTGCGCTCCGATCGCTGCACCCCGATTGCTCAGCCCGGTGATCAGACGGATCACGAACCGGCTCGCCGAGTCCTTCATCGACGAGATGGCAGCAACCGCTCCTTTGGACCGATCAGCAGTCGACTGGTGGGAAGCGCTCCAACACGCCCGATGCCTTGCCGAACTCACCCACGGCCGAACCCATCCAGGATCGGTCGTCGGCCCCAGCCACCCGTTCGAGACATCGCTACCGGCCATGCAACGCCGCCTCACCAAGCTCACCGGCATCCTGGTCACCCCACCGCCCCGGATTCACGCCAGCGGCGCAATGCCTCCCGGTTAGGGTTCACGCATGGAGTCAGTTGTTCTCGCATCGACCGATGAGCACTACGCAGTAATCCGTCGATTGTTCGGTGCGTACCAGCGTGCCGTCGCCGAGTTCGCCTCCGATGCAGAGATCTGCGCTTGATTCGATGACATCACCACGGAGCTCGTGCAGCTCCGCTCGTTCTACGCAACACCGAGCAGCATCCTCCTCGCCTTCGACGACGCCGACACCCCGCAAGCGGTCGTCGCGTTCCTCGTCACCGATCGGGTCGCCGAAATCCGCCGCCTCTACGTCGTCCCCGGACAACGCACCAGCGGTCTCGGCCGACGGCTCACCGAAACGCTCCTTGCGCAGGCCCGACAACTCGACCTCGACCGGGTCGTGCTGACCACGCTGCCAACCATGGGCCACGCCCAAGCCCTGTACCAGTCGCTCGGCTTCGTCGAGACCGAACCGTACGTGGACAAGCCCACCGACGGCGTCTTGTACTTCGCGCTGGACCTGCGTTAACCACCCGACCCGACAGCGACGCTTCCCACCCGAAGCGCAGATTCGTTGCGCACCGCAACGAGGGCCGCGAAGACCAGGGGTGCCGACGCAGCCATCACGAGAACCTTCATGATGGAACCTCCGAAGTCGCGAGTGTCTGGATCGGGAGCCGAGCGTGTCGCCATTCCGGGTACCCGTCGGCCAGACGGCGGGCCGTGCGACCGCGGCGGCGCAACAAGCGCACCGCCTCGTCGGCAAGCACGCAGTACGGCCCGCGGCAGTACGCGACAACCTCGACATCGGCGGGAAGCGAGCGCAACTCTTTCGTCAGGCGTTCCACCGGGATCGAACGCGCGCCTGCGATATGGCCCGCCACGTACTCCGCGGCAGGGCGGACATCGATAACGATGACATCACCCGCTGCGATCCGCTCGGCGAGTTCGATACGGCTCACCTCATCGAGCTGATCTCGACGGCCGACGTATGCCTCGACGAGCTCCTCGAGTTCGGCGTGATGTGCGGAGGCCACGTCACGCAGCGCCGTCCACAGTTCGATCACCCGATCTGACGCCAGCCGGTAGAAGATCCGGTTCTTGTCCCGCCGGGTCACAACCAGGCCAGCCGCGGCCAAGGCCCGCAGGTGGAACGACGTGTTCGCCACGCTGTGGCCGATCTCCTCGGCGAGCTCCTCCACGTGACGCTCCCCTTGTGCCAGCACGTCAATGAGCTCCGCCCGGCGGCCGTTGGCCAACGATTTGGCCACTTCAGCGAACGCGTCGAACAAGGCATCCTTTGCTTCCCGTTTCCCCACGAACCACTCACCTTCTATTCAAAGAGTCACTTGACAAGTTAGCGAAGCGCCGAGCACCATTCAAGAACTTCTTTGAAGAGAGTTGGTCGGCATGCGAGTACACGACTTCGTCGACGAGGGCCTCGGCCACTCGTC
>JANMYF010000141.1:0-24248 GCA_031381685.1 Acidimicrobiia bacterium
CTCACCGACGAGCTCACCGGCCTCCCCAGCCGCCGGCTCCTCAAAGAC
Source organism: Acidimicrobiia bacterium (assembly GCA_031381685.1). Classification (GTDB taxonomy): domain Bacteria; phylum Actinomycetota; class Acidimicrobiia; order Acidimicrobiales; family JANYDT01; genus JANLQX01. Next base: position 49 of record JANMYF010000141.1, read on the forward strand.
CGTCTCGAGCAGGCCGTGCTCCACGCCAAGCGAAGCGCGCCGGGTGCCGAGGTGGCCCTCTTGGTGCTCGACCTCGACCGCTTCAAGGAGGTGAACGACGCGCTCGGCCACTCCAACGGCGATCGGCTGCTCGTGGAGATCGCCCGGCGACTGCGGGGCGTCCTCCGGGAGAACGACACCATCGCCCGGCTCGGTGGCGACGAGTTCGCCGTCGTCATCAGCACGTCGAGTCCATCCGGCGACGTCGAGGTGGCCGAGAAGCTGCTCGCCGCGTTCAGCCAGCCGGTGTCGATCGACGGGCTCCTGATCACCGTCGGCGCCAGCATCGGCATTGCCCGCTTTCCCGCCGACGGCGAAGACCCCGAGCGGCTGCTGCGCAGCGCCGATGTGGCGATGTACAACTCGAAGCGAAATCGTTTGCCGTGGGTTCGCTACGCCGTCGAGAACGACCCCAGCGACCCCGCCCGTCTCGAGCTGCTCTCCGATCTGCGGTTGGCGATCGGGACGCCGCAGCTCGAATTGCACTACCAGCCCAAAGTCAATCTGGCCACCGACGAGGTCATGGGCGTTGAAGCGCTGCTTCGCTGGACCCACCCGACGAAGGGCCCCATCCGCCCGGACACCTTCATCAGCATCGCCGAGCAGACCGGCGTCATCGCACCACTGACCGACGACGTGCTGCGCAAGGCGGCGCGCCAGCTCCGGATCTGGATGCAGGAAGGCCGAGAGTTGTCCGTCTCCGTCAACATCTCCGCCGCGAACCTGACCGAGGGCGAGTTCGTCGAACGGGTCCGACGCATCGTCACCGAGGAGGACGCGCCGGCCGAGTACCTCACGCTCGAACTCACCGAGAGTGCGGTCATGAGTGACCACCGTCGCGGCCTGGAGGTGCTCAACGAGCTCGCTTCCATCGGCTTCCGTCTGTCGATCGACGACTTCGGCACCGGGTACTCGTCGCTGTCCTATCTCCAGCGCCTGCCCGTCGACGAGCTCAAGATCGACCGTTCCTTCGTGAAGACCCTCACCGACGATCAGGTCAACCGGTCGATCGTGCGGTCGACCGTCGACCTCGGCCACAACCTCGGCCTGTCCGTCGTCGCCGAAGGCGTCGAGGACGGCGAAACGCTCAGCGCCCTCGCCGAACTCGGCTGCGATGCCGCCCAGGGCTACTTCATCGCCCGCCCCATGCCGGCGTCGGCGTTCCTCGACTGGCTCGAAGCTCGACCATCTGAAGCGGGCGCCTCTCCGGCCGCCCCTAGTGCCATGCTCACCATCGAGCTTCCGCCCAACTGAGCACAGGTTCGGCGGGTGCGGCGTCCGTGCCCGGCTCTCACCCGGAATCGCTCGAGCGCCTCGCCCGGTCGACCGCCCGGATGATCTGCGCGACGACGACCTGTGTCGGACGGCCGTCGACGTCGACGATGATCCCGGCGGCGTCGGCATAGAGCGGGGCGCGCTCGATGATCAGCCGACGCAGGACGCCCTCGGGATCGCCCGCCAGTACCGGCCGGCCGACTCCCGTCCCGACGCGGGAGACGAGCGTGTCCAGCGAGGCACGGAGCCACACCACGTCCGACCACGAACGGAGGAGCAGCCGGTTGTGCTCGGAGAGCACCGCTCCTCCACCCAGGGAGAGGACGGCCGGTGTCTGCGTGGCCAGGCAGTCGGAGATCACCTCGGACTCCTTGGCCCGGAACCATGCCTCGCCGTGGGTCGAGAAGATCTGCGAGATGGGCATGCCGACGGCGGCGACGATCTCGGCGTCGGTGTCGAGCAGCGGGCGGCGGAGCCGGCGCGCCAGCGCATGGCCGACGGTCGACTTCCCCGACCCCATCATGCCGACGAGGGAGATATGGCGGGGCGATGCCGGCTGAAGCGGGCGTCGTCGGGAGGCGGACCGCAACGTGGTCGACGCCTACTGCTTGGCCGCGAGGTACTCGACGTAGGACCGGTGGTTCCGGACGAACTCCGCCACCGTGTCGCCGCCGAACTTGCGCTGGGCCTCGGCGGCGAGGACAAGCGCGACCATCGTTTCACCAACGACGCCGAGGGCCGGAACCGCGGTGACGTCGGTGCGCTCCTTGAAGCTCACCGTGGCCTCCTTGGTTGCGGTGTCGACCGTGGCCAGGGTGGGCCTGTTCAAGGTGGCGAGCGGCTTCATCGCCGCACGCGCCACGAGCAGTTCTCCCGTGGTCATGCCGCCTTCGGTACCACCGGCGAGCGTGGACTCGCGCCGGTAGGTCGAGGTGGCCGCGTCCCACACGATCGGGTCGTGCGCCGCGCTCCCACGCCGACCGGCGACCTCGAATCCGTCACCGATCTCGACACCCTTCACCGCCTGGATCGAGGCCAGCGCCTGGGCGAGGAGGCCGTCGATCTTGCGGTCCCAGTGCACATGGCTCCCGAGCCCGACGGGCACGTTGTAGGCCAACACCTCGATGATGCCACCGAGTGAGTCGCCGTCCTTTGCGCACGCCTTGATCTCTTCGATCATCGACGCCTCCGCAGCGGCATCGAAGCACCGGACCGGCGACTCGTCGACCCGCGAGAGATCTGACGGACCCGGACGAAGCTCCGACGTGCTCCGCGCCTGGCCCATCTGGATCACATGGGAGAGCACGTCGACACCGATCGAGGCGAGAAGGGCCTTCGCCAGCGAACCGGCGGCACACCGTGCCGCCGTTTCCCGGGCACTGGCCCGTTCGAGCACGTTGCGGGCATCGTCGAAGTCGTACTTCTGCATACCCGTCAGGTCCGCATGGCCGGGGCGGGGCTGGGTCAGCGGCTTCGTCGTTGCCCCCGGCCCGGCGCTCATCTCCTCCTGCCACTTCGGCCATTCCGTGTTCGCGATCATCACGCTCACCGGCGAGCCGAGCGTCCGTCCGTGGCGAACACCGCCCAGCAGCGTGACCTCGTCCTGTTCGAAGCGCATCCGCGGCCCACGGCCGTAGCCAAGCCGCCGTCGGCCGAGTTCCGCGGCGATCTCCTCGGTGGTGATGGCAAGACCGGCCGGCAGGCCCTCCACGATCACGGTCAGGGCCTGCCCGTGGGATTCACCGGCGGTCAGATAACGAAGCACCCGTCGAGTCTACGAGGCCCCGGTTCGCCGCTGGGAGAGAGGTTGCCCCCTGCTCGTCGGTCGCGGCGCCGGACACGGCGGTCAGCAAAGTGCGGCTGAACGCCTCCCAGCAGCGTTCGGAGGTGTTCTGCCCCCATATATGGGGGCAACCTCTCTCCCAAGATCAGGAGTCGTCACCGTTAGCCGACGAGGCCGGGCCACAGTGAGAACAGCAGGGCCCCGGCACACAGGTAGGGCCCGAACGCGATCTGGGTCTTCAACCCGTCGCGCACCTTCGTGCGAGCGGACAATCGCTTGGCGATGACCAGCGCGATGCCGAACACCGATCCGAACATGAAGCCGGCCAGGAGGCCGATGTAGATGTGCTGCCAGCCGTGCCAGCCGAGCAGCATGCCGACAAGCAGACTCAGCCGGGCGTCGCCCTGGCCCATCCCCGCAGGGACGAACAGCACAAGCATCCAGAGGAACGCGCTCGCCAACAGCCCACCGAGCCCGGCACGCACGAACGACGACATCGTGTCATCGGCGACCGCGGCCACGAACAGCGCAAGCGCGGCGACCGCGGCCGCCGGGTAGACGAGCTTCGTCGGGATCTTGTGCAGCCGGTAGTCGATGAGCACAACACAGACGGAGACGAAGCCGAGCACCAGATGCGCGGCAAGGGGCCACGTCCAACCGACCCGCCAACCGATCAGCGCGGACACGGCGATCGTGAGCGCTTCGCTCACCGGCTGGTGCAGCGGAATCGACGCCCCGCAGGAACGGCACCTGCCGCGCCGCATCAGGAACGAAAGAACCGGGACGGTGTCGGCGGGTCGGAGCGGCGCCGCGCACACGTCGCATCGGAACGGAAGGGCCAGTCGCTCCGTGGCATCGAGCAGCGGCGGGCGGGCGACGATCATCGACGCGAACGGGGCGAACACGACGCCCGCCAGAGCACCCGCACCGATTCCCCACACTGCGGACACGGGTGCCGAGGCTACCCGTTGGCGGTGAACACGCCGCGGTGGCGTGCCCTCACAACGCGGAACGCCGAGCCAGTTCGGCTCGCACGGCGTCGCGCATCTCGTCGATCGGCGCCGCTTCGCCGGTCCACAGCGTGAACTGGCGCGCCGCCTGATGGAGCAGCATGCCGAGCCCGTCGACCACCTTCAGTCCTCGGGTCCGCGCCGCGACGAGAAGTGCCGTGTCGAGCGGGTGGTACACGAGGTCGTTGACGACCTGGCCGACCGCCAGCCTCTCCGGGTCCAGCGGCAGTTCGCCGGTTGCGTCACCCATCCCCTGAGGGGTTGCGTTGATGATGATCTCGGCGTTGGTGACGGCGTCGACCGACCGCCGGACGCCGACCGGGCCGGCGAGCGCGATCGCGGCCGCCGCCCTTGCGTTATCTCGATTCACCACCGCGATCTCGGCGGCTCCGTGGCGAGCGAGGGCGAGCACGACGGAACGACCGGCGCCTCCCGCTCCGATGACCATGCATCGCTTTCCGGCCGGGTCGCAGCCTGCGGCAACGAGCGCATCGACACAGCCCGGACCGTCCGTCGATTCGGCTCGGAGCCGTCCACCGCGCAACCGAAGAATCGTGTTGGCGGCATCGAGCGCCACGACATCGTCGCTCGCCTCGTCAACGGCGTGCGCGACCGGAGTCTTGTGCGGCATCGTCACCGAGAACCCACCGATGTCCAGCGCTCCCATCGCCCGGAGAGCCTCGGGCGCGCGTCCCGCGGCAACCGTGAACGCGACGTAGACGGCATCGATCCCACTCACCGCGAACGCGGCGTTGTGCAGGGTCGGCGACAGCGAGTGCCGCACCGGATCGCCGATCACGCCGTACACCGTTGTCGTGCCCTGGGGCGAGGCAAGGTACGGTGACGTCACCGGAGAACCCGCCGTGGTGTCGGCACCGCCCGACGACTCACCGCACGCCGTTCTGTTCCGCGATCTTGATGTTCTTCTTGTGCTCCTTGAACGTCGACGCGAACGCGTGATGGCCCTGCGCGTCGATCACGACGTAGTAGAGCCAGTCACCAGGAGTCGGATTGAGCGCGGCACGGATGGATTCGCGTCCGGGCGAAGCGATCGGGGTCGGGGGCAGACCCTTGCGTGTGTACGTGTTGTACGGCCCGTCCTTCTCGAGATCCTCGAAGAGGACCCTGTCGACCTTGCCCCCCATTCCGTAGATCAGCGTCGCGTCGATCTGCAGCGCCTGCTCGGCCGCCAGTCGGTTGTAGATCACCCGTGCGACCTTGCCGCGGTCCTCGTCGATCTTCGCCTCGCGCTCGATCAGTGATGCGACGATCAACGCGTCATACGGCGAGCGTCCGACCTTCGCGTTCGCGTTCGTCAGCCCCTCCGCGTCGGCGGCGACGTCGAAGGCGTCGACGAGACGGGCAATCACCGCTTCCTCGTCGTCGTCGAGGGCGAACTGGTACGTGCTCGGGAAGAGAAACCCTTCGAGGTTCTTCGAATCCGACGGGAGGATCGACGAGCGGATGGTGCCGTTGGTCGCCACCTCCATGAAGCGGGCGGCGGTACGACCGGGGAGGCGCGCACCGACGCGGTCGGCGAATTGCGTGAGCCGGAACCCCTCCGGGAAGGTGATCTTCTGCTCGTTGGGGACCTGAGGTCCGCGCGTCAGGGTCTCCAACGCGGAGTCGAAGGTGTCGTTCTTCCGGAACGTGTAGCGCCCCGCTTCGAACCCTCCCCGGCCTTTCCACTGCGCGTAGTACCGGAAGACACGCGGGTCGCCGATGATCCCTTCGTCGTGGAGGATCTCGCCGATCCGCGCTGTCGGCGTGTTCTTGGGAATGGTGATCTGGACGGCCTGGCCGGCCGCTCCCGGAGGGTCGATCTGCTTCTGCAGCCAGCGAACGCCGTAGAGCGCTCCCCCAATCGCGATGGCACAGAACAGCAGGAAGACCAGCAGGCCCCGTCCGCGCGCGGGCGGCGCCGGGAAGTCCTCGATGTCGATGTCGTCTTCGTCGAAATCGTCGAGGGTAGAGCGACGCTTCGCGCGTCGCGCCTTCGGCTCCGCCATCGGGGGTCCGGGAGGCGGGACCGGCGCAGGTCGAGGCGCACCGACGACGAGCTTCGGGCGCGAGGCCGGGTCGTCGGCCGGCGGCGGGGCATGACCGTCAGCGGGGCGGGTGGGCGGCGAGTCCCACGCACTCTCGCTCTCCCATGGATCGTTCGTCATCGCCCTGCCCTTCGTCCCGACCGACCGGAGAAGTCTGGCGCGGGTCCCGGTACATGTTCGTCCGTTTCACCGGAATTCCTCGCCGAGGAAGCGGGCACCGCGTCGCTGGCATCAGCCTGCCCGTCGAGCCAGCTCTGCAGGAGAACCGCAGCGGCCACCTTGTCCACCACATGGCGACGTTCGCGTGCCTTCACGTTGCGCTCCTGGAGTGCGCGGTGCGCCGTCGCCGTGGTGAATCGTTCGTCGTGGAGGACGATAGGAATGGCGAAGCGCAGCTCCAACTCGGCGACCTCCGTTCGGATGAGCGCTGCTGCGTGGCCCTCCCTCCCGTCCAAGCCGACAGGAAGCCCGACGACGATCGCATCCGGCTCGTACTCGTCGACGATCTTCGCGATCGCATCGTGATCATCGCGATGCGACCGGCCGCGGAGGACCACGGTGACCGGTGAGGCCAGCGTTCTCGTCAGGTCCGACGACGCGACCCCGATGCGCTTTGACCCCAGATCCAGGGACAGCACGCGTGCCATCGCCAGTCACGCCCTCTTACGCAATTCCGGCGGCAGCTCGGGCCTGGGCGAGGGCGTCATCGAGGCCGCCCGGGTTGCGGCCACCGGCGAGCGCGACATCGGCCGCCTTTCCACCGCCACCACCGATCGACTTGACGGCGTCGGCGATGAGATCCGACGCGTGGAATCCGGAGTCTTTCCGGACGGCCGAGACGAGCGCAACGCCTCCCGCCGACGGCGCCGACCCAAGGACCACGGCGTTGACGCCGGACACTTCGCGCACCGCGACGGCAAGGTCCTTGAGGTCTTCGCGAGCCACGTCGTCGACCCGGGCGACGACCACACCACCGACGGCGGCAGCAGCGAGGGTCTGCGCGCGTCCGCCCGCGAGTTGACGCCGGAGCTGCTCCACTTCCTTCTCCAGACCCTTTCTCTCGTCGAGGAGTCGGCTGACGCGGTCGTTCAGATCTTCCGGCTTGACCCGGAGCAGCGACGACGCGCCGTGCAGCACGCGTTCGTCGGCTCGGAGGCGTTCGATCGTGCGCAGCCCGGTCGTAGCCTCGATGCGGCGGATGTTCGAGCCGATCGAGCTCTCGCTGGTGACGGTCACGGCACCGATCTGACCCACGTTGCGCACATGGGTACCACCACAGAACTCCAGCGACGGGCCGGCCTGCAGAACCCGAACGCGTTCGCCGTACTTGTCGCCGAAGAACGCGATTGCCCCCATCTCCTCGGCCTCGGACTTGGTGACCTCCGGGTTGTTCGTTTCGGCCGCGGTGAGCACGACCTCATTCACCAGATCCTCGATGCGGCGGATCTGCTCGGCGCTCACCGCCTCGTAATGCGAGAAGTCGAAACGGAGGCGGTCGGGGCCGACCAGTGAGCCGGCCTGCTTGACATGGTCGCCCAACACCTGCCGGAGCGCCCAGTGCAGGAGATGGGTCGCCGTGTGGTTGCGACGGGTGGCATCGCGCTTCGTGACATCGATATGTGCACTTGCCTTCTCTCCGACCTCGATCGAACCCGAGCGGACAACCGCCCGGTGCCGGACGAGCCCCGGGATCGCATACGTCGTGTCGATGACCGAGGCCACACCGGTGGCGGTGCGGATCTCCCCGGTATCGCCCACCTGCCCGCCGGACTCGGCGTAGAAGGGAGTGCGATCGAAGAACACCTCCACCGCGGAGACGTCTTCCGGGTCGACGGTCACGACTCCGACGACGTTGGCGTCGCTCACCTCGGACGAGCCGTAGCCGACAAAGGTCGTGATGCCGTGGAACTCCATGATGTCGCGGTACTGCCTGGCCTGCTCTTCCGGCGTGGACGCATCCTTGCGGGCCGACCGCGCCCGGTTGCGCTGCTCCTCCATGAGCACGGTGAAGCGCTCCTCGTCGACGGCTACGTTTCGCTCACCGACGATCTCGCGGGTCAGTTCGAGTTGGAATCCGAAGGTGTCGTGGAGCTCGAAGGCGGTGTCGCCGTCGAGCGGCGCACCGGTAGGAAGCGCGCGTAGTTTGTCATCGAGCATCACACTGCCCCGCTCGAGAGTGCGTCGGAACTGCTCCTCCTCACGTGTGATGACGTTGAGGATGTGGTCGCGGCGCTCACGAACCGCGGGATAGGCCGCGCCCATGACGTCGATTGCGACGTCGACGAGCTCAGGCATCACGTTGCGCTTCGCGCCCAGGCGGTATGCATGCCGAACGGCGCGCCGCACGATGCGCCTCAACACGTAGCCTCGATCGTTGTTCGACGGGAACACCTCGTCGCCGATCAGCATCGCACTCGAACGGGCGTGCTCGGCCAGCACTCGCAGTGAGAACGAGTCGGCGTCGTCGTAGTCGCCAATGACGTAGTTGGCGCCGGTGATGCTCCGGGCGCGCTCGATCAGCGGAGCCATGAGGTCGGTCTCCCACACCGCCTCCACGCCCTGGAGGAGACAGAGGATCCGCTCGAGGCCGGCGCCCGTGTCGATCGACGGCTTCGGCAGAGGCGTACGCGTGCCGTCCTCCGCCTGATCGAACTGCATGAACACGAGGTTCCAGAACTCGAGGAAACGGGCCTCGGCCGCCGGATTGAGCGGACCGCCCTCGGGTCCGTACTTCGCGCCGCGGTCGATGTAGATCTCGCTGCACGGCCCGCACGGACCGGTCGGACCCATCTGCCAGAAGTTGTCCTTGTCACCGAGTCTCTGGATACGCGATTTGGGCATCTCGGTGAGATCCAGCCACAGCGCCTCGGCCTCGTCGTCGGACTCGTGGACCGTGACCCACAACTGCTCAGGGTCGAAGCCGAGCGTGCTCGTGGTGAAGTCCCACGCATACGTGATGGCCTGCGACTTGAAGTAGTCACCGAAGCTGAAGTTGCCGAGCATCTCGAAGAACACGAGGTGGCGGGCCGTGCGACCGACGTCGTCGAGGTCGTTGTGCTTGCCACCGGCGCGGGCGCACTTCTGGCTGGTGGTGGCCCGCTTGAACGGCGCCGTCTCGTCGCCGGTGAAGTACGGCTTGAACGGGACCATGCCGGCCACGGTGAACAGCAGCGACGGATCATGCGGGATCAAGCTCCCTGACGCGACCTCCTGGTGGCCGCGGGCGACGAAGTGGTCCAGGAAACTCCGACGGAGCTCGTCGGAGGTTTGCGGAGGAGACGACGGACGCGGCGAATTCGACATGGCCGGACGATCCTACCGGCCACCTGTTTCCCGTCTCCCCCGCTTTGGGCGTCTATTTCCGGCGCAGGCCTTCGCGCAGTTCCGCCTCACGGGTGTTGGCGGCGGACCGGCCTTCGGCGATCGCCGACCGGATCTTTTCCCGCGTCGCCGCGTTGCGCGCGTGGGCGGCACCGCGGACACGACGGGCGACCGCGCCCGGGGCGACCGCCCCCACCTTTTCGGCGACGACCTTCTTGGCCTTGCGTTCGAGCCACCGCGATCCGACCGTCCCGGCGACGGCGCCCGTCGCCCACCAGATGACACGCTTGAACATGGGGACGATCGTACGACGGGCGCGCCCCGAGGGAGGCACACTCGCGGGTGTTCGACCCGGGAACGCCGAGCCGCGACGGACTACTTCTTCGGTGTCTTCACCGGCTCGGTGGCCTTGGCGAGGCGGGCGAGCGCCCGGCGGCCGCCGGTCAACCACGCCAGCAGCTTCACAAACGGGTTCGTCACGGCGTTGTAGGCCAGCTTCGATGCCGCGTCGGCCGTGCCGGTGAGCGACGCGGCGGTCTCGAGCAGCACGTCGGCCTTGCGATTGGCGCCCTCCGCCTTGCGCAGAGCGGAGCGCGTGTCGGCGAGCAGCGGAAGCGTCTGCGTACGGAGGTCGGCAAGCCCGGACGCAAGGTCGCGCACGGTCCGCAGCAGGGCGCGTACGGCCAGCGCCAGGCCGATGACGAGGGCCGTCAGGCCAGCACCGGCGAACGCCAACAGCCATTGCCACCAGGTCATTCGCCCGTCCTGTCGTCCTTGCGGCCGAGCTGGCCCCGCTCCGCCATCCGGGCGGCCACCCGGCTCTCGTGGCCGTGGGAGGACGGTGCGTAGTACGTGCGGTCGACGAGATCATCGGGCAGGTACTGCTGCGCGACGAAACCGGTCGGATCGTCGTGGGGGTAGCGGTAACCCTTGCCGTGACCGAGGCGCGCCGCTCCTGCGTAGTGGGCGTCGCGGAGATGGATCGGCACGGCGCCGGCCGCCCGTTCGGCGACGTCGGCCATCGCCGACCAGATCCCGAGCGCGACCCGATTCGACTTCGGTGCCGTCGCCAGGTGGACGACCGCCTGTGCCAGCACCAGCTGCGCCTCGGGCATCCCCACGGTCTCCACGGCGCGGCCAGCGGCCTCGGCCACGACGAGGCTCATCGGATCGGCCATGCCGACGTCTTCGGACGCGAAGATCATGAGCCGACGGGCGACGAACCGGGCGTCGTCACCGGCGGTGAGCATGCGGGCGAGCCAGTAGAGAGCCGCCTGCGCGTCGCTGCCCCGAAGAGATTTGATAAGTGCACTGACCACATCGTAATGATCGTCGGGGCCGTAGCGGAGTACCCGGGCATCGACGGCCGCCTCGGCGTCGGCCAGCGTGATTCGGGCGGGTCCGGTGTGAGCATCGCGACGGGGGTCGTCGGCGAGGGCGATCGCCACTTCCAGCGATGTCAACAGCGAGCGCCCGTCCCCGTCGGCCATCGCCACGAGATGATCGAGCGCCTCATCATCGGCCTGCGTGCCGTCGACGGCGAGCCCGCGTCGGGCGAGTTCGTGCAGCGACGCGGCGTCGTGGGGGCGGAGCCGGAAGAGCGTCGAACGCGACAGCAGCGGACCGTTCACCGCGAAGCTCGGGTTCTCGGTCGTCGCTCCCACGAGGACGAGCGTCCCGTCCTCCACGCTCGGGAGGAGGGCGTCCTGCTGTGCCCGGTTGAATCGGTGGATCTCGTCCAGGAAGAAGATCGTGCCGCGCTGATGGAGGCGCAGCTCCTCGCGGGCCAACTCGACGGTTTCCCTGACGTCCTTCACCCCGGCCGTCACCGCCGACATCGGCACGAACCGCTTCGACGTGGCCGATGCGATGAGTGACGCCAGCGTCGTCTTGCCGGTGCCCGGTGGACCCCACAGGATCAGCGAGGAGATCCGATCGGACTCGATCAGCCGTCGAAGCGGTCTACCCGGTGCGAGGAGGTGGTCCTGGCCGACGACGTCGTCGAGCGTCTTCGGCCGCAGCCGTGCGGCGAGGGGCGCCTGGCGCTCGAGGCGCTCACGTAGACCGGCCGAGAACAGGTCGTCGTTCTCCGTGGCGGATCGGGCGGACACCACACCATCCTGCCCGAGCCGCCCACCGGCCGCGAGCAGCGAGCCCTAGCCTGGCCTCGTGCGTTGGACCATCCATGGCGAGCGGAACCTCTACGAGTCCGAGTGGGTGACCTTGGCGATGACCGATGTCGAGGTCCCAGCCATCGGGGACCGGGCGGCCGTCCGCTTCGAACACCACGTGGTCCGCATGCCGGCGCCGGCAGCAGGTGTCGTCCTCCACGATCCGGACCGCGGCGTACTGCTGTTGTGGCGGCACCGTTTCATCACCGACACCTGGGGGTGGGAGGTGCCGGCCGGCAAGGTCGATCCGGGTGAGGACGCCGCCACCGCCGCCGCCCGCGAAGTTCTCGAGGAAACCGGCTGGTCACCGGGGCCCCTGACCCATCTCTGCACCTACGCACCGGTGAGCGGTGTCGGCGACCACCGATTCGAGCTCTACGCGGCCGCCGAGGCCACCTACGTCGGAGAGCCGACGGACCCGGCCGAGGCCGAACGGATCGAATGGGTCCCCGTGCCGACCCTGCGCGAGGAGATCCGTGCCGGCCGGGTCGACAACGGCCTTACCCTCACCGCCCTCCTGTGGTGCCTCGTGGAGGGCATCATTGCCTGAGTTCCCAATCTTCTGGGTCGGCTCCCGTTCACTGGGTCGGGAAACGCGCGGAAATGTGCTTCCAGCCGACCCAACGACGCCAGCCGACCCAGGATGCATCCCAGCCGACCCAACGACGCCAGCCGACCCAGGATGCGGCTCAGCCGACCCGGGACGGGTTCAGGCCTTGGGCGGGAGGGTGCGTAGGCCGAGCTCGGTGAGGTGCTTGTCGAGGATGTTCGTCGGCGACCCGGTCATCGGATCGCGGCCCGACTGGGTCTTCGGGAACGCGATGACCTCGCGGATGTTCTCCTCGCCGGCGAGGATCGCCACCAGGCGATCGACGCCGTAGGCGAAGCCGCCGTGGGGCGGGGCGCCGAACTTGAACGGGTTCAGGAAGAACCCGAATTTGCGCTGGGCCTCTTCCGGGGAGATCCCGAGGAGACCGAAGATCCGCTGCTGGAGCTCGGGCTTGTGGATACGGATCGACCCCGACCCCAGCTCCCAGCCGTTGAGCGTGAGGTCATAGGCCTGGGCCCGCACCGAGAACGGGTCCGTCTCGAGCCTGTCGACGTCGTCGACGTGGGGATGGGTGAAGGCATGATGCGCCGGAATCGGGTTCCCGGCATCGGACACCCCGTGGAACATCGGAAAGTCGACGATCCACAGAAAGCTCAGACCCTCGTTGATGGGGGGCTTGCCGAGCTCCAACCGGAGGGCACCGAGCACTGTGCGCACCGGATCGAGGTCGCCGGCCTGGAAGAACAGCAGGTCGCCCGCTTCCGCGCCGGTGGCCACGAGAACCGCTCGCATCTCCTCGGCCGACATGAACTTGGCGACCGGTCCTTCCACCTCGGGCGCATCGCCGACCGACTTGACCTTGAACCAGGCGAGGCCCTTGGCCCCCAAGCGCTTGACGAACTCAGTGAGCTGATCGATGCGGTTGCGAGTGAGCTCCGCGCCGCCGGGCAGACGAAGACCCTTCACGGAGGGCGTTTGAAAGACTTTGGCCTCGGTGTTGGCGAAGATGGGCGTGAGCTCGACGAGCTTCATGTCGAAGCGGACGTCGGGCTTGTCGGAACCGTATTCCTCCATGGCCTGGGTCCAGGTCATGCGGGGGATGACGTCCATCGGACGAGATCCGGTGACGGCCTCTGCCGCAGCCAGCACGGATTCCGAGATGCATTCGAGGATGTCGTCTTGCGTGACGAAGCTCATCTCGGCATCAAGCTGGGTGAACTCGAACTGACGATCGGCGCGCAGATCTTCATCGCGCATACATCGTGCGATCTGGAAGTAGCGATCCGCTCCGGCGACCATCAGCAGCTGCTTGAAAAGCTGCGGGCTCTGCGGGAGCGCGTAGAAGCTGCCCGGGGAGAGCCGAGAGGGAACGACGAACTCACGGGCGCCTTCGGGCGTGGACGGCATGAGCATCGGGGTCTCGACCTCGGTGAAGCCCTGCGCGTCCATCGATTTGCGGATCGCCGCGTTGACCTTCGAACGAAGACGGAGGTTGCGCTGCATCCGCTCACGACGCAGGTCGAGGTAGCGATGTTTGAGACGCATGTTCTCGTCGACCGTGGGTGATCCCTCCCGTTCGACGATCGGGAACACGGGCGGCTCGGCCGCATTGAGGATCTCGACGGAGCAGTTCTTCAGCTCGATCGTGCCGGTGGGGAGCTTGACGTTGATGGTCTCGTCGGAACGGGCGGTGACGGTGCCCGAGATTCGCACGACGTATTCGCTGCGCAGATCGGCGGCGCCGTCGACGACGCATTGGATAACGCCCGTGCGGTCGCGCACATCGACGAAGGCGAGGTGCTGGCTGTGCTCCCGGCGGGTCGACACCCATCCGCACACGACGACCTCACGACCGACGTCGCCAACGTTGAGCTCCCCGCAGTAGTCGGAGCGCATGCCACGGGCACGATCGGGACGGGAGGTGGCGGAGGTTGGCGAAGTCACGGGGATCAATTCTGGTCGACGGTGGGGCGAGTGATGAGCGAAGCGACCTCCGTCACCAGTTCCTGACGCGCAATCCGGCTCTGACGTGACTCGCCGCGCAAGACACGGAGCGTCACTTCGCCAGCATCGAGCTCGTCGGTTCCGATGATGACGGCGATCGCTGCGCCGGACCGATCAGCGCCCTTCATCTGCGCTTTCATCGACTTGGCGTCGAACGAGCGGTCGGCGGACAGGCCCGCACGGCGCAATTCGGTCACTACCGCGACCGCTTCGGACCCTCCCGTGGTGTCGATGACGAACACGTCCACGCAACTGTCCGGGGTAGGAAACACGCCCTCGGCGTCACACGCCATCAGGATCCGGTCGATGCCGAGCGCAAAGCCGATGCCCGGGGTCGACGGTCCGTCGAGCTGTTGCACCAGGTTGTTGTAGTGCCCGCCGCCGCCGATCGCGTTCTGAGCGGAATCGAGCGAGTCGGCGGCGAACTCGAAGAGCGTGTGGGTGTAGTAGTCGAGGCCCCGGACGAGTCGAGGGTCCACCACGAACGGGATCCCGAGCGACCCCAGCCCGGTCTGGACGGCCGCGAAGTGCTCGCCGACCTCGCCGACGAGGAACTCGGAGCTATGAGGTGCGCCGGCGATGACCGGCTGGTCGGGCTCCCGCTTGGAGTCGAGGACCCGCAACGGGTTTTTCTCGAGCGTCTGGCGGGACTGTGCGGTCAGCTCGTCCGCCCGCGATGTGAAGTAAGCCTGGAGCGCTTCGAGGTACGGCACCCGGGTGGTCTCATCGCCGAGCGAGTTGAGTCGTACGGTGAACTTGCGGAGCCCGAGGTCGCGGAAGAAGTCGTGGGCGAGGGCGATCATCTCGACGTCGACATGGGGATCGTTCGATCCGATGCATTCGGCGTCGAGTTGCATGAACTGGCGGAACCGGCCGGCCTGGGGCCGCTCGTGCCGGAACGCCGCTCCCCACGCCCACACCTTCCACGGCAGCACCTGGGGACGGCGCTGCACGAAGATGCGGGCGAGCGAGGCCGTGAACTCCGGACGAAGGGCGATCCGCGAACCGTCCTTGTCGAGGAAGTCGTACATCTCCTTCGTGACCACGTCGGTCGAGTCCCCGATACGGAGGAACACACCGAGCTCCTCGAGCATCGGCGGGCAGACCTCGCCGTAGCCGGCGCGGGCGCAGTGCTCGGCGAAGATGCGCACGAGCGCACGCCACCGGTCGGTGTCGGGTGGGAGGAGGTCACGGAATCCCGTGAGGGTCTGGAACATGTCAGGCCTTGGGACGGTGCGACGACGGTGTGGTGAGCAGCGAAGCAGAGCGGCGCGGCGCAGCACCGGAAAGAGGAATTGGCAACACGGGCGTTCGAGGCTACCCGGGCAAACGGGTCCAGGGCCTCGGGGTTTTCACGTCACGTCGCGTTTGGCGGGCTGAGCGGGCCGCCCGTCGATCGGCTGTTCCGGGTTGACCTGCGCTCAAGGACGGACCTCAAGGTGCCGACATCTGGGCCGTGAGACTGTGCGCACGCAGACCATCCGAGGGACCGGCGCGCCTCCGATTCGGGTGGTCGCGAGGCGAACGTGGCGCCGCTGCGGTCGAGTTCGCCCTCGTCGCCACGCTGCTCGTGCCCCTGGTCGCGGGCGTCATCGATTTCGGGACGCTGTTCCAGAAGCGCCAGGTGGTCCAGGACTCGACCCGCGCTGGCGCCCGGGTCGGTTCGTCGACCTGTGCGATCCTGAGCGGCAGCCCGATCAGCCCGAACTGCGTCGCCGGCAACCGCATCGATCACGACGCGAAGATCATGCAGGCCCTGCGGGCCCGGCTCGGCTCGTCGATCGACCAGGTCACCAAGATCGTCGTCTATCGCTCCGTTGCGCTCGATGACGACAGCTCACCGCTGCGCGGCCGGATGATCAGCGCGTGCCGCGAAACGACCACTCCGGGCGGCGTGAACCAATTCTGCAACGTCTACGGCCCGAATGAGCTGGCGCTGGTCGATTCGCTGGACGACGCTGCGCTGGCGGCCCGGTTCTCGTGCGCCGACCTGGCCCGGTACTGGTGTCCGACCACTCGCGAGCGGGCGAAGCGGGCCAGCGACGCCTACATCGGGGTGCAGGTCGAGCTGCGCCACCCGCACATCGTCCGGCTCTTCGGATCGGACGTGAACGTCACGTACCGCTCCGTGTTCCGTCTCGATCCCAACGCCGCCCTGGCCGACCGACCGCGACCGCTGCCGGTCCCGCCGCCACCGGCCGCCCGCACCACCACGACGACCACGACCACCACCACGACAACAACCACAACGCTCCCGCCGCCCACCACGACGACGCTCCCGCCGCCGACGACGACCGAAGCGCCGACGACCACGACGATCGGGCCGTCGACAACGACGACGATCGCGCCTCCGACCACCTCGGCCGCGCCGACGACGTCGACATCGCCGCCGGCAACCACAACAACGCTGCCTCCGCCGCCCACCACGACAACGACCCCGCCGCCCACGACGACAACGCTCCCGCCGCCGACGACCACGACGACGACCACGACCCCGCCGCCCACCACCACGACCACGACCAGGCCGCCGACGACCACGACCACGACCACGACCACGACGACGACCCGGGCGCCCCGTCCATGCTGCTGATGAAGGCCCCCTTCTCCCCCAGCGCCGGCGACGTCGCTCGTGAGCGGGGAGCGTCCGCAGTTGAGGCCGCGCTCGTCGCTCCCCTGTTCTTCCTGTTCGTGTTCGCCATCATCGAGTTCGGCGTATTCCTGTTCAACACTGACGCCGTCGCCAACTCGTCCCGGGCCGCCACCCGTGAAGCTTCCACCTGGGCAGCATCCCCACTCGCGGACTACAACGTCCTGCGAGCCGCCAACAAGTCGCTCGGCAGCCTCGCCGCCCGCGTCGACGCAGTGATCGTGTTCCGCGGCACCTCGGCGAGCAGCCCAGTGCCGGCCACATGCGTGGCCCAGATCGCCACGACCAGCCGCGGGGTCGCAGGCGAGTGCAACATCTACCGGCAGGCCGATCTCCGCAACCTCAACGAGGCCAACTTCGGGTGGTCGGACCTGAACACCGTCGCCGAGAACGCGGGCAAGTGGGACGAGTCGTGGCCGGCCACCCGTCGCATCGAGGAGATCACCGGAGACGTGAGTCCCGACTGGGTCGGCGTGTACGTGCAGGCGCGTCACAAGAGCCTGAGTGGCGTGGTCCCTTCGCGCAAGATCAAGCGGACGTCGCTCGCCCAGATCGAACCGCAACGAGCTGCCTGATGCCCGCCGAGTTCCCCCTTTTCGCGCCCGCCGCCGACGCCCCCGAGCCGGGCGTGACCCACGGGCCGACCAAGGTCTCCCCGCGTGTCCGAGTCGTCCGGCGTCCGGAACGCGAGCGCGGATTCGTGGCGGTGACCACGGCGATTCTGCTGATCATCATGCTGATGGCGACGGCCCTCGCCCTCGACGTCGCCATCTGGTACATGCGCGGACTCGAACTCCAGCGTTCCGCTGATGCCGCGGCTCTTTCCGCAGTAGTCCGAATGCCGAACTTCACCCAAGCCGAGGCCGCCGCCCGAGAGAGCGCCGTGCGCAACGGGCTCGACCCGGCTTCGATCGTCGTCGCCCGCGATCCGAAGAGCCCGCGACGGATCAAGGTGAGCGTCACGCAGAACGTGCGATCGTTCTTCGGCAAGCTCCTGCGGCCCTCCACGGTCGTCGGCCGGCAGGCCACGGCGGAGTTCGTCTCGGCGATCGACATGGGTTCGAAACTGAACGGCATCGGAACCGCCGACCTCATCACCTATCCGGTCGTCGGCAACCAGGGCTTCTGGCTCGCCATCAACGGGTACTGCACCGCCAAGGAGGACGGCGACCGCTTCGCCTCGGCCTTCGACGGCAATCGTGCCGGCAGGGTCACCTCGTGCACCCTCGCGCCACCCGTGGTCGAGAACGACGATTACCGGCGCCCCGGGGTCGATGCCCCGCAGTACACCTACCTCGTCAACATCCCGTGCCCGACAGCCGGCGAAGATCCGTGCACGACGAACCCGGCCAGGGACACCGTGGTCGAGGTCTACAACCCGCAGTTCGACATGAGCAATGAGGTCGCCTCGATCGACACCAACACGATCCAGGACAGCGACCCGACGTTCGGCAACGCCCAGATCAACACGACCTTCGGTCTCCGCAACCCCGACGGCGATCCGATGCCCCCGCCGAACACACCGCGGAGTTACGGCACCTGTAACAACTGCTCGGGCTCCAACGGCTGGACCGAGCTGTTCCGAATCCCCGCCTCCGCCGGTGCCGGCCCCTTCAAGGTCGACGTGAACACCGACGAGGGCCAGGCGAACTCCTACGGGTCGAACGCCTTCGCGCTCCTCGCGCATTGGGCCGGCGATCCGATTGCCCCATGCGCGGACTGCGCGGCGATGTCGGGCGAGTCCAGCATCGGGGTCTACGCGAACGCCTCCGGTGACACCGTTGACTTCTTCCTCGCCCGGCTCGCTCCCGCTCTGGACTTCCGCGGCAAGCGGATCCAGATCCTTCTGTGGGACGTCGGCGAGGGCGCCAACACCATCTCGATCCTGCAGCCCACGACCCTCTCGGGCTACCAGCCGATCCCCTTCAGGTTCCGCACCTTCGACCACGGCCTTGTCGGCGTGCCCGACGATGACAAGTTCCCACTCACCAACGTCCCCGGCGGTGTGCTCGACGTGAGCGGTCCGGCAAGCACGCTCGGCGCTCAGGCACCACCATGGCCGCTCACCGAGCGGGCAAACGACTATAAGTTCAACGGGCGCATGATCTCCCTCGAGCTCACCGTGCCGACGGACTACGGGTGCGTCCCGCTCAGCCGGCCGTGTGTGCCCGCGCCCCTCCCGGAGGATGGCTGGTGGAAGATCCGCTACACCACATCCCTCGGGGCGGTGTTCGACCGCTCGACGTGGACCGTCCGCCTTCTCGGCGACCCCGTGCACCTCGTCGCCGAGTAGCACCGGCGACGGCGGCCGATCACTACTCGGCGGCGCGCTGCTCCTTGCCGGGCAACACCCGAAACGCATCGAACACGCTCTCCACGGTACGGACGGCGCGCAGGATCGCATCGAGATGTGAGGGGTCGGCCAGTTCGAAGTCGAACCGCTGATGGGCAACGCGATCCGGCGTGGTGTGGGTCGAGCAGCCGAGCACGTTGACGTGGTTGTCCGACAGGACGCGGGCCACGTCGGCGAGGAGGCGGGCCCGGTCGAACGCTTCAACCATGATCGACACGACGTAGACCGTCTTGCGGCGATCGGCGCTCTGATCCCATTCGACTTCGATGGTGCGGGCGACGTCGCCGACCCGCAGGGCTCGCGAGTTCGAGCAGTCGGAGCGGTGCACGCTCACGCCGCGGCCGCGGGTGACGAAACCGAGGATCTCATCGCCCGGAACAGGTGTGCAACAGCGCGCGAGCCGAACCAGGAAATCGTCGAAGCCTTCGACGTGAACGCCGCCGCTGTGGGCGCGTCGGGCCGAGCGATTCGGGCGCTGGCGAACCGTGGGCGCTGGCAGCTGCTCTTCATGTTCTCCCCCGCGTAGCTCTCGCTGGAGGCGCTGAAGGACCTGTTGAGCGGACACATGGCCTTCGCCGATCGCCACATAGAGCTGATCGAGATCGTCGAGGCCCAGGTCGGCGACGACCGCCTTCGTCGCCGCCGGGCCGATCAGCTTCATGGTCGGCATGCTCTCCTTCCGGAGGGCCTTGACGAGTTCCTCACGTCCGTTCTCGAGCGCGTCCTCACGACGCTCCTTCGAGAACCACTGCTTGATCTTGTTGCGAGCGCGTGGCGTGATGGCGATCTTCAGCCAGTCACGCGTGGGCGCCGCAGTCTCGACCTTCGACGTGATCACCTCGACCGTCTCACCGGAGTTGAGGGTCGTATCGAGCGGCGCGAGACGGCCGTTGACGCGCGCGCCGATGCAGCGATGCCCGACATCGGTATGGATCGCGTACGCGAAGTCGATGGGCGTCGCTCCGACCGGGAGGGTGATCACCCGACCCTTCGGCGTGAACACGAACACCTCTTCCTGATCGAGATCGACCTTGATAGTGGCGAGGAACTCTCCGGGCTCGTCGCTGTCCGGCGATGCGTCGACGAGTCGCTGCAACCAGGCCATCTCATCGGGCTTCGGTGTGGCCTTCTTCGATCGACCCGGATCTTTGTATTGCCAGTGTGCGGCGATTCCGTACTCGGCGATCTGATGCATCTCAATCGAGCGGATCTGGCACTCGAGAACCTTGCCCTCGGGTCCGACGACCGTCGTGTGGAGCGACTGGTACAGGTTGAACTTGGGCATGGCCACGTAGTCCTTGAACCGGCCCTGCACCGGCTTCCACAACGCGTGGATGGACCCCAGTGCGGCGTAGCAGTCCTTGACGGAGTCGACAACGATGCGGATGCCGACGAGGTCGTAGATGTCGTCGAATTCCTTGCCCTTCTTCACCATCTTTTCGTAGATGGACCAGTAGTGCTTCTCGCGCCCGGTCACCGTGGCGGTGATCTTCAGCGCGCTGAGACGATCGATGACTTCGTTGATGGCGTTCGCGAGGTACGCCTCGCGCTCGGGCGTGCGCGTCTGCACCATCTGCTCGATCTCTGCGTACTTGCGTGGCTCGAGGGCACGGAAGCTCAGATCTTCGAGTTCGTGCTTCACCTCGCCGATGCCGAGCCGATGGGCAAGCGGGGCATAGATGTCGAGCGTCTCCTGCGCGGTGCGGCGACGCTTCCAATCTTCGCTCACGGCGTCGATCGTCCGCATGTTGTGCAGCCGATCGGCGAGCTTGATGAGCAGCACGCGCAGGTCCTTCGCCATCGCTACGAGCATCTTTCGCATCGTCGCGGCCTGCTGGGCCTCCTTCGAGTCGAACTGGATGCGGTCGAGCTTCGTGACCCCGTCGACGATCGCGGCGACGTCGGGCCCGAACTTGGCCGTCAGGTCGTCGAGCGTGATACCGGTGTCCTCGACGGAGTCGTGAAGGATGGCGGCGGCCAGCGTCGTGTCGTCGAGGCCCAGCCCGGCGAGAACGAGCGCGACGGCGATCGGGTGGGTGATGTACGGTTCGCCGGACTTCCTCTTCTGTTCGCGGTGGGCCAGAGCGCCCATCTCGAACGCCTTCTCGATCCGATTGGTCGGCGCCTTCGGATGGTGGCGGCGGAACTCCGCTAGCAGCTCCGTGATCAAGGCCGGGTCGAGCGGGTCGACGGTGTCGCTCACAGCATCATGCTTCTTCGCCGCGGCCGCTTTGCGGGTCGAGGTCGGCGCGGTACTCATAGATCTACGTTACGGCAACCTGCTGACCCATCCCGGCCGCCGTCCACCGCTGTTCGGCGGCGCCGGTCAGTATTCGAGGACGGACGTCACCGGGGCGTCGAGTAGCCCGCGCCCGGCGAGCAAGCTCAGCTCGATCACAAACGCGCAGCCGACCACCTCGGCGCCGACCCGGCGCAGTAAGCGGAGCCCCGCGCCGGCCGTGCCGCCGGTCGCCAGCACATCGTCGATCAGGAGCACCCGGTCGGCCGGGGTCACCGCATCCTCGTGGATCTCCAAGGTGTCGGTCCCGTACTCCAGGTCGTAGATCTCCGCCACCGTGCGCCACGGCAGCTTGCCCGGCTTACGCAGGGGAACCATCCCGACGCCGAGGCGCTCGGCAACCATCGGGGCGAGCAGGAACCCCCGCGCCTCGATGCCGGCGATGACGGTGATCCCCTGGTCGCGCCACGGTTCCGTGAGGAGGTCGAGGGTGAGGCCGAGGGACGACGGGTCGCGGAGCAGTGGGGTGAGGTCCTTGAACGTAATGCCCGGCTTGGGGAAGTCGTCGATGTCGCGGATGCGGCTGCGCAGGAACTCCAGGTCCGTCATGGCCCGACCGACGCCATCGGCTCCACGAAGGCGGAGATCAGCGTGCACACCGTGTCGAAGTCGTCCCAGAAGAGCATGTGGCCGAGGTCGAGCCGCTCGACGCGGAGCGCCTCGCCGAGCTGGGACGCCAAGTGCTCATGCTGAGCGGGACCGACGAACTGAGCCTGCACCGCGTCGAGCAGGAGCGTGGGCCGGGGAACCGGGAGGACGGGAAGCGGACGGGACATCTCGGCCCACGCCTGACGCACGACCGCCGGGTCCCATGGCGTCCGCCAGCCGTCGGTGACGCGGACGGCGGCAAGCCGTGTGTCGGAATCGGCATGGGGCACCGCTGCCGCGCTTCGCCCGGCGCGCCGGATTTCGACGAGTTCGTCGAGGGTGTCGTAGCCACGAGCACCCGAGATCATCCCGTCGGCGAGAGCGGAGGTCTGCTCGGATGGCAGGCCGATGGCGGGGTCGAGCAGCACGAGCGACGCCACGCGTTCGGGGGCTCTGGCGAGCAGATGAGCGGCGAGACACCCACCGAAGCTGTGGCCGACCACGGTGACCGCACCGACGCCCTCATCGTCGAGGACCCGGACGAGGTCGTCGAGGTGATCCTCGATACGCACCGCGCGACCGTCCTCGCCGGCCGGTGAGCGGCCGTGGCCACGGAGGTCGGGGGCGATCACCCGGAAGGACGGAAACGCCTTGGAAGCCATCGGCGCGAACCGCCGGCCGTGGGCGCTGACCCCGTGGAGCGCGAGGAGCGGCGGACCGTCCGTCGTCCCGTACGAGTGGACGTGCAGCGGGATGCTCACCCGAGACCGCCGAACCAGACTTCGTCGACCCCGACGGAGGTCGGTGACGGCTTGGCGCGTCGGAACCACTCGGTGCCGAACGACGTGAAGTACGCCTCATCGGGCATCTGCAGGAAGAACGAGGTGTCGGAGATCTGGCTGCGATGCGCAGCCATCGAGGCGCGTTTCTGCGGGAGGAACGCACTCACGTCGACCGCCATCGTGAGCTCGGCCTCCGGGGTGCCGACGGGCGTGCCGTCGTCCGTGCCGGTCTCGGGGTCCCAGCCCGGGTCGATGCCCATCTCCTTGAGGCCGGCGAAGAACCGCATCATCGCATCGCGGTTCATCGTGGCTTCGTAGACGAAGGGCGTGCCGGCCAATTCGGCGGCACGATTGCCGACGAGATGCACGGCGATGTGGTCGGGGTGGCCGTAGCCCCCGTGCCAGTCGTAGATCGTAAGCGTGCTTGCGTCTTCCTCGATGAGAATCGCGGCGAGCCGCGATGCCGCCTCGTCGATCGACGCGTTCATGAACGAGCCCGGATTGGCGTTCTGCTCCCAGCCCGTCATGCCGGAGTCCTCGTAGCCGAGGAACTCCACCCGATGGGCGCCGAGCGCGGCCGCTGAAGCCGCGACCTCCTTGGCCCGCCGATCTGCCAACGATTCGCCGTCGGCCAGGTCATCGGGCTTCTCACCCCACTCACCACCGGTGGCGACGACGAGAACGACGCGATGGCCTTGGGCCGCCGCCCGGGCGATGGAGCCGCCGGTGTTGATGCACTCGTCGTCGGGGTGCGCGTGAAAACAGACCAGAGTCGCCATACCAGGGAACGACCCTACTGGCGGCTGACTCGTATCGGGCCCAGCACGCCCCGCAAGCCTCAGCGCTTCTTGCCCTGCTTGCGGGGACGCGGCGTTGCGCCCTCCCAGGCCTTGGCGGCGTTCGCCGCCGCCTTGGCGGCGCCGGTCGAGATGTCGCCGCCGGCCGAGAGCGTCCGACCGATCGAGGCGCGGGCGATGGCGCCCTCTTCCGCGGTGACGACACCATCGGCGCCCCCGAGGCGCTTGCGCAGGCTCGTCCAGCGCTCCTCACGCTCTTTGATCCAGGCCAGGATCGGCGAGGCGACGAAGATCGACGAGTACGCACCGGTGAGCAGACCGATGAACAACGCGAGGCCGAAATCGCCGAGCGCAGTCGCCCCCATGACGCCGGCGCCGATGATCAGCAGCGAAAGGACGGGGAGCACGGCGACGAAGGAGGTGTTCAGCGATCGCATGAGCACCTGGTTCATCGAGAGGTTCACGATGTCGGTGTAGGCAAGCCGCCCGGTCGGACCGATGACCTTCTCGTTCTCGGACACCTTGTCGAACAC
>JANMYF010000144.1:0-9130 GCA_031381685.1 Acidimicrobiia bacterium
CCAACGGGGGCAGACTGTAAATCTGCTGAGCGATCTTCGAAGGTTCAAATCCTTCCCGGCCCACTCCGAGACCAACACCACAGGCGGACCCCACGGGGTCCGCCTGCCGCTTTCCGACGAAGCGCGTCACCGCCCAGACGAACGCCGGCTCGGGTGGGCGCGAACCCGGGGCGACCTGGTTATCGGAGTCCCAGGCGGTCAAGGCGCCGGGGAGAACCGAACAACAAACCGAGCATTCGGACCGGTCGATTCGCTAATCGACTTCCACGCATCGAGGTCGGGGTGCTCGAACATCGTGGCCGCCGCCGGACTGAGCAGCGCGATCGCCGTGTCGAGTTCATTGACGGACATCAGCTTCACCGCCCCTCCGCAACGCCATCCCGTGACCAGGGCAAGGATCCATCCGGGCAAACGATGACCGGCGCTGGTGTCCGCGAAGGGGAACACGCCCTGGCCGGTTTCGGCGTCCTGCACGCCGACGACGTAGCCGGGCGATTCTTCGAGCCCCAAGCGGCAACCCCTCAAGAAGACACACCAGCGAGAGGCCGACCATCGAACCGCCCGCGCTCTCGCGGGCGCACATCGTCGCCGACGGCACCGGCGGCCCCCACTCCCCTGACCAGAAGAGATCGAGCTGATCACCATCGTCGTCGAGGGAGTCGTCCGCCGACCGGTAGGCCTCGACCAGGACTTCGCTTGCCTCGGCGGCCCGATCGGAACTGAGTCGCTCGATCACGACCGACCTTGCCGCAGTCGCGCAACGCTCGATCACGTCGACCGCAGGGGCGATCATCCGGAGACGGGGCGTCGCGCCAGCTTCCCAGAAGCGACTCGTCGGCGGTTCGGCAATTCCACCGTCAGTGATACCCGCTGTGGTGGTAGAGGCAGGGAACGCCACGCCGTTCGAACATCGCCACGTTGCGCTCGTCGTCCTCGATGGCGAGTTCGGGTTCGAAACCGAAGGTGCGCAGCTCGTGGAGCGAGTAATCCTTGAAGTCGCGCGCCAGCTGGTAGTCGCCGTAGTCGCGCATCACCAGGAGATCCCAGCGCACGTCATGGCGATCGAGCCACTGGAGGGTGATGTCGGCAACGCTCGACGGGCGCGCGGTGAGAAGGATGACCGTCAGTGCCGGATCGAGCATGCGCCCCATGGCCGCAACCGGCTCGATCAGCGGATCCTTACCGCACTCGTCGAAGAACAGATTCCAGTTCCTTCGGCTGCCGGTGACGAGGTACTGGCGATGCGTGGCGTCAGCCAGAACTCCGTCAACGTCGAAGATGACGCACCGGTTCGGTGCAAGCTTGCCCTTGCGCCACCACCAGTTCTCCGGTTCGTATCGCAGTCCACTCACGACTGCTCCCGCATGCGCTCCTCCACCACATAGCCGAGAACGACACTGTTCGGCTCCTCATAGGATGATATGCGCGCGTAGATGTCGTCGTGGTTGTCGACCGGACAGGGGATGTCGAGCCGGCGAAACTCCTTCACGACATCCTCGACGTCCTCAGGGTCCTCGGGGTCGGTGCCTTCGAGAAGGGCTTCGGCGAGCGTCCGTCCGGCAAGTTCGAACTGTCCTTCCACATCGCACCTGATCACCGGAGCATCGGCGACGCGGCGTTCGCCACGGTCACCGACCCAGTACCCGAGCAGCTCTCCACCGAAGACCTCGGCAACCCAGCGTACCTGGGTGGTCATCCGTTCGAAGGCCCGTGCGATTGCCGGCTCCACACCGTTCTCGATGGTGAAATCGGAGAAGAGGTCAGCCGTGTCATCTCCTTCGAGCAGAACCATCTCGTAGGCATCGAGCAGATCGACGTCATCCGCGTACTGAGCACGCCACAGCGCGGCCAGATCCGGGGGCACGGGCTCCCCGCGAAGGACTTCCGACGAGAGCGCCTTCAGCGCCTCATCGAGCTCGGATTCGTCAACAGCGTGCGCGGCCACTCCCCCAGTCTCGTCGACCAATCGACCCACAACGCGACGCCGACCCGAAAGTGTGACCTCAGTCCTCGGCAGATGCGGCGGCACGCTCCTTGATCAGGGCCATCACGTTCGGGTCCGAGAGGGTGGTCGTGTCACCCAGTTGACGGCCCTCTGCCATGTCGCGCAACAGACGGCGCATGATCTTGCCGGAACGGGTCTTGGGCAGATCGTCGGTGAATACGATCTGCTTCGGTTTGGCGATCGGGCCGATCTTCTCGGCGACATGGCGACGGAGAAGCTCGCCGTGTTCGGGGCTCGGTGCATTGCCGCCCTTGAGCGTCACATAGGCGATCACCGCCTGCCCTGTGAGTTCGTCGTTCGCACCGACCACCGCGGCTTCGGCAACGGATGGGTGGTCGACCAGTGCCGATTCGACTTCGGTGGTGGAGATCCGGTGGCCGCTCACGTTCATCACGTCGTCCACGCGCCCCAGCAGCCAGAGGTAGCCGTCGTCGTCGAGCTTCGCGCCATCCCCGGCGAAGTACCGCCCCGCGTAGGTCGACCAATACGTCTTCTGGTAGCGGTCCGGGTCGCCGTAGATCCCCCGGAGCATCGAGGGCCACGGGTGGCTCAGGGTCAGGTAGCCACCGCCGACGCTCAAGGGGGTCCCTGCTTCGTCGACGACCTCCGCCCCGATGCCGGGGAGCGCAAACGTGGCACTGCCGGGCTTCGTGGTCGTGACGCCGGGGAGCGGGGAGATCATGATGCCGCCCGTCTCGGTCTGCCACCAGGTGTCGACGATCGGACAACGTCCGCCGCCGATGTGCTCCTGGTACCACATCCATGCTTCCGGATTGATCGGCTCGCCGACGGATCCAAGGAGTCGCAGCGACGTCAGGTCGTGCTTTCGGGGTTCTTCCACGCCCCACTTCATGCACGCCCGGATCGCCGTCGGAGCGGTGTAGAAAATGGTGACGCCGTACTTCTCGATGAGCGACCACCAGCGATCCTTGGCCGGCGTGTCGGGAGTGCCCTCGTACATCACGCTCGTCGCGGCGTTCGCGAGCGGCCCATAGACGACGTAGCTGTGGCCGGTGACCCAGCCCACGTCGGCCGAGCACCAGTAGACGTCCGTCTCCGGGTGAAGGTCGAAGACGTAACGGTGGGTGAAGGCAACCTGCGTGAGGTAGCCACCCGTGGTGTGCATGATGCCCTTGGGCTTGGCCGTGGTACCGGACGTGTAGAGGATGAACAACAGATCCTCCGAGTGCATGCTCTCGGGCTCGAACGTCGTTCCGGCCGGCTGTTCGGCCATGGCGTCGTGGTACCAGACGTCGCGGCCTTCGGTCATGGTGACGTCGGTGTTGCACCGGTTCACCACGACGACCGAGTGGACGGACGGGCAATCGACAAGCGCGGCGTCGACGTGAACCTTCAACGCGCTGGCCGAA
Source organism: Acidimicrobiia bacterium (assembly GCA_031381685.1). Classification (GTDB taxonomy): domain Bacteria; phylum Actinomycetota; class Acidimicrobiia; order Acidimicrobiales; family JANYDT01; genus JANLQX01. Next base: position 3,376 of record JANMYF010000144.1, read on the forward strand.
CCACGCCGGTAACCAGCGTCGGCGGTGATCACCGCTGTCGCTTCGGCGTCGTTGATCCGGTCGCGGAGTGAGTCCGAGGAAAATCCGCCGAACACCACCGAGTGTGCCGCTCCAATGCGGGTGCAGGCAAGCATCGCAACTGCGGCCTCGGGGATCATCGGCATGTAGATCGCGACGCGGTCGCCGCGCTTGACGCCCCGGGCCCGGAGTGCGGCGGAGAAGCGCTGCACCTCGTCGAGAAGGTCGGCATAGGTGATCGTTCGCGTGTCACCCGGTTCGCCCTCGAAGTGATAGGCGACGCGCTCACCGAGCCCGTTGGCGACATGACGATCGAGGCAGTTCGCGCTGATGTTCAGCTCTCCGTCCTCGAACCATTTGGCGAACGGCAGCTGCCAATCGAGGACCTTCGTGAACGGCTTCGTCCACGTAACCAGCTCTCGTGCCTGGCGCGCCCAGAACGACTCCAAATCGGCGCCCGCCTCATCGTGGAGGCGACGGTCGTTCAGCAGCGAGTTCGCGGCAAACGCCGGCGGCGGGGGAAACGTCCGGTTCTCGATGAGAAGTGCGTCAAGGGTCGGCTCGCTCATGGGTTTGACGCTACCCATTTCGTTCCGGGTTCACGACCCCCGGGTCGTCAGATGCGAATCGGGCGCTTGGTCCCCGTTCGAGGTACCCGGCTACCTTCGTGGCCATGGGGATTCACATGGTCATCGACACCGACACCGCTTCGGACGATGCCGTCGCCCTGGTCATGGCGCTCATGCACCCCGAGGTGACGGTTGAGGCGATCACGGTCGTGGCCGGCAACGTGCCGCTGCCTATGGCCGTGAACAACGCGCTGCTGACGGTCGAGCGCTGCGTCGCTGCCGGACGTCCATCGTCGCCTGTCCACGTTGGTCTCGATGCTCCGCTGCACCGGCCACTGGAAACGGCACAGTTCGTGCACGGGGAGGACGGCATGGGCGACATCGATCTGCCGGGCGCGACGACAAGCCCGACATCGAACAACGCCATCGACGAGCTCCTGTCACTACCGGGGAACGCGGGTGTACCGCTCACCCTGGTGACCCTCGGTCCGCTCACCAACATCGCTGCCGCGCTCGCACGGGACCCTGAGCTTCTGACCCGCTACGAACACACCGTCATGATGGCCGGAGCCCCCGACCTCGTCGGCAACGTCAACACCCACGGCGAGTTCAACGTGTGGTGTGACCCGGAGGCGGCCGACATCGTGTTCGCGGCACCGGGTCGCAAGACCATGGTGGGCTGGAACATCTCCCGGCAGTTCGCCGTGATGACCCCGGACGATCAGACTCACCTCCGAACGCTCGGCCCACTCGGCGAGTTCGTCCACGAGATCAACCGGGTCGTGAACGACTACTGCCTCAACAGCGGCCTTTCCGGCTACGACCTGCCTGACCCGATCACCGCAGCGATTGCCATCGATCCGACCATCGCCACCCGCACCACTGAAGAGTCGATCCATGTGACGCTCGACGGCGAGGACGACCGTGGTGCATCGGTGTGCGTCACTGATTCGGGCCGACCGAAGATGACGGTTGTGTGGGAGGCCGACGCTGACGCGTTCAAACGCCAGCTCTTCGCCGCCTGCACCACAGGCTGAGCCACTCCTCACGCTCCTCCGGCCCGGCTGCACCCCACTCCTGACGCTCCCCGTCCGGCCGATCCGACCGGCCGATCCGACCGGCTGATCCGGTCCCGCCGCACATCAGCCCCGCTGTGCCGCACATCGATCCTTTTCGGACGGTTTCTGACGCAACGAGGGTGATCTGCGGCAGGGCAGGCTTGATCTGCGGCAGGGCAGGATCGATCTGCGGCGGGACCATCGGGAGCGGATCGGGCAGCCTCAGCGCGAAGGTTTGATCCACTCCATAACGAGGAAGGCCCCGAGCCCTGACGGGTCCAGAAGAGCTTCGGCCTCGCCAACCCGGCCCCGGGCGGCTAGGGCAGCAAGGTCGCCGATGGCCGCGCGTTCGTGCCACGTGCGACGGGCTTCGGCGACCAGCTCTCCGATCCCGTGCTCTTCGAGAAACTGCCGTTGGGTGGTCACCGAGCCCAGGGCATGTTCGAGGCCGACGAAGTCGACGGCGACGTCCGCGGTGATGTCACAGGTCCCGGCGGCGGAGAAGGGATCGACCCCTCGCGCGTGTCCGCGGTAGGTCCGAAGCCAACCGCCATCGCGCGTGGCGAGCTCAGCCATGGTTGCGCCGTAGTCGATCGCCACAACGCGCCCACCGCGGGCACCGAGCGATGCAAGGGTCGCTCCGACCCACGACACCGCCCCGTGCGGCAGCGGCAGCGTCGATCCGACTGAGGCGTCGGGGGCCAACCGGCACAGGATGGCGTCCCGAACACGGTCAAGCTCCACACTCATCGGCTGGAAGGTGCCGTCATCATCGACGCCAACTCGGATCTCCTCCCAGCGATCCGGGCCTCTCCGGGCAACGTCGAAGGGCAGGTTGTCCAGGAGCTCGTTCGCGAGCACGACGTGCAGCGCGGCGTCCGGCAGCGCCGCAAGGGACGCGACGAGCGGTCCCTGCCCCGGCGCGACCACGTGATCGCCCTCCTCTGTCGTGTCGATCTGACCAAGCAGATCCGACGTCGCGACGATGGGGAGCCGATGGGTCCGATGCAACATCCGCATCGGCTCCGCGACATCGACGAGGAGGTAACGGAGCTCGGCCGCACACGCGGGATGCGCGCGGAGGATGTCGCGGCACAGAACGCCCGGGCCGGCGCCGCACTCGGCAACCAGGAACGGACTCGGTCGCCCGAGCTCCTCCCACCAGGTGTCGAGCGCCCGGGCCAACACGGCACCGAACAGGGGACCGACCTCCGGGCTCGTGATGAAATCTCGCCGCCGTCCCGCACCACCCCCGGTCGTGTAGAACCCCTCGGCTCCGTAGAGCGCCTCCGCCATGTAGACGGAGAACGGAACCGGGCCCTCCCGTCGTATGTGCGAGCGGAGCTGTTCCATCTGTGCCCGGAAAGGGCCCGACTACTTGATCAGTGCGCCGAAGGTGCTCGACACGTCGACGAGCTTTGTGAGCATGCCGGGATAGACGCCGATGGCGACGATGCCGACCGTGCAGATCGCCAGTGCCGTGACGAGTGCAGCGGGGAGCTTCACGGGCGTCCGGTCGTCGAGCGGCACGGGACGCATCCACATCTCCCGCAGAATCGACGCGTAGTAGAAGAAGGCGATGACGGAGTTGACCGACGCGATCACGCCGAGAACCACGGGCCACGTGGTGCCGGCGTCGATGATCGATTTGAACACGAAAAACTTCGCCCAGAACCCGCCAAGAGGAGGGATGCCGGCCAGCGACGCCATGATCAGGGTCATGACGATCGCCAACCCCGGTGCGTACTGGAAGAGCCCGCCGAAGCTCGAGATCTCACCGCTCTTGGTCTTGCGGGAGACGGTGATGACCACGGCGAAGGCGCCGAGGTTCATGAAGGCGTAGACCACCAGGTACAGCACGACCGCGTCAAACGCACTCTTCGTCGCCGAACCGTTGAGGCCGGCGACGGCGAGCGGCGCCATGATGAATCCGGCTTGCGCGATCGAACTGTACGCGAGCATACGAACGATGTTGGTCTGGCGGAGAGCCGTGAGGTTGCCGACAGTCATGGTGAGCGCGGCGAGCACCCAGAAGATCGGGCGCCACACGTCGGACCGGCCGAGAAACCCCGCGAACACGATCTGGGTGATCGCAACGAACCCGGCCGTCTTCGAGGCCACCGAAAGGAAGGCGGTGATCGGCGTGGGCGCGCCCTCGTAGGTGTCGGGGGCCCACTGGTGAAACGGCACCGCGGAGATCTTGAAGGCAAACCCGACGAGGGTCAGGAAGATGCCGACGATCAACAGCGGGGTGACGCCTTCGCCGGTGACGGAATCGGCGATCACGGAGAGCTGGGTGGCACCGGTGATGCCGTAGATGAACGACATGCCGTAGAGCATCACGGCCGACGCGACGACGCCCAGCAGGTAGTACTTGAGCATCGCTTCGTTGCTCTTCGACTCGCGCTTGCGCCAACCGGCGAGCAGGTACGAAGGGATGGCGATGGTCTCCACGGCGACGAAGATGGTGATGAGATCGCGCGCAGAAGCCATGACGATCATGCCGAGCATCGAGCAGACGAGCAGGAACGAATACTCGCCCTCGTAGAAGTCGCCTTCTGCGAGGTAGTTCGACGACATCAGCAACACGATGTAGCCGCTCACCAGGAACAGAGCCTTGAGCAACAGGGCATACCGATCCACGACATAGCCGCCGCCGAACATCACACGGGTGGTGTCGTCTGAAGCGGCGATCGTGAGCAGCGGGATCGCCGCGAGCGCCACCCCGACGCCGGCCCATGTGGTGATCAGGTACTTGCGCGTTTCGTCGACGAAGAGGTCGGCGATCAGGATGCTCACAGCGACGAGCGTGAGAACGATCTCGGGCGCGAGCGCGTGGTAGTCGAGGTACGGCCGAGTCCACTCGGCAGCAGCGAGAACGGAGGCGAGCATGAGCGCTGATCAGCCTCCGGTGGCGGTGCGAAGTGCGTGGGCGATCGCGGACATCAGCCCTCAGCCCCCGAAGACCTTGGTGATGACCTGCACTGCGGGATCAGTCACCGAGTACATGAGCCTCGGCCAGACGCCGAACACGACGATGCCGGCAAGGAACGGTGCCCAGGCGAGCCATTCGCTCGGAAGCACATCGTGGAAGTGGTGACCCTTCCACTCGTCCTTCTGGACCCCGAAGGCGGTGCGCTGATAGAGCCACAGCAGGTAGCCCGCCGCGAACACGGTGCCGACCGCAGCGACGATCATGAGGCCACGGAACAACGCGACATTGAGGCCCTCAGCGGGGTTGTAGGCCGACAGGATCGCCGGGAACTCGCCCCAGAAGCCGGCGAGACCAGGGAGGCCGAGCGACGCCATCGACGCAAACCCGAACACCCAGCCGAGCCTCGGCATGGTCTCGAGCAAGCCGCCGAGGCGGGCGATCTCCAGGGTGTGGAAGCGCTCCTTGACGGATCCGGCGACGAAGAACAACATGCCCGTGATGAGGCCGTGGGCGACCATGCCGAAGAGGGCGGCGTTCATGCCGTAGCTCGTCAGGGTCGAGATGCCAAGCATCACGTAGCCCATGTGGGCGACTGACGAGAAGGCGATGAGCCGCTTCATGTCGGTCTGGGCGAGACAGCCGAGGGCACCGTAGATGATGCCGATCGCAGCGAGCACACCGATGAACGGGGCCCAGTCCTTCGCCGCGTCGGGAAGGATCGGAATGGCGATCTTGATGAACCCGAACGTGCCGAGCTTCAGCAGGACTGCGGCAAGGATCACCGAGCCGACGGTCGGGGCTTCGGTGTGGGCGTCGGGGAGCCAGGTGTGGAACGGGAACATCGGCACCTTCACGGCGAAGCCGAGGAAGATGCCGCCGAAGATCAGCGCCTGCGTGCCCGACGAAATGCCGGCGGTCTGCACGTTGGCGATCAGTTGGTCGATGTCGAACGTACGACCGGCCTTGAAGTACAGCGCCAGGAACCCGAGGAGCATGAACGCCGAACCGAACATCGTGTAGAGGAAGAACTTGATCGATGCGTATTGGCGATTCGGTCCACCCCAGACGCCGATGAGGAAGTACATCGGGAGCAGCGTGAGTTCGAAGAACACGAAGAACAGGATCAGATCCTGGGCGACGAACACGCCGTTCATGCCGGTCTCGAGGATCAGCAT
>JANMYF010000151.1:0-12858 GCA_031381685.1 Acidimicrobiia bacterium
CTCACTCCACGGTGACCGACTTCGCCCCGCACAACACCCCCCGACAGCCCCGTCACCAACGCGTTCGTGCACTCACTCCACGGTGACCGACTTCGCGAGGTTGCGGGGCTGATCCACGTCACGACCCAGCGCCACCGCAGCGTGATACGAGAAGAGTTGCAGTGCGACGTTGGCGAGCAGAGGCGCCCATTCCGGCTCACTCGCCGGGACGACGATGACGTCGTCGAACAGACCTCCTTCGTGCGACCGGTGAAGTTCCTGGCCACGCTGCTGCACGACGCCGATGGTCGGGCCCTTGCGGGCGCGAACCTGTTGCACCGACGAGAGGTTCTTCTCAAGCAGCGGATCGTCGAGAGCGATCGACACCACCGGGAACTCGGGCCCGACGAGCGCGAGCGGTCCATGCTTGAGTTCACTCGCCGGATACGCCTCCGCATGCACGTAGCTGATCTCCTTCAGCTTCTGCGAACCCTCCAACGCGATCGGGTAACCGGTGTTACGCCCGATGAAGAACATCGAAGGTACGTGCGCGTACTTTTCGGCAATCTGCTTGATGTGGGACTCCTGGTCGAGCACCTGCTGGATCAGATCAGGCAGGGCCTTGAGACCATGGAGAAGCCGGGTGCCGTCGGACGGCCCGAGATCGCGGATACGACCGAGGTACACCGCGAGCAGACCGATGCTGGTGATCATCGACGTGACGACTTTGGTCGACGCCACGCTCACCTCCGGTCCGGCGTGCATGTAGATACCGTCGCACTCGCGGGCGATCGTCGAGCCGACGACGTTCACCACCGCGATCACCCGTCCGCCCTTGCGTTTGATCTCCGTCACGGCGGCGAGCGTGTCGGCAGTCTCGCCGGACTGGCTGATGGCGATGTACAGCACGTCCGACTCGATGACGGGGTTGCGGTACCGGAACTCGCTCGCCGGCTCGGCGTCTGCGGGAATACGCGCCAGGTTCTCGATCAGCTGAGCACCGGCCATCCCGGCATAGAACGCGGAGCCGCACCCGAGAACCTTGACCCGGCGGATGTCGAGCACCTCGCGTGCCGTGAGGTTGATCCCACCGAACTTCACTGTCGCGAACCGATCGTCGATGCGACCGCGCAGCGCCCGTTCGATCGCTCCGGGCTGCTCGAGGATCTCCTTGCGCATGAAGTGTTCGTGACCTCCGCGGTCGATGGCTTCGATCGACCAGTTCACGTCGAAGGGCCGCTTCTGCGTCGGCGTGGCATCGAGCGAGAACGTCCGGTACCCGTCGGTGGTCAGCACGGCCATCTCGCCGTCATCGAGCGGGACGACGCGCGATGTGTGACGAACGATGGCGCTCACGTCGGAACCGACGAGCATTTCACCCTCGCCGATACCGATGATGATGGGCGAACCGTTCCGGGCAACCACGATGCAGTCGGGTTGGGTCGCGTCGATCACGACCAGTCCATACGTCCCCTCGACCTCGGCGAGCGTCCCCCGCACCGCCTCCTCGATCGACACTCCGGCCGCTCGTCGACGACCGATCAGGTGCGCGAGACACTCCGTGTCGGTCTCGCTGGCGAAGACCACGCCGTCAGCTTCGAGCTTGGCCCGGAGCTCGGATGCGTTTTCGATGATGCCGTTGTGAACGATCGCAACATTGCCCGTTGCGTCGAGATGGGGATGCGCGTTCACGTCATTCGGTTCGCCGTGGGTGGCCCAACGCGTGTGACCGATACCGAGGGTCCCGGTCATCGTTTTTGGCAGCGCCCCTTCGAGCTCGCGTAGCTTGCCCTTCTTCTTCACGACCTTGAGGCCCTTCGGTCCGTGGACGACAACGCCAGCGGAGTCGTACCCCCGGTACTCCACCCGGGAGAGGCCTTCCATGAGAATCGGAAGGCACTGCTGGTTGCCGATATAGGCGACGACTCCACACATGTTTCGTTCACACTCTTTCTGTCCCGCTCTCTGCGGAGGGAGCGGATACGTCGTTTGCCGGACCGGACGGTTCAGCCGTAGATCAGCCGACGAATCTGGCGCATCGTGAGCGGAGGAGCAGCGAGGCGGACGAAACGCAGTTCGTCGAGGATCTGCTCGTAGATCGCGGCGTTGGCCAGTCCGGCGGACTGCAGGTCGCGGTGCCGGCGTTTCACGAACACGTCGAGGGGTTCGTGGAAGAACGCCACGATCTCGCCCACCACCCGAACCGCTTCACCCCGGTCGAGCGAGGTGGTGCGGACGAGATGGTCAAGGAGGTCGTCAAACGGGGTGTCCCGCGGGCGATCGGCCTGCACAGCGAGGTCAGTCTGACGATCGCCCGCTCTCACGTCCACGATTCTGCCCGAATTCGGGCAGAATCCTCGCAAACCCTCAGGCGCGCCGCCCGGAGCGTCGAAGGATGGTTGTCCATGGATGGGTGTCGGCCGTGGCCCGGAGCACCGCTCGAGTGAACTGGCGGGCCGGCGTCCGCTTCGTCGCGGCGATCGCGTCGCCCGATGCCAGGTACAGCAGCCGCGTACACCCGGGACGGCGATTCGGGATGTGGCGCTCGTCGTCGAGCCCGCTGAAGTCCCAGGCGTGGAGATGCCACTCACACGCGGCCACGCCGACGTGGAGTCCCGTGGTGATCGTGCCGAGGGGGTAGCCATACGGAAGGTCCCAAGCTCCACGTGCTCGTTCGAGGTAGTCCCGAGCACGTTCGGCGAACAGCTCAATCGACTCCGGCCCGCTGAGACTGAAGTGCGTGACGAGCGCATCGGTGGCCCGCCGATCGAGGTCGGCGCGAGGAAAGGGTGGGGACGACGTCCCGACGAGGGCGCGGTCGAGCCAGGCGTCGTACCAGCCGACCACGCCGAGAAGATGATGGGCAAGGCTCGTTGCCGACCACGAACCGCAGCATCGCGAGTGCCATTGTTCCTCGGTGAGCGACTCCGTCGCTGCGACGACGGCGTCGATCCCGTACAAGTACAGGGACGCGACATCCTGCTCGACGACCAGAGGTTTCACACGTGTTCCCGACCTAGGCGACAGAGCAGTCTTGCCGAGGTGTTGTGGTCGACGCCTGGTCTTTTTCCGGCCACGAGTCGGTGCGGCCGGAGCCTCAGTTCACGAGGGGAAGGACTTCCCTCATGAACCGCTCCATCTGCTCCTCGGCCTTGGAGTACGGGTCACCGAGGAGGTGAGGGAAGATCGTGAGATTCTCCACACCGAGAAGGTCACGGAAGTCCTGCACCTGGGCGGCCACGCCTTCCGGGGTTCCGACGAGCATCGTTCGCTGCTCGATCGATTCTTCGAGGGTGGGAATGAGACCCGGGGCTACTGGCCGACCGTCGGCCCCCATGTACCCACGGCTCCAACCGTACGGGCCGAGGAACTTCCAGAACTCGTCGTGGCCGTTGCGCGCCGACGCAATGGCCTTCTCATGGGTGTCCTCGATGCGCATACTGACCACCAGCATGCGCTTGTCACCCTCGGCGAGGCGGGCCCCGTGATGCTGTTCGTGGAGCTCGCCGTAACGGTCCCACATCCGCTTGATGAAGTTGGGGTGCTGATTCCAGAACACGGCTCCGTGGTCGACGACCGGTACGTATTCCACGGTTGGAGGACTCGTGACCGCCTGCCAGATCTCGTAGGGGTAGACCGGCCGCGGAATAAGCGTGAGCTCGGTCACGGTGGCGCCCCGATCGGGGATACCGGGTTGGGGGATCGTGAAGTACTTCCCGGAGTACGAGAACCTCTCCATGCTGAGCGACCGGCGGACGATCTCCATCGCCTCCTCGAACCACTCGCGGTTGCGGATGTCGTCGGCTGCCTGGTCGGGGTTGTCCTGCGAACCGACGGACACGTGGTCGGGATTCAGGTGGAGGAGCTCCCGGGGGACGGTTCCTCGACCCACACCGAGAATGCCGCGGCCGCCCGAGAGGTTGTGCATGGTCGAGAAGTCCTCGGCCAACCGCAACGGGTTCCATTGCGGGACAACGTTGAACATGGCACCGAGGCGGATCTTCTCGGTGCGCGCGGCGATCCACGCGGAGACGAGGATGCCGTTGGGGATGACCTCGTAGCCCTCGTATTGGAAGTGATGCTCGGTCGTCCAGAAGCTGTCGAAGCCGAGGCGGTCGGCGGTGACGGCGGTGTCGATGTAGTCCAGCGTGGCTTTCCAGCACGCAGCGTTGTCGTAGCGACGATCCATCGGGGCCGGCGCGCCAGCCCCCGCGTCGTTCATCTCTACGCACCCGAAAAAGAATGCACCGATCTTCATGTCAGCTCCCATCGTCGAATGATCCAACCCTAGCAAGTCGATATTGACGACATCTATACCGGAACGACTGTTCTCCTTTTTGGAAACCCCCGTCCGCCACGCAGCGTCCGTCACGTCAGGCGACGAAAGATCCAACGGGTCCGCGCTCCGCACTGACCATCTCGATGCCTGTCATGGGCCGACCCTGCCGAGGTCGCAATGATGTTGCCGCTCATGCCTTGCCCCCGGCGAGATGACCGTTGCCGGACAAACCGTTGAGGTGGGCGTGCTGGGCAACGACCCGCCGTGCAGACCGGACAACCGCTTCGTCGATCATCTTCCCTCCGTCATCGGCGATCACTCCCTGACCGGCCGCCACGGCCCGGTCATAGAGCCACACCAACCGTTCGGCCCTCTCGACCTCGGGACCGGTCGGCGTGAAGACCTCGTTGACGATGCCGACCTGTGCGGGGTGAATGCACGCCCGCCCGCGGAAGCCCATCCGCCGGAGGTGGTGCGTCGAGGAGCGGAGCGCGTCGAGGTCACGGTAGTCGGTCGACACCGGACCCAGCGGGGGCTCGATCCTCGCGGCGGCCGACGCCAGGACAACCGTGGCGCGCGCGGTGAGCAACTCGCGCTCGTCCCCCGGGGTGAGATCGACGCCGAGGTCGGCGGAAAGGTCGGCTTCACCGAGGGCCAGCCGACGAACCCGCGGAGCCTCGGCAATGTGCCGCGCGTCAAGGATGCCGCGCGCGGTCTCCAGAAGCGCGACCACGGTGATCGAGCCGCGTTCGATGCCCGCCTTCCGCTCCAACACGTCCAGTTCGGCGTCGACGCGGACGAGTTCGTCCACGGACGACACCTTCGGCACGTACAGCTCGGCGATTCCGGACCCGCATCCGGGAACGAGCGCCCGGAGGTCCTCGATGCCAAGGTCACCCCAGTTGATCCGGACGAGGAGCCCCGGCCCGGTCGCCGGCTGGACGCGGATGAACTCCGTGACCAACGCCCGGGCGGCGTCCTTGTTGGCGGGCGCAACGGCGTCCTCGAGGTCGCAGATGACCCCATCGGCCGAGCCCAGGACCGCCTTCGACAGCTTCTCTGGCTGGTCGCCCGGCGCATAGAGCGTCGACCGCATGACCGGGCGACTCGCGGGAGCGGTCACCACGGTTGGTCCGTGACCGGGAACCGGTCAGGAGTGTGGCCCCGCTTGGCCACGAGAAAGGTGCGATCGAACGCGCACACGACGATGCCGTTCTGGTTGAGCCCGCGCGTCTTCACGCTCACGATGCCGGCGTTGGGCCGCGACGACGACTCCCGTTTGTCGGTGACGAGCGATTCGGCGTAGAGCGTGTCGCCGACGAACACCGGGTTGGGGAGACGAATGTCGTTCCATGCCAGATTCGCCTGTGCGTTCTGCGTGAGATCGCTCACGCTCATACCGGTGACCAGAGCAACGGTGAACGTGGAGTTCACGAGGGGCCGGCCGAAGATGCCGCCCTCCGAATAGTGGTTGTTGAAGTGCAGTTGGTTGGTGTTGAGGGTCAGGTTGGTGAACCAGATGTTGTCGGCCTCGCAGATCGTTCGGCCGAGGGCGTGGCGATACACGTCGCCGACTTCGAAGTCTTCGAAGCACCGGCCGGTCCAACCCGGCTTGACGTGGGGCTTGGGAACGTCGCTCATAGCGGATGAATCTACCGGGTGGCCTCTGAGCGGGCCGAACCCGCGGCGGCGAACCTTCGGGCGCGCGTCGCGCGTTGCCCAACCGGCGCGGGAGCCGCGGGACTACTTCTTCCCGGTCGACCCCGGTCGGCTGATCGGAACCGATGCGAGCCAGTCGGGCACGTCCTCCGTCGCCCAGCTCTGCACGTCGAGCGAGAGCGCGCTGACGAGAGGTACACCGAAGTCGGCGGTGCCCCCCGTCCGGTCGACGAGGACACCGACGCCGACGAGTGTGGCGTCCACGGAGTCGACGAGCTGCGTGCACTCGCGGATCGATCCACCCGTGGTGAGCACATCGTCAACCACGAGAACCCGATCGCCCGATCGGAGATGTCCCGACCGTCGAAGGAAGCGTGCACCGTCCGGGCCCTTCTCCCCGTAGGCCGCCGTCGCTCCAAGTTGCTTCGCGACCTCGTAGGCCATCACGATGCCGAGCGTGGTCGGCCCCAGAACGACGTCGACGGTGATACCGGCGTCGCGGACCTTCTGGGCGATGAGCGCGCAGAGCGCTTCGACATGCTGCGGATAGCGCAGCACGTCGAACTTCTCGAAGTAGGTGTCGGCATGGCGACCGCTGGTGAGCACGAAGTGGCCACGCAGCAGCGCTCCCGTTTCGGCGAAGAGCGCCAGCACATCGTCATCCGTCAGCGACACGGCCTCGAACGATACTGCCCGAGACCTCGAGACGGTCCGCTCAGCGTCGGAGATCAGCCGATCCGTTCGTAGAGCCGCAGACGGATTCGAAGGGCGATGTCGCGGTGGTCGTCGGCCAGTTCCCAGCCGAACGACGGTGGGATCTCCGGACGCTTGTGCGGAGTGACGATCACCAATGAGGGGGAGACCGACGCAAGGGCGTGACAGACAAGGGGAAGCCAAGACGGTTCGCAGAGATGCAGCGCGTAGGAACACACGATGCCGGAGTACGACCGGCCTTCGAGTGCGCCGTTCGCGACATCGGCGAACGAGTGCGCTTCACAGACCCGCCCCACGCGCGTCCGATACGCCTCGCCGGTGTAGGGGTCGCAGGCGCGGATCCGTTCGATCGGTAGACCCGCGGCCATGAGCCCGAGCGTCACCTCACCGCTTCCGCACGAGAGATCGAGGACCTGGGCGGCAAAGACCGAGGGCCACCACGAAACGGCCAGACCGAGCACCTCGACGATCGAGTCCTCATGAGGATTGCGATACGACGATCCCGATTCGCGGTACCAGCCTTCCGCTCCCTCAGGGTGCGCGGCGTAGTTGTCGCGGACACCACCGGCGTTCGTCACCACGGCGTCGCGGCACCGAACCATTTCTCGGTCGTGTGCTCCATCACGTTAGAGAGCTTGGCAGACTGTGCGGCATCGCTATGACTTACTCGTCCAAGCTCCAATCGCTTCTCGGCTTTCTTCACGCATCGCCTTCGCCGTTTCACGCCGTAGCCGAGGGCCGGCGTCGGCTCGAGGCCGCAGGATTTCGTGCGCTGAGCGAGAGCGAGGCGTGGAGCGATGTGTCCGGACGATGCTTCGTGGAACGTGGCGGCGCGCTGGTCGCGTGGATCTCTGATCAGACCGACATTGCCGGGTCAGGATTCCATATCATCGGTGCACATACTGATTCTCCTAACTTGCGCGTGAAGCCGAATGCTTCGATCGCGAGCGTGGGGTACCGCCAGGTTCCCGTGGAGATCTACGGCGGCGCGCTCCTCAATTCCTGGCTCGACCGCGACCTCGGGGTCTCGGGCAGGTTCGTCCTGAGGAACGGCGAAAGCGTGTTGGTTCGGATCGACAAGGCGATCGGCCGGGTCGCGCAATTGGCGATCCACCTCGACCGCGAGGTGAACGAGAAGGGACTCGTGCTCGACAAGCAGCTTCACGTCCTTCCGATGGTCGGGCTCGGCGAGTTCGCCGGCGACGCCTTCGTCGCATGGGTCGCCGCTCAGGCAGGAGTACCTCACGCCGATGTCCTCGCCCATGACCTGATGTTCCACGACATCACGCCGCCCGGACTTCTTGGTCTCGACGACGAGTTCGTCGTGAGCGCACGGATCGACAATCAGTTCTCCTGCTGGGCGGCGATCGACGCGCTCGTGAGCGGGCAGAGCACACCTCGGGGTCCCGTCCCGATGGTTGCCCTCTTCGATCACGAGGAGGTCGGGTCCGCCTCGACGACGGGGGCGGCGGGTCCACTCCTCGAGACGGTGATCGACCGTATGACGAGCGCGTACGGGCTCACGACCGACGAGCGCGCACGAGCTCTTGCTCACTCGAACTGTGTGTCCTCGGACATGGCCCACGCTGTGCATCCCAACTACGCCGATCGACACGAGCCCGGACATCGTCCTGTCCCGAACGGCGGCCCCGTCCTGAAGGTCAACGTGAACCAGCGCTATGCCACGTCAGCCGTCGGAGCCGCTCGGTTCCGGGCAGCATGCGAACGCGCCGATGTGCCCGTGCAGGTCTTCGTCTCGAAGAACTCCCAGCCGTGCGGTTCGACCATCGGGCCCATCACGGCGACGCGCCTCGGCATCGAGACGATCGACGTGGGCTGCGCCATGCTCTCCATGCACTCCGCGCGAGAGCTCTGCGGTGCTGCCGACGCCGACCTCTTCGTCGCCGCGCTGACCAGCTTTCTGCAGGCCTAGTCCACTTTCTTCGAGGGCGCCGGACGGCGCTCCTTCGCGTAGAAGGTCCAGCTCGTCTCGTTCGGTCCGCTCACCGATCTGGGCGCGAACATGTACTCGGGACGTTCTGCCTCCACCTTGGCGCGGATGTCGGCAGGCAGTTCGCCGTAACCGCCCATGAGCTTCTTGCCACCGGTGTGGTACACGAGGTGACCCGTTTGGGCCGCACCCATCAACATCCAGGGCAGCCACGGGCCGAGGCGAACCCAGGAGATGTGACACGGAGCCATCGGCGAATCGTCCTCGAGCGCGGAACGTGAGGCGATGAAGCGGACGAGCTCGGCGCCCTGATACATCGGCCCCCCGGACTCCCGGGGCCAGGCTTCGGGTTGGAGCGGATTCGGGTACTGAAGGAAGACGTCGGTCGAGAAGTGCACGTCGTCGTTCCAGATCTCGGGCCGGAGGGTCCACGGCCCTCGCGGTCCGTTGAGCTTGAAGCCACCGTTGACGGGGTCGTTCCAGATGTGCAGCACCTCGTTGACCTCGGAGGTGATGGGATTCGTCCACGACGTCAGGACCTCGTCCGTGGTCGGGTCACGGTAGAAGACCGCTTCGCGCGACAAGAAGTCGTACCCACCGTCGGCTTCGACCGCGCGGCCGATGTTGAATCCGTCCAGATTGAAGAGATGTTTGCTACCAACGCCCGGAAGGTAGGCATAGACCGGACCGCGGAACCACGTCACCACATCCACCGGTTCGAGGGATGCGCGGATCTTCACGAAGGTTCTGATGTTGGCTTCGGCCGACGACGAATCAAGCAGCACCCTTCGACGGTAGGCCGCCACCTGCGCCGGTTGCCACCGAGACCCGTAGGATTGCCGACATGGCAGCCCAACAAGCCGGATCCGCGACATCCGCAGCGAAGAAGGCCGCGTCCGGCAAGGCAAAGAAGCCGCCCGCCAAGACCGAGGCGAAGCCCACCTCCGTCAAGGGTGCACCCAAGGCCGACACGAAAGGGGCGACATCGACACGGGCGGCGAACATCCGCGCCGCGGCAAACCACCTCGTTCTCGGGATCGACATCGGCGGCAGTGGCATCAAGGGCGCGCCGGTCGACCTCCACGAAGGGCGGCTCGCCAACGATCGCCTCCGCATCGACACTCCCCAGCCGGCGACACCCGAAGCATGCGGCGTCGTGGTGAACGACATCGTGCGTCACTTCTCGACGATGACCTCGGCGAACGGCCCCGTCGGGTGCACGTACCCGGGAGTGGTGTGGGACGGCATCACCCATACGGCAGCAAACATGGACCACGGCTGGCTCGGACGCGACGCCGACGCATTCTTCGAGGAAGCGTGCAAGCGGCCGTTCACGGTCATCAACGACGCCCAGGCCGCCGTGCTCGCGGAGATTCGTTATGGCGCGGCTCGCGGCGCCGAGGGCTTGGTCCTCATGCTCACGTTCGGAACCGGCATCGGCTCAGGTCTCGCATATCGGGGTGTGGCCATTCCCGGCAACGAGTTCGGTCATCTCCGCATGGAAGGCAACGATGCCGAACGCTTCGCCGCGGCCAGCGTGCGTGATCGGGAGAACCTCAGTTTCAAGAAGTGGACCGAGCGGGTCAACGCCTATCTCGCACGGGTCGAGGCGATGATCTGGCCCGAGGTGATCGTGCTCGGGGGAGGCGTCGTCAACGATGCCGAGAAGTGGGTGCCGAAGCTCAAGACCCGCACACCGGTCGTCGTCGCCGAGTTGGGGAACGACGCCGGCATCGTCGGCGCAGCGATCGCTGCGACCACGCAGACCAACCGCAAGCGGTGACATGTGGCTCATCACGGGAGAGCGTGCGGACCACTTCGTGACCTCACGGCACTCCTAGTCTGGAGCCATGTCGCAAAACCTGCTTGTCACCGGTGGAGCCGGGTTCATCGGTTCGAACTTCGTACATCTCCTGCGGCACACGGGCGTCGCCGATCGGGTCACCGTGCTCGACAAGATGACGTACGCCGGCAATGACACGAACCTTGCCGGTGTGCTCGATTCCATCGAACTGGTCATCGGCGACATCGCTGACGACTCCCTCGTCGACCGACTTGTCGCCGACCACGACGTTGTCGTGCACTTCGCCGCCGAGAGCCACAACGACAACTCCCTCGTTGACCCCTGGCCATTCGTCGAGACCAACGTCATCGGCACCTTCCGCCTGCTCGAAGCCGTGCGCGCCCACGGCAAGCGGTTCCATCACGTGTCGACCGACGAGGTCTACGGCGACCTCGAGCTCGACGATCCGGACAAGTTCAGAGAGTCCACGCCCTACAACCCGTCGAGCCCCTACTCGGCGACGAAAGCGGGCTCCGACCTCCTCGTCCGTGCCTGGGTCAGGTCCTTCGGCATCGATGCCACGATCTCGAACTGCTCGAACAACTACGGACCGCGTCAGCACATCGAGAAGTTCATCCCGCGCCAGATAACCAACGTCTTGTCGGGGATCACTCCGAAGCTCTACGGCACCGGCGAGAACGTCCGGGACTGGATTCACGTCGACGATCACAACGCCGCGGTTCTCGACATCATCGCCAAGGGCCGACGCGGCGAGACCTATCTCATCGGAGCGGACGGTGAGCGCGACAACCTCTCCGTGATGCGGCTGATCCTCACGATGATGGGACAGTCCGCAGACGGTTTCGACCACGTCAACGATCGCCCCGGCCATGACAAGCGCTATGCGATCGATGCGTCGAAGATCGCCGCCGAGCTCGACTGGAAACCGCAGTACACCAACTTCGAAAACGGCCTCGCCCAGACCATCGGCTGGTACCGCGAAAACGAGGCGTGGTGGCGCCCGCTGAAGGAAGCCGTCGAAGCGAAGTACCGCGCCCAGGGTCAGTAGCCGCAGCGCCGCCTCACGCCGCGAGGTAGAGCCAGTCGAATCCGGAAGGATCGACGAACGAGACCCAACGACGACCGAGGCCGTCGTTGGCCGGATCGGTCATGCAGCCTGACCAGAGGCAACGTCCTCCCTCCGTCAAACGTTCGGTCCGAACAGCGGATAGAACAGTCATCACTCCCGGCGACGCGCGGCGAGGCCCAGGAGCGGACGAGGAGTCCACGATGAGCGAACACCACACCTTTCCACGCGTCGGCATCTGGATGTTCCCCGACGCACCGGCGCAGCATCTCCTCGATGCCGTGATCAGCGCCGACCGCGCCGGACTGGACGAGTGCTGGATCGCCGACGAAGCAGTGTCCCGTGAGCCCATCGTGGTCTTCGGCGCTGCCGCACCGCAGACCACCCACGTGAAGATGGGCGTCGGCATCACCTCGCCGATGATCCGCCACCCCGGAGCTATGGCGTCGAGCATCGCCACGCTCGATGAACTCAGCGGCGGCCGGGCGATGCTCGGGTTCGGAGTCGGTGGCGAGCTCTCACTCGATCCCTTCGGGCTCAGGCCCGAGAAGCCCGTGGCTTTGCTCCGGGACGCGATCCGCACCGCCCGATCCGTCATCGAGCGACAACCGTCTGACCTCTACGAGCCACCGGCCCACGCCGCCCCTGGTCGCTCCGTACCGATCTTCGTCGGCTCACGCGGCGAGCAGATCAACAAGCTCGCCTCCCGAGAGGCCGACGGGGTGTTCTTCTCGTCGTGGGTCCTCGACTCGTTGGGTACCGCGGTCGAATGGGCGCGATCGGTACGACCGATCCATGTGGCGATGTATCCGTCGATCCGGTTCCGCGCCGATGCACCGAGCGACCCGACGTCGTTGTGCGGCGATCCGACGGCGGTGGCTGCCGGACTGGTCGATCTGGTCGAACGCCACCATCCCGAGAGCATCGGTCTCGCCCTCGTCGACGGAGACCCGATTCCCCAGATGGTCGAGTCCGCGCTTGAAGCGATCCGGATCTATCGGGCAGCGATCGCCGCCCGATAGGCGGCGACTCGAGAGGTGTCGGTCAGCAGCGCCGCCTCAGCATTCGCGGAGGACTTCCCACACCTTCATCTTGCCGTCGCGGAACCACTCGCCCATCTCCGCGTCGACGCGCGTGATGTCCTCGGGGGGAATCGTGTACCAGAGCTCTTCGCTCTCCCAGTGAATGATCGCGTGCACCTGGCCGGGGTTGCCGCGCTCGATCCACAGCTCCTTCTTGACGAACCCGGGGCGCTGCTCGAGGTACCGACTCCAGGTCGTTTCTTCCACCGCCATCCACTGCTCGCGGATTGCGGGATCGACGTCGAACGTGAGCTGCTCAATGACCATGTTCCGACAGTACCCGTGAGTATCGATGGGATCAATACTCACAGGAAGCTTCAAGCG
>JANMYF010000168.1:0-3347 GCA_031381685.1 Acidimicrobiia bacterium
GGACAGGACCGCCGACGCGATCTCGCTTGCTCGGTCGAACCGCCCGCACCACGCCAATGGCTCGATCATCCGGGCCTGCATGGAGCCCAGTCCTTGCCACGTCGACGGGGCGAGTTCCAAGGCCCGCTCGAACAGGTCGCAGGCTGCGGCGGGCGCGATAGAGAGCACTTCGGTGCCAGCGCGGTCGAGCCACTCGACGGCCACAACGTCGCCGTGCACGGCGCCACGGGCGAATTGCCAGGCGATCTGTTGTGTTGGGAACTGGTTTCGAGCGAGAGCAGCCCCGGCGGCGCGGTGCAGGTCGCGCCGTTCTGCCGGCAGCATGCTGGCGTACACGGACTCCCTCACCACGTCGTGGCGAAACGTCAGCCGTTCACCGTCGCCGATGATCAGGCCGGCCTGCGAGGCTTCGCGGAGGTCGCCGGCGATATCAATGACCGATCGATTGGCAACGGCGGCCACTTCCCCCAGCGAGAAGCTCGTGCCGACAAGGCTCGCGAGCCGCAACGCCGCCGACGTCTCGGCTGGAAGCGAGGCCAGGCGGCGACGGACCGTTGCGTGGAGCCCGGCCGGGATCTCCGGGGTCACAACGTCGGCAACACCGGATCCGACGCGCAGCCGACCCTCGTCATCGAACGACCGGATCATCTCCGTGACGAACAGCGGGTTGCCGGCGGTAGCGTCCAGACACTTCCGCAGAAGGGCACTCGGAGAGGCACCGGTCAGCGCGGTGGCGAGTCCGTAGACGTCGGTCTCATCGAGCGCGCCGAGCCTGAGGTGTTGTCCGCTGCGGCCCCCAACAAGTTCTTCCAGTCGATCGAGCGCCGTTGGGCGTGGGGTCGGTCGGAGGGTCGCGACCATCGCGGCACCACTGATCCCCGCACGCGTGGTGATGGCGCGAATCACCGCCAGCGACAAGTCATCCCCCCAGTGCAAGTCCTCGGCGATGACGAGAACAGGCGCTCGCTTCCTCAGATTCTCCACTGCGTCGATACACGCCTCGATGACCGCAAAGCTGCGATCGCCTGGATCTTCCTGCGAGTCGGTGCTGCGCAACAGGTCTTGGAGATCTCGCTGATCTGCCCGCTCTAGTAGCGGATGGCCGGCTATCACGTGAGCCAGGGCGCCGGCGCGTCGAGTGATCTCGTCGGCAGTCCATTCGACGAGGACAAGACCAGCCGAGCGTGCCTCGTCGGCGACGAGCGAGGCGAGGTGCGACTTCCCAATTCCGGCTTCACCTTCGATGAGCACTGCCGAACCGACACCCGCGGCCGTGGCGGCAATCAGCCGCGTGAGCACGTCCTGCTCGAAGGTTCGTCCCAATGTGACGCGCTGTCGCGTGCCGCTCGAGTCGTCGCTCACTGCCCAAAGGTGCCAGCGGTCGGAGAACCCCTTGAGTTTGAGCTTGCCCCGATCATGGAAATCGATCCCGTGTGTGCTCGCCGTCAACTGGCGCACGACATCGGAGACGAGCACCTCTCCGCCAGCCGCACGGCCCGTGATCCCCGACGCGGCGTTCACGGCGGCACCGATCGGGTCGCCATCGGCGGACACGGCCTCACCGGTGTTGATCCCGATCCGTACCGCCGGAGCGGAGCCGGCGAGGGCCCGCTGGCATGCCAGCGCCCATCTGACCGCCTGGCTCGGTGAGGTGAAGGTGACGAGGAGGCCGTCGCCGAGTGACTTCACCTCGAAGCCGTTGTAGTCGGCGGTGAGGTTGCGTATGCGGTCGATCTGACCCTGGACCGCCGGCGTGCCAGCCGAATCTCCGAGCCGGTCGATCAGCGCGGTGGAGCCTTCGACGTCAACGAACGCAACCGTGACGAGCCCGTCGATGGGCATGTGCGCCTCCGAGCCGATGCTACGTGCGCGCGTCAGGCGATCGGCACCATTCGACGAGCCCTCCAAGCGAAGTGCACGAGTGCCGCTGCCGTGAGCAGGCTTCCGAACACCACGCCGGCCGTCTGCGCCGTGGGATAGTCGCCATACGAGCCCCGATCGCCGAGCTTCAGATTGACCCCTACGATCGACACCAGAAGGCCGCCCAGCGGCCCGGCGGCGACCACGAATGCCTCTCGACGCAGCCGCGATCCAGTGGCGGCGAGGATGGCCACCGCGAGCGCGAGCAGCACTGCCCACAGGAGCTGTGCCCAGGCGATCACCGCCGAGAATGCGGCAAGGGCACACAGACACGTCGCCAACGGTCGGCCCTTGACTCCTTTCGAACCCGTTGCCGAGGCAACCGAGACAAGCGCGGCAACGATCGCCAGCAGCAGCGAGACGGTGTACAGCATGTAGGCACCACGCCACCCTTCGTCGCCCGTGCCGAACTCGCGGTAGATGGCCAACAGCCCGAGAACGCCCCAAGAGCCTGCGGCCAGGATTGCGTGCGTCACAACGTCGTGTCCCCGGGTCCCTGGTTGGCTGATCAGATGGTTCATAGAGACGATGGTACGGATCGAAGGCGGCTCACGCATCCGTTACCTGACTGATTTCCACCGCTACTGGCCAAGGGGAATGCTCGTGCAGAGCAACCGCGGTCCGGCTGCGCCGGTCGTCGGGTTGGTCGGTTCGGCATGGACCACGACGGAGTTGGCATCGCCTCTGCGGATTCGCCAGTCGAACAGGGCGAAGGCGACGCCGGTTCCGCGGTTGTCGATTCTGACGTCGAGCCAGACTTCACGCGTGGCGAGCGGTTTGGCGTGGTCGCCGTTCGGGTGCACGTAATGCGGCCCGGAAGCAGCAGGATCGTCGGTGCATCCCCGCGTGTGGACATGGGCGCCGAGAACCCGTCCGCGGGCGACCTCGGGCATCGCCGTCGCGTTCAGGATCATGAGGGTGAGCGACGTCAGCGGCACGTCGATGCTTCGGACTTCAACCACGGCGCCGCGAAAGGCGGAGTCATGCAAGGCGGTCGGTCCAACGGCGCTGGCGTTGGGCGACAGCGAAGCGACGTGACCGTTCTGCGCACCGGCGTTGAGAGCGATCAACGGTGCCGTGGCCGACAGGGTCAGCCACGTCAGAGTCATCGCGGCGATCGTGCGGCGGCGACGTCGAAGCGGGCAAAGAGGTTTGGATCGAGGCACAGCTGCTCCTTCATTGGTTCGATACTTCGAGAGAAACGGGCCGACGAGCGTTGGTTGTTCGAGGCGCGGTGTGCGTCGAACAACCCTCACGCCCGACCGGTTGTCCGACAGGTGCGATTCCCAGCGGGGGTCACGACCGCGGGAGCGCCGCCGACCGGACGGTTCACGACCAAGCCGCGTGGACGGGGTATCTCGTCGCCCGGGTAGACGATGTCGAGGCGCTGCGAAATCCGGGCGACGATGAGCGTGAGTTCGAGTTGC